>JAFAZD010000229.1 GCA_019239955.1 Armatimonadota bacterium | reverse complement strand
GCTGCTGGGACAGCCGGTGGTGGACAAGTTCGGCACGGACCTGTCGCTGCTGATCAAGCTGACACAGGCAAAGGGGAACTCGTTCCAGGTCCACCTGCCGGAAGGCAAGCAGCGCGGGCACTGGGAGCCGAAGCCGGAGGCCTGGTTCTATCTCGCCCCCGGACTGTATACCTTTGGCCTGAAAGCGGGCACGTCGTTCGAGGCTTACTCCCGCGTCCTGCATGCCATTGACGACGAGATGCACCGTCTGAGCGAGCAGGTCAAGGCCGGCAAGCGCCCGGTGGAGGACGCCCGTGCCCAGGCCAAGCAGCGCATCCAGACGCTGGACCCGTATGCCTACGTCAACGTCGTGGAGGCGCAGACGGACGACGTCGTGGACCTGACGGCGGGCGGCATCCACCACTCCTGGGAAGAGGACGACGCGCGCTTCCCCGACGGCAACCTGGTCTATGAGGTGCAGATTGACGTGCCCGACGACCGCTGCTCCATGCGCGGCTTCGACAAGGGCAAATTCCTGGACGACGGCGGCGTTCGTCCCACCCACGTCGCCGACTACCTGGGCACCATCGAGCAGGACCCGGCCCATAACGACCTGTCCCGCCACATCCGCAAGCCGGAGGTCATCGCCGAGGCGCGGGGCGTGAAGGTCGAGTCCATCTTCCGCACGCCTTACTTCTCCATGGATCGCCTGAGCCTGGCGGCGGGCGAGTCTCTGCCGCAGCCCCTGGCCGACGGCTTCCATCACCTGTTCCTGCACGCGGGCACGGCGACGGTCGGCGGCGCGACGCTGGAACAGGGCCGCTCCTACGTTCTGCCCGCCGCGCTGGGCGAGTACACTCTCCAGGCTGGGGACAAGGACGTGGTGATTTTGAAGACGTTCCTGCCGGTGTAGGGGGAACCGTCCCCTCATCCCCCGGCCCCGCCGGTGCCCCCTCATCCCCCGACCCCTTCTCCCTCGGAGGGGAGAAGGGGGGACGGAGGAGGCTCGGACAGCAACGACCCTCTCCCCGTGAGGGAGAGGGTCGGCGGCTTGCCGCCGGGGTGAGGGGTATCTTCTTACCTCCCCGGCCGGTAGTCGCTGGGCAGGATGGTCGGCGTGACGAACAGCAGCGAGACGGAGGCCGTGCTCTCCTTGCCGGAACCCGGCAGCGCCACCACTGTTGTCTCGCGCGACGGGGCCGAGACCGTGATGGAGACGGGCTGGGCCATCTCCACCGCGACCGCGCCGTCTTTGGCGACGCGCGGCACGATGGACAGCGGCAATTCCCCCCGCTCCCCCAACAGGGCGTCCACGACCGTGTTCTCGCGCGTCGTGATCCGCACCACGTCCGAGTCCCGCAGCTTGCCGGCCTGACGCGCGGCCACCAGTTTGGCGATGTTGGCTGCCGTCAGGGGATCGTCCGTCAGTGTCACGCCCAATGCCGCGAGGCCGCCACGCGTGGTCTTGACCAGCGCGATCTGGGTGCGTACGATGTCCAGGTCGCCGTCAATGTTGCGTACTATCTCCCGCGCCGTCTCATAGCCCTCCTTGGTCCCGAACAGCAGCAGCGAGTTGTCGCCCTGGACGGCGTAAAGCTGGTCAATGCCATCCGGCAATGTGGGAATGTTGCGCCCCAGGCCGGGCATCCCCGGAAAGCCCTGCCGTCCGGGAGTCGTCTGCCCTGGGTACGTCGTCTGCCCCGGATAGGCGGGCGTCCCCGGATACCCCGGCTGATAGGGGTTGCCGCCCGGACCGGGCTGCCCCGGATAAATGGGCGAGAAGCCTGCTCCCCCCGTCGGTCCATACGGGCTATACCCGCCCATGGGCGGCGCAACGGGGTAAACGGGGGGCGCGACCGTAACCTGCGCGTGTGCGGGAACCACCGCCAGCGCGCTCAGGGCGGCAAGCAAAACGGTGGGGGAGATGCGGTACGGGGATGTGGGTTTCATGGGGTCTCCTTCAATGTGCGGGCGGCGTCTTCGGGCTGTTGTCGGTGTCTATGATGGTCGGGGAGACGAAAATGATTTGCAGCGTGTCGTTGCGTCCGGTTCTCTTCGCTCCTGACTTGGCGGCGGAATAGGGAAGGGCCAGCGCCGTTGTCTGGCCGCTGCGGATGGTTTGTGTGGTTGTGAATGGGGCGGCCGAGGCTGTGGCGGGGCCTGTGCTCCACGGTGACGGCAGGGTCAGGGTCAATGTCACGGTGTCATCGGCGTTGATGCGGGGGATAATCTTTATCGCGTTGTCGGCCTGGACTCCCTTCTGGGAAGAGACGAAAAAATCCACCGATGCGGGGACGCCGTTTGTGTCGGTGATGACCGGCGCCGCCACGATCCTGCCCGGCCGCTTAGTCAACGCCTGGTACAATTGCATCGCCACGTTCCCGGAGACAAGGAGGGCCTTCGCGGGCGACGCGGGGACATCAGCGTTCCCGGCCGTTTCGGGTGACGGACTCGCCAGCGGGACCGGGGCAAAATTGATGCCCAAAGAGTTCACCTCGTCCGCGCTTGCCGTCACGAACTCCATCCTGATCTGGACCTGCCGGGGGGCGATGTCCAGGTTCCTAACGATCTCCTTGAGTTGATTGAAGCCGCCCGGCGTCGCGTAGATCATCAGGCTGTTGTCTGCCTCATTGACGTTGATGTGATCCACGCCCGATGGCAGGGGGATGCGTTGCTGTGCCTGAGCGGGAGCGGCGGCATCCGTCTTCCGAGTGGTGGCCTGCCTCGCTGAGTCCCAGCCGAGTGCGTGGAGCATTTCACTGGGCGTGTGGTAGCGCAGGAAAAGCTTGTGGCTCTGGACGGGAGCAGGCTGCGCCGCCGCGCTCTGGGCCGACGCGGGGGCGGCGAGGCCGGGAAGGACGCAGGCGAAGGTGAGCGCCGCCGCGCTGAGGACGCGGGCGAAGCAGGGCAGGACGAAATGGCGCATGGGAGTCTCCTGCGGGCAACGTGGCGAAACGGGTCCCTGTTGGGAAACATCCCCCCCGGTCACGTTGCTCCCGCCGTCCTGTCTAATCCGCATATTCCAGCCTGTGATCTTTGTCGCGCACCATGACGCTGGCTGTCGGCTCGGCGGTCTGGACGGTCAGGGTCTGGCCGTTCTCAAAGTCCAGGTGCAGCGTGGTGTCCTGCTGGCGCACGGCGGCGATGGCCGATCCCGTAGAGGCGCTATTGGACGAGCCTGCAGTCTTGACGGTCATGGTCGAGCCGTCGTCGAAGCCGACCGTCAGGACATTGTTCTGGTTGGACGTGCTCGTGATCCGGCGACCTTTCAGCACGCCGGTCAGTTTGTGGTTGCTGGCCATGTGGTTCTCTGGGAAGCGTCACCCGGCTCTGAAGAGCCGGGCTATTCTTCCGGGAAGGAAAGTCCCTGCGGGACTGATAGAGATCATTGCCCACGCGCGGGGGTGTAGCCCTGCTGCTGGGCCTGCTCCTCGGTCAGATACTCGCCCTGCTTGGTGTTGCCGTAGTAGGGCGAGCCGGCGTGAAAATACTTGCCCGAACGGGTATTGACCCACACTTGGCCGTTGCCGCCGCCATTCTCTTCCGGTGTGCTCGTCAGCGGCTGAAAGTTCTCACGACGCCGGCGATGGCGCGTATAACCGGCAGTCTGGAAGCCGCCGCCCGCCAGCGGCTGGTCGGTATGAAAGTATTTCTTGTAGGCCGCGATCCAGTCGGTGGCAATCTCGTGCTGGGCCGTCGCCAGATCCAGCTGCCCGGAGCAGACCATCTCGTGCAGCTTGTTTTCCAGGTCGTCCTTGACGTGCGCGTTCCAGGGCTGAGTCTCGTAGGACTGCGGCCACAGGTTCTTGACCGAGTTGGAGCCGCCGAGTTCCAGGCTGATGAGATGGTCCACCTCGTACTCGCCGGGCCGGTGGCTCGTGATGCCGTACTCCGCGTACACCTGCCGCTTGACCTCCTGCGGCACGTTGCGGACCTTCTGAGTGTACCCCGGAACGCAGATGTCCTGCACGGTGACATCGAGCGTGTCCCCCGGCGTCATGCGGGGGTCAGGCTCCAGAGGCGCGCCGGTCTGCTGATCCGGCAGCAGCACCGTCTGTCGCGGCCCCGTGTTGGACTGCGGCGTGACGGCGACAGTGCCGCCGTTGGAGCCGGAGTTGGAGTGACCGCATCCGGTCAGGAGCAGGCCAGCCAGGAGCGCCAGCGCGGGCAAGCCGGTTCGTCTTCGCATCTGTTTGCTTTGATACTTCATGGGGCGGCTGCCTTCAATGTTGGGCAAGGGCAATTTATCCGTTCCCGGGCGGCTCCACGTTCGGCGGCGGGGGCCAAACCGTTCTGTCTGCTCGTGGCTGCTGAACGGGCGGTGTTCCCATTTTGACTGCTTTCCTGCTGGAACGCAAAGAAATAGAGGAGGCACTGATTATCAGGGCCGGGCCAGCCAGCCCTAACAGAAGTAACAGTGCCTCCGGGACATGGAAAGACAAGTTGGTAGCCCAGAGGGAGCATCTCACACTGAGCAAGGCACAACCTGCCGCATGGAGCAGTGCCGCCCATCACATCTTCCACAAGGATAGGTGGTTTGACCGAAACGCCTTCACGCCGAAGCCGAGGAAGAGCAGGCTGAAGATGCCGAACATCACCACCAGTGAAGACCATCAGTGATTGGTACATTTGTATCACCGCTCCCGTGTTTTCACGTTCCGTGTCAGCGGCTAAAGCGCGGCGGGGGGATGATGAAGCCCGGCACGGGGAAGTGCTGCCGCTTGACGTTGGCGTACATCCAGAAGCTGCGGAACACGATGAGATTCTTGTCCAGCGCCTCGTTGCCGAGCGCCGTCAGCTCGTCCGCGCCGATCTGATCCCGCCGCCACCGTCTTGCCAGGACGCCTCCGTCGGGGCGCGCCCGCAGGTAGCGGGCCACGCGCAGGTCGCCCAACAGAAAGGAGGCGTCGGAGCGGTCCCGCATCGCGCGCAGTTTCCTGATGGCGTCCCGGCAAGGGACCTCCACGCCGTTGCGGCAGGGGCCGTCGGCGGGATCAAAGATGGCGCGTAGGCGCGCCTGCGTCGCCCGCTCCTGGCGGCGGGCCCGTATCCGGTCATGCGCCAGCAAGCCCCCCACGATCAACACGCCGACCATCGCCAACGCAACGAGCGCTTTCCCCCGGCGGGGCCGGGCTGGCTGATCCACCGCCGGCGGACGCTGCCAGCCGCAGCGCGGACACTCGGTCTGCCCACCGCGCAGGCGATCACCACAGTCTGGACACCGCATGACGAACTCCCCCCTCCGATATGCTACAATAAAATGGGCTTATGGCCACGACGCAAACCATCCTGGACCCCGCGTTTCTGAAGAAGCTGGAGGCGCTTAACATCGTCTCCAAGCGCGTCTTCGCGGGGCAGACGAAGGGCGAGAGGCGCTCCATCAAGCGCGGCTCGTCCATTGAATTCGCCGACTACCGCGAGTACATCAACGGGGACGACCTGCGGTACGTGGACTGGAAGGCCTACGGGCGTCTGGAAAAGCTGTTCCTCAAGCTGTTCGTGGAGGAGGAGGACCTCAGCATCCACCTGCTCATGGACACCAGCAAGAGCATGGGCTTCGGCCGGCCGCTGACCAAGGCCGACTACGCCCGGCGCGTGGCGGCGGCGCTCGGCTACATCGCGCTCTCCGAGTACGACCGCGTCACCTGCGCCTCCTTCAGCGGCGCGCTCGGCGAGATGATGCCGCCGACGCGCGGCAAGCCCGGCATCATGGCCTTCTTCCAGTTCCTGGAACGGAAGATGCCCGTCGGCGGCGAGACCCGCTTCGGCCCCGCGCTCGCCGAGTACGCGCAGCGCGCCAAGAACATCGGCATCGCCGTCGTGATCTCCGACTTCTTTGATGACAGCTACGTCAAGGGCCTCAAGGCCCTGCTCGCCCGCCGCTTCCAGGTGGTCCTGCTGCACATCCTGGACGAAGAGGAGATGCGCCCGACCCTGACCGGCGACCTGCGCCTGCTGGACGCCGAGACCGGCGAGGCCCGCGAGGTCAGCATCTCGCCCTACCTGCTGGCCCAGTACGACGCGCAGCTCCAGTCCTTCTGCGACGGCCTGCAACAGATGGCCTCGCGCTACGGCATGGACTACGTGCGCTCGTCCACGGGCGTTCCGTTCGAGGACGTGATCCTGCAATACCTGCGGAAGGGCGGGCTGCTGCGGTAAAATACTGAAGACCTACCCCTGGCCGCGAGCGGCCTGTCCCCTCCCTGCCAGGGAAGGGACGAGGGGAGGGCCTGGGTAGAGGCGAAAGCCCTTCCTCTCTTCCCCTTCCCTTGCGGGGAAGGGACCGCTGCGAGGAACGAGCAGCAGGGTTAGGTATTCCGCGGCAGGGTCAGGTGCTCTCGGTCCCATACAGTCGGTCGCCGAAGTCGCCCAGGCCGGGCAGGATGTATTTCCGGTCGTTCAGGCCGCGGTCCAGGCCCGCCGTGAAGATCGGCACGTCGGGGTGGGCGGCGTTTACCCGCGTGACGCCCTCCGGGGCGGCGACGATGGAGAGCATCAGGACCTGGCCCGCGCCGGCGGCCTTGACGGTCGCAATCGCCTGGTCGGCGGAGCCGCCCGTCGCCAGCATCGGGTCCAGCACCAGCGTGGTCCGGCCGCTCATGCGCGGCAGCTTGGCGTAATAGGAGGAGGCAACGGCCGTCGCCTCGTCGCGCTCCAGGCCGATGTAGCCGACCGACACGTCGGGGAAGAACTCCACGAGGGGGTCCAGCATCCCCAGCCCGGCGCGCAGCACGGGCACGGCGACCAGTGGCTCGTCCAGCACCCGGCCCTCAAACGGCTCCAGCGGCGTCTCAATGATGCGGGGGCGCAGCGCGAGGTGGGCCGACGCCTCCACGGCCAGCAGCACGGTCAGCCGCTTGCACAGCAGCCGGAACAGGGCCGGCTTGGTGGTCCGGTCCCGCAGGTGCGTCAGGAAATGCGCCGCCAGCGGGTGCTGTAAGACAGTGACGTTCATACGCCGATGAACCTTTTCAACCCCCTCAACCTGCTCTGGCTGCTGCCGCTGGGCGGGGCCATTCTCGTCCTCTGGATGCTCAAGCTGCGCCGGCAGGACGTGGAGGTCTCATCGCTCTATCTTTGGCGAGCGCTCCTGCAGGAGAACCAGGCCAATGCGCCGTTCCAGCGGCTGCGGCGCTCCCTGCTGCTGTTTCTGCAACTGCTGACCGCTTTCCTGCTTATCCTCGCCCTCGCCCGCCCCTTCGTCTACGGGCGGGCCACACAGGGCCGCAACATCGCCCTCATCATTGACACGGCGGCCTCCATGAACGCCACCGACGTGTCGCCCTCCCGGCTGGCGGCGGCGAAGCGGGAGGCGCAGGAGTTCGTGGACCGGGAGATGGGGCCGAACGACGTGGCGACGGTGATCGCCGCCGCCAACAAGCCCGTCTCCCTGGTCGGCTACACGACCGACAAGCGCCGTCTCCGAAACGCCATTGACGGCGCGGCGGCGACGGACACGGTGGCCGACATGCCGGCGGCGCTGACGCTGGCGCAGTCGCTGGTCGGCTCCCGGCCCGGCGCGGAGATACGGGTCTTCTCGGACGGCACGTATGCCGCCGATGACGCGCGCAAGCTGGACGCGCTGCCGCTCGGCACAACGGATGTCCGGTTCGTTCCCATCGGCACCCAAAGCCCCGACAACGTCGCTCTCACCGCGATGGACGGTCGCCGCAATCCCGTCACGGGCAACTACGAGGTGTTCGTGCAGGTGCAGAACCTGGGTGCCGGCGTTCCCAATGGCGGGACTCTGTCCCTGCTCAAAGACGGGCGGCTGATTGACGCCCGCGCGCTGACGCTGACGGATGGGTCGCAGTCCGAGACGTTCAACTCGCCGCTCTTGAAGCAGGGCGGCGTCATCACGGCCCGGTTGGACGACGTCCGCGACGACCTGGCGGCGGACAACCAGGCGTCGCTGGTCCTGCCCGCGCCGCGTCAGCGCCGGATTCTGCTGGTCACGGATGGCAACATGTTCCTGGAGAACGGCCTGAACCTGGACCCGGACGTGACGCTGAAGGGGTGCGCGCCGGGCGAGTTCGCCACGTTGGGCAATAATGGGGCGGGCTACGCGATGGTGGTGTTGGACAACTGGCTGCCCGCCGACCCGCTGCCGCCCGGCAACTACCTGATCTTCCACCAATTCTCGGCTCAGACGCCGCTGGCGGCCTCCGGCGGCGACGCCAGCGATCCGCAGCTCGTGGACCAGAACCGGACGCATCCCGTGATGCGGTTTGTGGATTTAGAGGGGCTGCACCTGGGCGTAATGCCTGACACCACGGCGACGCCCTGGGGCCAGACGCTGGCCGAGGCCGACGCCGGGCCGATGATCGCCGCCGGGGAGCACAACGGCCTGCGCGTCCTCTCCGTCGCCTTCGACATCCACGACTCGGACTGGCCCGTGCGGGTCTCGTTCCCGATCTTCCTGACCAACGCCGTGCAGTGGCTGACGGCGGCGGGCGGCCTGGGCGCGTCCGCCCCGGACACCCCCACCGGCGGCGTCGCCTCGCTGACTCTGCCCGCGGGGCTGTCGAGTGTCTCCATCACCCGCCCCGACGGCAGCACGGCCTCCGTGGCCGCGCCGCTGACGGGCGGCATCGTCGTCTACGACGGCACGGAGCAGGCGGGCCTCTATCACGCCCACGCCGGGGGCGCGGACTACCCGTTCGCGGTTAACCTGCTGGACAAGGACGAGAGCACACTGGCCGTGCAGCCGCACCCCAAGCTGAACCACCCCGGCGCGGCGGCGAACCTGGCCGCCGTGCCGCTGGCCCAGCGCGTCAAGGACGACCTCTGGACCGACCTCGCCGCCGCCGCTCTCGTCTTCCTGACCCTGGAATGGCTGGTGTTTCACCGACGCCCGTAGGGGCGCGCCGCGTCGGCCTTCAGCATGGGGATTGGCCGGATGGTCGCCGTGACAAAGAAAAGCTGTTCCGCCTGAGGTGGAAAGGATTTCCTCCTGTGCCCGGCGAACGTCCCACTGCCCGCCCCACGTAAAGAAAGACATGACGCCTCAGAACGAAATCGAAGAGGAAATCCGGCGGCAGATGCTGGCCGAGCGCGCGCGGGCGGCCATCCCGCCCGCGCCGGAAACGCCGCACTACGCCGCGCCGCAGAACCCGTCGCGCCTGCAACAACTCAAGGATCGTGGCGGGATCGTGGGCGCGCTGGCGACGATCCTGCTCGTGCTCGCCAAGATCGGCGCGCCCGTGCTGGCCCTGCTCGCCAAGCTCAAGTTCCTGCTGATCGGCCTGAAGCTGCTGACATTCGGCAAGATTCTGCTGACCGGCGGCTCCATGCTGCTCTCGATGTGGGTCTGGGGCATGTACTACGGGGGCTGGAAATTTGGGGTCGCCATCGTCCTGCTTATCTTCATTCATGAGTGCGGGCACGCTATTGCCGGACGCCTGCGAGGTATTCCGTCTACCGCCATGATCTTCGTCCCGCTGATGGGCGCGTTCGTCTCGCTCAAGCGCGGCGGGAAAAACGTGGTGGAAGACGCCTTCATCGGAATCATGGGGCCGATCTTCGGCACCCTGGCCGGCGTCGGCTGCATCGGCGTTTATCTGGCGACGGGATCGGGGTTCTGGCTGCTGCTGGCCCTGTTCAGCTTCTGGATCAATCTCTTTAACCTCGCGCCCATGGCCCCACTGGATGGCGGCTGGATCTCGCCGGTCTTTTCGCCGAAGCTGCTGGCGCTGGGGGTCGTCCTTCTCTTCGTGATCGCGCCGCGCAATCCGCTCATCTGGATACTGGCCTTGCTCAGTCTGCCGCGCATCATCGGCGGCTGGAAGGCACAACCGAGTGCCGATCCTTACTATCAGGCCACCGCCTCAGATCGCTGGAAGGTAGGCGTGGCCTATTTCGGCTTGGCCGCTTTCCTGGGGATCGCCTATCTCTGGCTGCACCAGCACCTTTTCGCCTTGCTGAATCATCCGAATCAGGTCGTCATGTAGAAGGGGCGATCATTTTCCCTCGTCCTTGAGCGCGGTCAGCAGCGTTTGCACCTTTGTCTTCGCCAGGCCGACGCGCGTGTCCGCCGCGCCGTAGTACAGGTACAGGTCGCCGTTCATCATCACAGTGCCCGTCGGGAAGACGACGCCGGGGATGAAGCCGGTGGCCTCATACGGGGCCTTCGGGCCGAAGACCCAGCGGGGCAGGCGGCGGATCACCTTGCGCGGGTCATCCAGGTCCAGCAGGGCCAGGCCGACTCGGTAGATGGGGCCGTGCGCCGTGCCCTTGACGCCGTGGAAGATGATGAGCCATCCATCCCGCGTCTCGATCGGCGTCGGCCCGCCGCCGACCTTCAGGCCGTCCCACCACGGCCCGCCGCGCTCCTCGATGATCATCCAGGGTCGCCCCCAGTGGACCAAGTCCTCGCTCTCCGCCAGCCAGATGTGTTCCATGTCGCCCAGGGCGGGCCGGTGCAGCATCCAGTACTTGCCCTTGATCTGGCGCGGAAAGATGGCGGCGTCCTTGTTGTTGGGCGCGATGACGAGTCCGAAGCGCTGGGCCGTCTTGAAGTCGGTCGTGGTGGCAATGCAGATGCCGGCACCCAGGGGCGAATAGCCGGTGTAGGTGATGACGTATTCCTGCCGGTCTTCCAGCCACGTCAGGCGCGGGTCCTCGCAGCCATAGACCTCATAGGGCAAATTACGGTCGGTGGGGGCCAGCAGCGGCTGATGCTCGATGCGCCAGTCCGTGACGCCGCTTTGCGAGCGGGCGACGGTGATGTGCGAGCCGCCCTCCTGGTCAATCACGCGCAGGAGCAGCAGCACCTCGCCGTCCACAAGATGGGCCGCCGGGTTGCACACGCAGTCGCAGGGATAGGGGAGGTCGCTAGGCTTGATGATGGGGTTTTCGGGGACGCGGGTAAAAAGCTCGTGTTCAAGCACGCCTGTTTGCCTTTCTGTGTTGCGGCTATGGCGTGTATACCCAAAAGCGGGGGAAAATAAAGATGGCCCCCACCCCGGCGCATTCGCGCCACCCCTCCCCCATAAGAATGGGAGAGGGGCCGGTGGCAAGGGGCAGGCGCGTCTTGTCCAGAGGCAGGGCCTTGCGTGGCCGGCCCCTCTCCCGGCCCTGCGGGGGAGGGGTGGCGCGAATGCGCCGGGGCGGGGGCCTCCGGTGGCGAGGAACGAGCCGGGGTGGGAGCTTTCCTACCCTTCCAGCAGCAGGCTCTCCGGGTCCTCGATCAGCTCCTTGATGCGGACCAGGAAGCGCACGGCCTCGCTGCCGTCCACGATGCGGTGGTCGTAGGAGAGGGCGAGGTACATCATCGGGCGGGCGGCGACCTGGCCGTCTTTCACGATCGGGCGCTCCTGAATCTTGTGCATCCCCAGTATCCCGACCTGCGGGGCGTTCAGAATGGGCGTGGACAGCAGGGAGCCGAAGACGCCGCCGTTGGTGATGGTGAACGTGCCTCCCTGCAACTCCGGCAGGGTCAGCTTGCCCTCGCGGGCGCGCTTGGCGAGGTCGCCGATGGCCTTCTCGATGCCCGCGAAGGTCAACTTGTCCGCGTCCCGCACGACCGGGACGACCAGGCCCTCCTCCGTCGAGACGGCGACGCCAATGTCGTAATACTTCTTGACCAGGATGTCTGTACCCTGAATCTCGGCGTTGAGGTTGGGGAAGGCCTTCAGCGCTCCGATGCTGGCCTTGGTGAAGAAGGACATGAAGCCGAGGCCGACGCCGTTTTTCTCCTTGAAGGAGTCCTTGCGGCGGGCACGGATCTCCATGACGGCGCTCATGTCCGCCTCGTTGAAGGTGGTCAGCATGGCCGCCGTGTGCTGGGCTTCCACCAGGCGCGTGGCGATGGTCTGCCGGCGGCGGGTCATGCGGACGCGCTCTTCGGGCCGGCCGGATGGCCCCCCGGCCCCCAATTCCGGCGGAGTCGGAGGGGAGGGGCGGGGCGGCGTCGGGACAGCAGGGGCAGGCGCGGCGGGGCGCGTCGCGTACTCGACGGCCCTGTCCTCGGTGTGTTCCGCCTTCTGCTGCGCCAGCGCGTTGGCCGTCTCCGGCGTCCCCTGGCGGCGCTCCAGGTAGTTGGCGACATCGTCCTTGGTGATGCGCCCGTCGGGGCCGCTGCCCGTCACCAGCCGCAGGTCCAGGTTGTTTTCCTCGGCCATGCGCTTCGCCACCGGTGACGCGGTCGGCGCGGCGGCCTCGGTGACCTCGCCGTTGCGCCCCGGCGGCGGCGCGGCGGCGGGGGCTGGGGCCGATTCGGAGGCGTCGGCCAGCGTACCGAGCACGTCCCCGATGGCGACTGTCTGGCCCTCGCCCTGGGCGATCTTCTGCAGCACGCCCCCCTGCTCGGCGGGCACCTCGACGTTGATCTTGTCGGTCTCCAGCTCGACGACCGGCTCGCCGGCGGCGACGGCCTCGCCCTCCTTCTTAAGCCAGCGGGCAATGGTGGCCTCGACGACCGACTCGCCGAGTGGGGGCACGCGGATTTCAACGGGCATGGACTTCGCTCCTCTTGGGTGTGTCTTCGTTCGGAACCTCTGGCGCGGGATCGGGCGGGGCGGCGGGCGCGGCCTGGGGGGCGGCGTCCGACGGCGGCGGCACGTCCGACACCCGTGCGGCGGCGGTCATCAGCCGGCCCTGCTCAACCGTATGGCGGCGCGAGGAGCCTTCCGCTGGGCTGGCGGCCTCGGGCCGCCCGGCGTAGAGCAAGGGCAGGGCCGTGCCTGTCAGATCCAGAATGCGGGAGCGGATGTAGACCCACGCCCCCATGTTGCGCGGCTCCTCCTGCATCCAGACCAGCTCGCGCAGGTTCGGATAGCCGGCGATGACACCCTCCAGCTCCTGCGCGGGGAATGGGTACAACTCCTCGATGCGGACGACGGCCAGGCGCGGGTCGTCAGCGTTGTAGTACTTGCTGGTGATGAAGTCTACGTAGACCTTGCCGGAGCAGAGCACCAGCCGCGTCACCCGGTCGGCGCGCCCCTGCGCCGCCGGATCATTCAGCACCGGCTGGAACGTGCCCTGCGCCAAGTCCTGGAGCGACGCGGCGGCCTTCGGGTGGCGCAGCAGGCTCTTGGGGGTCATGACGACCAGCGGGCGCGGCGCAGACTTCAGCAGTGCGGCCTGGCGGCGCAGGACGTGGAAGTACTGCGCGGCGTTGGAGCAGTTGACCACCCGGATGTTGTCCCCGGCGCACAGCTCCAGGTAGCGCTCCAGGCGGGCGCTGGAGTGCTCCGGCCCCTGGCCCTCGTAGCCGTGCGGCAGCAGCATCACCAGCGACGGCGTCTGCCGCCACTTGGCGTTGCCGGAGATGATGAACTGGTCAATGATGACCTGCGCGCCATTGGCAAAGTCGCCGAACTGCGCCTCCCAGAGCACCAGGGACTCGGTGGCATGGATGGAGTAGCCGTACTCAAATCCCAGCACGGCGTTCTCCGAGAGCGGGCTGTTGTAGACGGAGAACGTCGCCTTCGCCTCCGGGAGCGCCTGCAGCGGGCAGAAACGCTCGCCGCTCACGGGGTCATGCAGGACCGCGTGGCGGACGCCGAAGGTGCCGCGCTCGGAGTCCTGGCCGGTCAGCCGGATCGGCGTGCCGTCCGCCAGGATGGAGGCGAAGGCCAGCGACTCGGCGTGCGCCCAGTCAATGCCGCCCTCCTCCTGAATGCCGGTGCGGCGGCGCTGCAAGATTCTGTCCAGCTTGGCGTTGACCGTGAAGCCGTCCGGGCGCTCCATCAGGCTGTCGTTGAGCGCGGTCAGCGTCCGGACGGACACGGCCGTGGCGGCGTGGCGCGTCCGCCCCAGGCCGTCCAGCGGCGGGGGGGGCGGCTTGGCCGTCTTGCCGGCCGCGGGAGTCTGGCGGGCGGCCCGCAGTTTGTTCATCACGGCCTGCACCATCGCGTCGGCCTCGTCGCTGCCGATGACGTGCTGCCCCTCCAGCTTCTGGGCCCAGAGGGTGCGGACGGTGGGGTGGTGGGCGATGATCTCGTACATCCGGGGCTGCGTGAACGCCGGCTCGTCCGCCTCGTTGTGCCCGTAGCGCCGGTAGCCGATCAGGTCCACCAGGAAGTCCTTGCCGAACTTGTCACGGTAGGCCCAAGCCATTCGCGCGGCGGCGATGCAGGCCTCCGGGTCATCGGCGTTGACGTGGACGATGGGGATCTCAAACCCTTTGGCCAGGTCGGACGCCGACAGGGTGGAGCGGGAGTCGCTCGGATTGGTCGTGAAGCCGATCTGGTTGTTGACGATGATGTGGAGGGTGCCGCCGACGGAGTAGCCGCGCAGCTGCGACAGGTTCAGGGTCTCGGCGACGATGCCCTGGCCGGGGAAGGCGGCGTCCCCGTGGATCACGACCGCCAGCGAACGCGCCGTGTCCCGCACCACCTGGCCGGGGTGGTCGCGCAGCTCCTGGGCGGCGCGGGCGCGGCCCTCCACCACCGGGTTCACGAACTCCAGGTGGCTGGGGTTGGGTGCCAGCGTCACCGGCATCCCGGCCGCGTTCCCCTCCGTGTAGGTGAGCTGCGCGCCCAGGTGGTACTTGACGTCGCCGGTCCACCCCTGGGTCCCGCCGCCGGAGACCGAGGCGGCGGTGTCCTGCTTGGCCGACTCGAACTCGGCGAGGATGGCCGCGTAGGGCTTGTCCAGGATGTGCGCCAGCACGTTGAGCCGGCCCCGGTGCGCCATGCCCATGACCACCTCCTTGGTCTCGGCGTCGGCGGCGTCCCGGATGATCTGGGCCAGCATGGGCACCAGCATGTCCGTGCCCTCAATGGAGAAGCGCTTGGCCCCCACGAACGTCTGGTGCAGGTAGCGCTCAAACGTCTCCACCGCGGTTAGCCGCTCCAGCAGGGCGAGCTTTTCGTAGGGGCCGAAGTCCTGGAAGAAGCGGCGGCTCTCGGCGGCGTCGCGCAGCCACTGGCGCTCCTCGGCGACCTGGACGTGCTCGTCCTCGTAGCCGATGGAGCCGGAGTAGGCGCGGCGCAGGTTGCCCAGGGCCTCCAGGGCGTTGGCGGCCCCATCGGCGCACGGGCCGCCGATGACGTCGGCGGGCATCGCCACCAGGTCGTCGGTGGTGAGGCCGTGCGTCTCCAGCAGCAGGCCGGGATCGCCCGGCGGCTGGCTGCCCAGTGGGTCCATGTGGGCGGCGGTGTGCCCCAGCCAGCGCACGCGGCGGGCGACGCGGGTGGCGGCGACGAGCTTATCCGTCGCCACGGCGGGCGTCGCCGGCGCGGCGGCACTCGGCGGGGCGGCGGGCACTGCGGCACTCGCGGGGGCAGGCGCCGTCTCCTTCGGCGGCGCCCATCGCTCAAAGATGGCGCGCGTGGACTCGTCCACCGCCGCCGGGTCCTGTTGGTAGCGCTCGTACAGGTCCAGCACGTAGCCGGCGTTCGGCCCGTAAAACCGCGCTAAGTCCTCGGTCACATCGCTTGGCATAGCAACAACCCTGTTCCCTTAGCAAGTCGTGGAAAGAAATCTTGGAGAGATTGTACCCCACGTTCCCCCCCACGTCTACCGCCCGACCGCCCCCAGAGGGGCCAGTATTTTTTGTGGCCCGACGTGGAGGGCGTGAGAATGGAAAATCGCTGCAACAAATGCAGTTTCCCATTGTCTGTTACTAGTGATAACGGGTTGCTCAACGAAGCGCAATTAGAACAGAGGAGAAGAGATGAAAAAAACATTGATCGTCGGGATGCTCGGCGTTCTGCTCGGCGGGGTCGCCGGGGCGGGCGCCCAAGCCCAGACCCCGGACACCGCCGTCGTGAAGCCCACCAGCATCAAGATCGGCGCGTTTTTCCCCAGCAACGGGACCGTGAAGAGCGCGACGCACAACACATGGTTCCGGGCGGGGATCGACTACGCCTTCGCCAAGACCACCTCGACCAACCCGCTATTGACATCGGGCTACGTGGACTACGCCGGCAGCAGCGGCAACGGCAACAACGCCAGCCTGATCGGCATCGGCGTGGCCGCGCGCGACTACTTCACCACCGCCGCGACCGGCGCGAACGCCGTCGGCTCCGGCACCAGTGTCAACCCCTATGCGGGCGCGGGCATCGGCGTCTACATCGCGCACGGCAGCGGCAGCGGCAGCAGCGTGACTAGTACTCAGCTCGGCGGCAAGGTCTTCCTCGGCGCGGAGCTGAACACGGGCCCGTTCATTGAGGTTGGCTACGACATCGTGCCCAAGAGTTTCAGCGTCGCCGGCAGCAGCATCCGTGCGGACGGCTTCGATGCGTCCGTCGGCTATCGCTTCTAGATACGACAGCCGCAGTTAAGTTGCATAAGTTGCAGAGGCGGCCCTTCGCTTTTCGTAGTGGCAACGCTTGGCCCTCAGCGGAGGCCGCCCTCGCACTCCGACCGGTGGAGCGCCGCGCCCCGTCCCCCGACTAAGCGAGTCGCCGCAGTAGGCGCCGGATTCCTGGTGCCCTCAGGGGCCGGGTGCTTCCGGGGCAGCCTCAGGGGACACTGGGCAGATCATCGGCTGGCTGGAGGCGACGGCACAGGCCTGGGACCGGTCACCCTTTTTTGGACGGCTGGCGCAAAGCCAGGGGAAGCGGTCACGGCCGCGCGGCTCTGGCAGCACCTGCCCGCCTGAATGCCCGAGGCGGGTGAGGGCGAAAGCCCTCGCCCTTGCGGCCTGAGCCGCTGGTAGTCCTTCACGCCGTAGAACAGTTTAGATTGATCGCTGCCGCTATGCCCCTAAAAGCGGGCAAAATCGGACGCAACCGTCCTACCATGCGCTCTGCCAGCTCTCAAACCGCCCATTAATCTGCATTACCTCCCTTCCCTCCGCTCTCATAACTAATTACGACAACGGGCGCCGGGGCGATGCCGGCAGCGCTGGTCGGGTACGGCAGAGAACGGACTGTCGGGTAGAACGCGCTCATGAGAGCGGGAACTTTTACGGGTAAGCGCGGGAGGCCCGTCAGGGCGATTTGACAGCGGGGAAAACCTCTGGTACAATGTCCCGGCAATCCTAAATGAGAGAAAGTATGTCAGGAAGAAAGGCGGCGGCATGACCTGGTTGACGGAGGCAGTGGCCTTCCTGGTGACGTTCACCTATTGCAGCTACTTTGAGTGGTTCATCCACCGGCACTTGATGCACGTCAAGCGCCCATTCCCGTTCCACGAGGCGTTCAAGGGGCACACGCTGGTGCATCACCAGCTCTACCACTGGAACGGCAAGTTTGAGGTGCGGGGGCCGGGGCGGCCGCCGCACATCACGCTGCGCTGGTATGCGTTCCCCATCATGATCGGGCTGCACCTGCCCTTCTTCGCCCTGTTTCAGTGGCTGACCCACTGGCCGACGTTCTGGGGGGCGACGCTGGGGTGCGTCGTCTACTTCTCCGGCTACGAGTACACGCATTACCTGATGCACGTCCCGCGCGGCCATTACGTAGAGCGGTTCCGCTGGTTCAAGTTCATCAAGGAGCACCACCGCCTGCACCACAAGTACATGCTGCGCAACCTGAACGTCTTCATCCCGCTGGCGGACGTGTGCTTCGGGACTCTGGTGACGTCGGAGGGCTGGCGCTCCAAGCAGGCCAAGCGCGAGCGCACCCTGACCAAGCGCCGCGCGGAGCCGGAGCGGCGCAAAGTACCGGCACAGGCTGAGCCATAGGCAAGGGGGGCGGCCCGTCGGGCCGCCCCCTCCTTGATTCCCGCCTGAATTATCCGGTGACGTCTGCCTCCGCCGTCAGACACCGCAGCGCGACTCGATACAGTGTCTCCAGACCGGTCCGGGTGCGATCGCTGTGGAATTCCGGGTGCCATTCCAACGAAGCCAGCGTGTCGCTGATGGTGAACATCGCGCCCATCTCCACACCCCGGTACTCGGCGACGGCGAACAGCGCGGCGGCCTCCATCTCCACGCAGACGACGCCTTCTTTTTGGTAAGCCTCCACCTCAGCACGGGTCTCACGGTAGGGCGCGTCAATGGTCCAGCTGGTGCCGACGGTGTGAGCGTGCCCCGCCGCGTCCAGTTCCCGAATGAGCCGCTCGGTCAGGGCAGACGCGGCATGGGCGTACTTGCCGGGCGGCAGGTAATGGTGCGAGACGCCTTCGTCCCGAATGGCACGGTCGCAGATGACCAGTTCACCGATGCCGACGGCGTGTTGCAGGGAGCCTGCCGTGCCAACGGACAGGAACCGCCGGACGCCGAAGGCGATCCACTCCTCCAGCAATGTCACCGCGACGGGCGCGCCGATGCCGAAGCCGCCCGCCACGCCGACGCGCCCCTGCGTTTCCTCCAGCAGATGGATACCGAAGCCGCGCTCCGGCTGCGTCGTGGGATGGTGCGTTCGGATGTATTCCAGCAGGCCACGCTGGTAGCAGAAGATGATGCCTAACGGCGGCGGAAACAGTGGGTGACGTCCCCGGCTTCGGACGTACTCCAGATAGCCCGTCGGCTCAACCAACGCTTCTTCACGATGTTTGCCGGGATGATTCGGGTAGCTCATGGGCGCATGGTACTCGAGAGAGCCACCGGAGTGGGTTATTCGACTCCTACAACACCGCCAAGCCGCCATCAGGGGCGAGGTTCGCGCCGGAGACGAAATCGGCGAGGGGGGAGGCGTAGAAGAGGACCACTTTGGCGACGTCCTCCGGGGTGGCGAGGCGGCGCAGGGGGGTCTGACGCCGGACAGCGTCCTGAACCTTCTCCGGCAGGGCCTGCGAATACTCAGTCAGGGTCATGCCGGGGGAGACCATGTTGACGGTGATGCCGTGCGGGCCGAGGTCGCGGGCGAGGGTGCGGGTCAGCCCAATCAGGGCGCTCTTGGCGGTGGCGTGGACGACATAGTTGGGCACGGGGCGCTGGAGCAGGGTGGCGAGGAAGACGATGATGCGCCCCCCGCCCTGCTGCTTCATGATGGGCACGACGGCGCGGGTCGGGTTGACGGTCGTGCCGACGACACCGGCGAACTCATTTTGAAAATCGTCCCATGTCGCCTGCTCAAACGACAGATCGGCGGCGAAGGATGCGGCATTGTTGACCAGGACATCCATGCGCCCGAAGTGGGAGAGGGCGGCGGCGACCATCGCCTCCGTCGCGGCGGAGTCAGTCAAATCCGCCTGCAAGGCAACGCCGCCGATCTCACGGGCCAGCGCCTCCGCGGTCTCCCGGCTGGAGCGGTAATGCACCCCTACCCGCGCGCCCTCGCCGGCGAACAGGCGGGCGACCTCGCTGCCGATGCCGCGCCCGGCCCCCGTCACCAGAGCGACCTTACCTTCCAGCAGCATCGTAATCCCTCAGCATGGCGTGGAGGCGCGCGATCTGCGCGCGCAGGACGTCGGGGGCATCGTGGCCGCCCAGGCCGCCGTACTCCAGCGCGACGGTTCGGAGGCGTGGAAGGCGGGGCAGCAGACTTTCCAGGCGGGCGTAATCGTCCTCCTCCAGCGGCAGATGGCGATCGCGCATCCCATCCGGCTCCAGGCGCGGGCGGGAGAGGTGGACTTCCACCACCTCTGCGAGCGGCAGGGACTGCAGATATGCCGTGAAGGCCTCGCCCCGGTGCCACGCGCTGACTTGGGCGTGGGCAAGGTCCAGCAGGAACGCGGCCCCCGAGACAGTCAGCGCCTCGGCGATGAACGCCGGATCGCTGGTGAAGAGCGGTGACTTGCCGCCCACCTTATAGGGGATATTCTCAATCAGCACGTCCCCACC
Source organism: Armatimonadota bacterium (assembly GCA_019239955.1). Classification (GTDB taxonomy): domain Bacteria; phylum Armatimonadota; class Armatimonadia; order Armatimonadales; family Capsulimonadaceae; genus JAFAZD01. The sequence continues at coordinate 1,695 of JAFAZD010000229.1, read as the reverse complement.
GGCGATCTCATGGAGCGCGGCGACGTTCTCGAGGACACGAGCCAGGGCGCGGGCGGGGGTGAGTGCGCCATCGAAATCATCGGGCCGGACGTCCAGGTGGGTGGAGATGTAGGGACTGTCGCTGACGGCCATCAACTCGCGCAGCAGGCCGGGTTCGGGGACGCCGCGCTGCCCGACCCAATAGACCGGCCCCCAGCCGTGCAGCAGGACAGGCCGGTACGGGCGGAACGCCACCACCTCCTCGCGGGAGCGGGTGCTGAGGGGACACTTGACGCAGTCCAGCGGCAGGTCACCCGCGTTCAACACCTGCCGAAGAATGGGCGAGCCATTGGCGGCGAGTTGGAGCATCGTCAACTTGCCATCTTCAGTTGTACCAGTTCACGCGGCAGGACGAACGCCACGTTTTCCTCCCGCACGGTCACGTCCTCAATCCTTTCCACGCCGCGCCGCCGTAGTTCGGCCAGCACGCCCTGCACCTGCTCTTCGGGGGCGGAGGCGCCGCTGGTGACGCCCACGGTGTGCGCGCCGGCCAGCATGGCGTCGGTGATGTCCCCCGCGCCGCCGATGAGAAACGCCCGCGCCCCCAGCGACTCTGCGACCTGGCGCAGCGACTTGGTGTTGGAGCTGGTCTGGGAGCCGATGACGAGCACGACGTCGCTCTGCGGGGCGATCACCTTGATGGCGTCCTGCCGGTTCTGGGTGGCGTAGCAGATGTCGCCGGTCGGCGGGTCCTCGAGGCGGGGGAAGCGGGCCTTGAGGGCACGGACGATGCCGGCGGTCTCGTCAATGGAGAGGGTCGTCTGCGTGAGGTAGATCAGCCTCTCCTCGGCCGGCTCCGGCAGGGCCGCGACATCGGCCACGTCGCAGACCAAGTGCAGCCTCCCCGGCGCCTCGCCCAGCGTCCCTTCCGTCTCGACGTGGCCCTTATGGCCGATATAGAAAATTCCATAGCCGCGCCGCAGGAATTTGTGGACTTCGAGGTGAATCTTTGTCACCAGCGGACAGGTGGCGTCAATGACCTTCAGACGGCGCGCGGCGGCCTCGGCGCGCACGGCGGGCGAGACGCCGTGTGCGGAGAAGATCAGCACGCTGCCCTCCGGCACGTCGCCCAGGTCATCGGTGAAGACGGCTCCCTTGCGGCGCAGTTCTTCCACGACATGCTCGTTGTGGACGATCTCATGGCGGACGTAGACGGGCGGGCCGAACAGCGCCAGGACCTGTTCGACCACCTCAATGGCGCGATCCACGCCCGCACAGAACCCACGTGGGCCGGCAAGAAGCGCTTTCATGGCCTTATTATACCTGAGTCGCTTCGGGTGAGGAATAAAACCCGGTGAACTTTCGGAGCGGCTTGACGTACTGAAACCAAGCGCATTGCGTGCATAAGGAGAATCAACGATGAGAAACACCATGTCGGCTCTGTTCGCCTCGACCCTGGTCGGCCTGGCGCTGGCCGCGCCCGCCGTCGCCCAGGCCCCCGACGCCGGCCCGCCACCCGGACCCGGCGGCGGCTTCCCCGGCGGCCCGCCCCCCGGCGGGACGGGCGGCTTCCCGGGCGGGCCGGGCGCGGGCTTCGGCGGCCAGCGCCGCCTCCCCTTCGCCTTCGGCACCGTCAGCGCCGTGGACGCCGCCGCCTCCACGATCACCCTCACCACCCAGGGCGGGGCCACCCAGACCCTCAAGGTCGCCCCCGAC
>JAFAZD010000188.1 GCA_019239955.1 Armatimonadota bacterium | reverse complement strand
CAACGCCCTGGCCGCCTCCCGCCAGCGCTCCACCTGCCAGGCCACCTCCGGGGGCACCTTCACCAGCCGCTCCCGGTTGCCCTTGGAGACGACCCGCAGCGTCTTGTGCCCCCGCTGCTCGCCCAGCGCCCCCACGGTGGCATTGATGACGTCCATGCGGCGCAGGCCGGTGCGCAGCATCAGGGAGAGGATCGCCAGGTCCCGCAGGCCCAGCAGCGTGGAGGTGTCGATGGCGGCCAGGAGGCGGCGGGCGTCCTCCCGGCTCAACCCCGGGGTCTTGCTCTCGGGGGAGACGGAGAAGCCGCGCAGGCGGGCGGCGGGGTCGCTCTGGATCAGGCCGCGCTCGAGGGCCTCGGCGAAGAGGCGGCGGCAGACGCAGACCTTGCGGGAGACGGTGGCGGGGGCGCAGCGCTTTCGCGGGGGCAGGCCGGGGGCGTCCTGTCCGTCGAGCCAGGCGCGCCAGGCGTGGAGGTGATCGCGGGTGACGTGGCGGAAGTCCAGGCCCCAGGCGTCGAGGACGGAGAGGAGTTCGGCCAGGTCGGCGGCGTAGGCGCGGCGGGTGCGGGGGGAGAGCTGGCCGGCCACCAGCGCGTCGGCCAGCGCGCCGGCGTCCCGCGGCGCGGCGAAGGCGGCCAGAGGCAAGTCGACCGCCGCGCGGGGCACGGGGGCAGCGGGGACCCCGCGCCCCGCTTGTTCTTCTCGGGCTTGTTCTTCTTCCATATTCCATCCCGACACTGTCGTCTCGGGGCCGGCTTTCCCGGGCCGATCAGTCCGGCGTCCGGCGTTCGAAGAGGCCGTCCAGGCCGACCCGCCGCCAGGCCAGGCCGTGCTCCCGGGCCAGCGCCCCCGCCCAGTTGGCGACGGTGCCCCGGTCCCCGTCGGGCTTGACATCCATGCCGTCCGCCACCGCGGCGGCCTTGACCTGCCCACGGCGGCCGCCGTGGCCGGCGCGGACGATGTCGTCATTAATGGCGTCAAGCTCCTGCCCGTTGGTCAGCACACGGACGAACTGGCTCATCGCTTCTCCCGATCCAGATTTCCCGCTGTGACTTCCCGCGTCATTTCCCCGCGCCTGTTTCTTCGTTGAGCATGAGGAGTGGGCCGCCCGGAACACCGGAACAAAGGTAGGCCGGCCGCAATGACTGGCCCGGCGGGAGTCTCCCCCAGCGGAAGGTTTCGCCGCCGCTCCCGGGGACTCCTCCCCGGACAGGAAAAGCAGTGGTGATAATCGGGTTTACGGCAGCCTGAATCATGCAGAACTGCCCGCAGTTCAAGGCCAGTTGAATGCGACGCGAGCGAACGGCCCGCCTTCTCCCTGAAGGCGGGCCGTCACTCGAATGGGGGCGTCTATCGCCTTTGGTCTGCCGGATCGCCGTAGGGGTCCTGCGAGGCGGGGAGTATCCCGCCGGCCTGATCCGCCGGGTCCCCATACGGGTCCTGGGACGCGGGCAGGATGCCGCCGCCCTGGTTCGCCGGGTCGCCATAGGGATCCTGTGAGGCCGGCAGGATCTGCTGGCCCGTGGCCTGCGCGTGCTGGCCGAACAGGCCCTCCACTTGACTGAGCAGGCCGCTTGGGTCGAAGCCCGTCTGCTGTTGCTGGTCCGCGTGCTGCGAGATCGCGCTGCGTACCTGGTCCAACAAGAAATTCAGTGCCAATGTCTTCTCCTTTCAGGGACGATCTTACATCCCAGCCGACCCGGCCAGACTGGGGTCGTACTGCGTGAAGGGCTGCTGGGTGTAGCCGGACGGCGCGGGAGGCGCGGCCTGCCCCTGGTACTGCTGATAATCGGGCGCGTAGCGCTGGACGTCCTCCGCCGGCACCTGCACGGGCTGGTTCGGGACGGTCAGCCACACCGGGCGGTGCTGGGCATCGCGGTAATAAACGCCGCCGTTGCGGGAGCGGTAGAGCTGCGGCTGTCCGCCGGCCTGCGCCTGCCCGCCCTGCGCCTGCTGGGCCGCTTGATGCTTTTTGTAGAGGTAGTAGAGCAGGGCCGCGCCGGCCAGGGCGATCACCACCTTCTTGCCCGTACTCATGCCGGGCTTTGCCGGAGCGGGGGGAGCGGCCGTTGTGGGGGCGCCGGCGTTCGGGGCAGTCCCGCTCGTGGTCTGGTCGGTCGCACCGGAATCATTGTGGCCACACCCGGTCAGGCCGATCAGGAGGGGGCCGGCCATGAGGGCGGTGAGCGCCCACGCCAGCAGGCGCGGCGGACGGCGGGTCCGTATCGTTTGAATCATCAGGGTTCCTTCCTCGAAACGTCCCCGCGGCGGCACGTTTCCCTGTCCGCTTTTACCCGCAATACCCCGCCCCAAACCCAGCGCCGAAAGGAACTCCTCCGGCCAACTCTCCTCACCCGCTTCGGGGGAAGTGGCGAGCCTCGGCGAGCCGGAGGGGGTTCTCTCGCCTCCCATGTGCTATAATAAGGGCCATGACACCCCTGGTTCTGCACAACACGCTCACCCGCGCCAAGGAAGAGTTCGCGCCCGCCGACGGCCATCACGTCAAGATGTACTGCTGCGGGCCGACCGTCTATAACTACGCCCACATCGGCAACCTGCGTACCTACGTCTTTGAGGACATCCTGCACCGCGCCCTGAAGTGGCACGGCTGGGGGCTGACCCACGTGATGAACATCACCGACGTCGGCCACATGACCTCCGACGCCGACGCGGGCGAGGACAAGATGGCCAAGGCCGCCGCCCGCGAGAACAGAAGCCCCTGGGAGATCGCCCGCTTCTACGAGGACGCCTTCTTCCGGGACTGCGCCCGCCTGAACATCATCAGGCCGGACGTGGCCCCGCGCGCCACCGAGCACGTCCCGCAGATGATCGCGCTGATCCAGCGGCTGGAGCGGGAGGGCTTCACCTATCGGACCGCCGAGGGCATCTACTTCGACACGGCGAAGGACGCCGACTACGGCAAGCTGGCCGGCCTGAATTTAGGGGCGCAGAAAGAAGGCGCGCGCGAGGACGTGAACACCGACCCCGGCAAGCGCCACCCCGCCGACTTTATCCTCTGGTTCACCAACAAGCCCACCCACATCATGCAGTGGGAGTCGCCCTGGGGGACGGGCTACCCCGGCTGGCACATCGAGTGCTCCGCCATGAGCATGGAGTATCTGGGCGAGACATTGGACATCCACGGCGGCGGCATTGACCACATCCCCGTCCACAACACCAACGAGATCGCGCAGTCCGAGTGCGCGACCGGGCACATCTTCGCCCGCTTCTGGGTCCACGGCGCGTTCCTGACGCTGGCCTCCGGGGCCGTCACGGGCCGCACCGCCGCCGGGAAGATGTCTAAGTCCGCCGAGAACTTCCTGACCGTCCAGAAGCTGATTGACGACAGCTTCGACCCGCTGGCCTACCGCTACCTGTGCCTGACCGCTCACTACCGCTCCGAGCTGGCCTTCTCCTATGACAGTCTGGGCGGGGCGACCAAGGCGCTGGGCAAAATCTACGAGCTGCGCGCCCGGGTCGGCGAGAGCGGCGACGGCCTCTCCGACGCCGAGTACGCCGCGCTGCGGCACGCCATCGGAGAGGCCATCAACGATGACCTCAACATCCCCAAGGCCGTCGGCATCTTGCACCAGGCCAACTCTTACCGGCTCTGGCGCGAGTTCGACCCCATTCTCGGCCTGGACATCGAGGCCCGCTCCCGCGCCGAACTGCCCGCCCCCGGCACGGAGGCGCTGCCCGCCGAGGTCGCCGCCCTCGCCCGCCAGCGCGACGCCGCCCGCCAGGCCCGCGACTATGCCCGCTCCGACGCCCTGCGCGCCCAGATTGAAGACATGGGCTACACCGTCGGCGACTCCCCCGCCGGCACCGTCGTCAAGAAGAAATTGCTATGACATCCACGTTCCGCCCCCTGCTGATCGGCCTCACGGTGGCGCTCGGCGTCACGGCGGCACACGCCGACTCCGCCGCCGCCGCAAGGCGGGCGATCCAGGCCGACTATAGCGGCTCCAACGCCGCCGCCACGCGCCGAGATGCGGCGGGGACGCTCGCCCGCTTCACGCCTGACGCCGTCAGCGTGGACACCAAGGGCCATGCGACCCCCATCGCCCAGCAGCAACAGACGGTGACGCGGCTGTTCGCCGCCGCCCGGTCAGTCACCGCCCGCACCACCATCCAGACGTTCTCCCTGGATCGCCCCACTCAGGCGACGGTGACGGTTCGGGAACACACCGCCCTGGCCCTGGTGAACCCGCAGACCCAGCAGCCGGTTCGGCTGGTGGTGGACGATACGGCGCGAGACCTGTGGATCAAGACCGCCCAGGGCTGGCGGGAGAAACGATCCCAGGACCTGACCTACAATTCGACCCTGAACGGCCAGCCGCTTCCTGTGCCCTGAATGATCGGTAACTCCGTGCCCAACCCGCCGCCCACGCCTATCATCCCGCCGGACACCGCGCCGATCCCGACCAGGAGCCTGGGAGCTCGCTACTGGCAGCCCGTCGTCGCCTACATGGTGCTGGTGATCTCCTGCCTGTGGGCCGTCGTCCCCTCCCCCACCCTGAACATCGCCGGGCACGTGCTCGGCGAACACTGGTACAGTCTGTACAACGTCCTGCTGGCGGCGGCGGCCACCTTGGTCTTCCTGCGGGCGCGCCTCCGGCACGACCCCGGCCTCGCCTGGCGCGTCTTTGATCTCGCCCTCTGCTGCGCCATTGTCACCGGCATCGGGAAATTGGGCTTTCCGCACCTGACACGGCCCAGCGGCGGGCCGAGCGGCTTCCCCAGCGGGCACGTGCTCACCGCGTTCGCGGCCTCGTGGCTGCTGATGGAGACGTTCCCGAACGTCTCGCCGTATGCCTTCCTGATCGCCGTCGCCGTCGGCTGGTCGCGAGTGGAGATCCGCGAGCACTACATGTACCAGGTCCTGATCGGCGCGCCCCTGGGCATGATGGTCGGCCACTTCGTCACGCGCGCGCCGCACGGAATCGGCGTCCTGCTGCCCCGCCTGATCCGGCGCGGGACGTCCCGAAGAATTCACGCGCAAAGGAACTGAGTTAGTGGAGACAATGAATCCGACGCCGCTGGAGGATTTCCTCTTCGACCTGCGCGGCTATCTCGTGCTGAAGGACGCCGTCGAGCCGGAACTGCTGGACGCCCTCAACCGGGCCTTCGACGACTTCCCGCCCCTGGAGCAGGGCGAGTGGTGGGGCAACGCCCAGCGCCGCGACTACACCGGCGAGACCGGCTTTGAGCTGCACAACTGCGTGGAGGCGGGCGAGCCGTTCGAGCGACTCATTGACCACCCCGGCTGGATCAGCCACGTGCGCCACTACTGCGGCGAGGAGAACTCCTACGTCCAGGGGCTGTTCATTGACGAGTGCATCGCCTCCATCCGCCGCTCCGGCGGGCACCACCCGGTCCACTCCGGCGGCTATCGGGGGGCGCTGCGCGGGGCCTACGGCTACAAGGACGGCGTCTTCCGCTGCGGCCAGTGCAACATCATCCTGGCCCTGACCGACATCGGCGAGGGCGACGGGCCGACCATGGTGGTTCCCGGCAGCCACAAGTCGCACTTCCCCCACCCCCACGCCGGCGACTACGGGCGCGGCGACCGGATGGACCACCTGGAAGGGGCCATCCCGGTCCCGATGAACCGGGGCGACGCGCTGCTGTTCGTGGACGGCCTGATGCACGGCGGCAGCAGCCGCACCAACCCGACCGGCGAGCGGCGCGTCACCATCTACCGCTATGGGCCGCTGTGGGCCTCGACCCGCTTCGGCTACGAGTATTCCCAGCCCCTGCTCGACCGGCTCACGCCCGAGCGCCGCCGGATTTTGCAGCCCGTCCCGCCAGCCCGCCCGCCCCAGACGCGGTAGGGGCGCGGCGAGCGAGGCCATTCAGTTGATGAAGAACCCGCCGATTTTGCCGGCCCTCAGACTCAGGCTGACCAGCGAGTCATCGCCGCCGTCCGCGTAGATCAACTTCCACAGGTACACCTGGTAGCCCTTCTGGTTTAACGCCCCCAGGTACGTGACTTGATAGCCCCTCTTGAGGCGCGGCGCTGCCTGTGCGCTGACTTCCGCCAGCATTGGCTTGGTCAGGACCGCCTTGAAGGGGGCCTCACCGTCGGCGACGAACGCCTTGTAGTCGTCGTTCTTGAGAGCAACGAGCAGAGAAGTCAGGACGCGCTCCGCGGGGGCCGGCGCCGCAGCGGCCGCGGCGGCGTCCGACTGCCTGCCTCTCGCCTGGGCCGGCTGGGGGCCCGTCGCCACGAGAGCGCCTGCGGATAGGGCCGCCAGCGCGGCGGCCGTGATGATCTTCTTGTCTTTCATGTGGGTCTTTCCTTCGTCGTCCTATCGCTGTCTGGTACGGTCAGGATTGGGCAGGACGGCTCCTATATTCTTGGCCGGGCCTCCGAAAAGCTTCCGGTACAACGCCGCTGACTTGGGGAATTTGGTTTCATTGCCCCAGTGCGGCCAGAGTTGAGCGTCGCCGTCTGAGGGGGTCTCAAAGTAGCACTCCATGGAGACGTGGTTGTTGGGGTCGGCCATCCAGTCGTACATGCGCTGGATATAGGAGGGGTTGTCACCGCCGCTGGGGTGCGACTTGTCGCCCAGCTGCCACAGGCCCCACTCGCCGATGATGACGCGCTTGTGGCGCTTCCTCGCCAGTTCGGCGAAGCGGTTGATTCGGGGCAGCTCCATGTCCTTCCAGGCGGCGTCCTGCTGCGCCTGGGTGGGCTGGGCCTCGCTCACCTTATAGTCGCCGTTGTAGCCGAAGTCGTACTCATCAAAGCCGACGAAGTCAACATAAGCATCGCCGGGGTAATAGTCGAACTGGTTGACCTGCACGTTGCCATCGGTCGGGTTCCAGAGGAAGCCCCGGATGACGTGCTTTGTGTCCGCTCGGCGCATGGCGGTGACGATGTTGTGCCACGCCTTGATATAGTTGCCGGGCATGTCCGACATGACGTTGAGGTTGCCGAACGGGTTCCAGCCGCCGTCAAACTCGTAGCCGAGGCGGATGATGACGTGCCGGAAGCCGAGATCATCCACTTCCCTGGCGTAGTTGGCGAAGTAGCCCATGATCGTCGGATCGTTGTTCGCCTCGGCCTTCCAGGTGGCGTTCTCCCAGGCCATCTTCTGGTCCCAAGTGTCGTTCTGGTTGGGGTCCCAGGGCATCTGCCCGATGCTCAAAATGACATCCGGCAGGGCCGCGCCGTAGCGTTGCTGCTGCTTGCCCCAGGGCGCGTTCCAGCTGACGTGCTGGCAGCAGTCGTACCAGTCGCCCGGCCCCCACCCCGGATCGGCCTCGGCCCCCAGATGGGAGACGCCGAGCCACCGCTTGTACGCCAGCCAGTCCCCCTTGCCTGCCCCCGTCGAACCGCTGATGTCCGTGTCGAACGCCGTGTTCCACAGGTACGCCGACCGTTCAAACGTCTGGACCGCCGGCGCCTTGGATGCCTTCTTCACGGCCGCCTTCGGCTTCGCCCCCGCCGCGCCTGCCAGCAGCAAGAGCGGCAAGATCAGTATGGATACACGTCGCCTCATATCAGGTTTCTTCCCTAGTCTCCCGGATACAGACTTGCGTCGGCCGGATATCGTCCAGAAAGGAACTCAGGGTC
>JAFAZD010000157.1 GCA_019239955.1 Armatimonadota bacterium | reverse complement strand
AGTGGTAGGTGAGCTTGAACGCCTCCCGGCCGGAGACGGCGATCTGGTTGGCGACCCGGACCGGGATGGTGTCTGAGCCGACCAATTGACTGTTGCTGCCGCCGGTGTAGACGGCGAGGGTGACCCGATGGTCGCCGTCCTTCACGTTGCCGGCCTTGGTGTCCCAGAGGAAGATGGGGCCGCCGGGACTTGCCGGCAGAGCCTTGGCGGTGACGAATTTGTCGTCAATGCTGATGGCGACATAGCCGCCGGGCGGCGCCTCACTGGGGGGGACCCGGAATGCCACCGTCTCGCGCACGATGGCGTTGTGCGCGGGCCGGATCACGTGCAGGCCCTGCGCGCGGGCCGCCGCGCCCGCCAGGGAAGACAGCAGCGCGGCCCCCGCCGAGGCCGCCGCCATAACTCGGATTCTCATGCCCTTTTACCTTTATGTCCTCTCGGGATTCATTGACTCGCCCGCCGGCGCGGCGCTGAGGAGCGCGCGGGCCTCGTCGGCCTGACCTGCGGGAACCAGGATGTCGCCCCAGCGGTCCTCGCCGGCCTGGAAGACGTTGCCCAGCGCCCGAGTCGGCAGACCGTCCAGCGTGGTCGGGATGCCCTGCGCCTCCAGCAGGCCGCGCACGATGGCCGCCTCGGCCTCGGTCTGTGCGGCGAAGACGGGCACTAGCGGCGTGTCATTGTCCGCTCCCGCGCCCGCCCCGCGCGGATCGGTGGGAATCTCCCAGGCGTCCAGCTCTGCCTCGGCCTGCGGCAGCGAGGCGGGGTCGGTCTCGGCGACGTAGGTGTCAATGTCGGCGACCAGCACGTCCGCCTCCTGCTCGTCGCGCGCGTCCTGGGCGCGCCCCGTCTCCGCCAGCGCCTCAGTCCGCCCGGCCCGCTCCAGCGGCGTCTCCAGTTCCTGCTCTTCCGGCATCATAGTTCGTATCCCCTAACGCTTGACGGGCATCATCTTTGCCTGCCCGGTCGCCACCAGCGCGCCGCCCTCCTGCTCCCGCACCGCGCCCGCGCAGAGGATGAGCCGGGGGCGGGCGCTCTCGATCCAAGCCTGCCCGACCAGCGGCACGCCGACCTGCGCCGGGCGCACCAGGCGAGTCGTCAGCTCCGCCGTCACCCAATGTGGGCCGTGTCGGGTCAGCGCGGCGCGCGACAGAATCTCGTCGAGCACGAGGCCGATCATGCCGCCATGCACGCGGCCCGCCCAACCCTGATGCGTCCGTTGCGGCGTCCAGCGGGTCTCGTAGCAGTCGCCGTTCCAGGCGAAGGAGAGGCGCAGGCCGATGGGATTGTCCGGCCCGCAGCCGAAACACATGCCGTCGTCAAGCAGCAGATCTGTCAATTCCGAGGCCCCCCCTGTGCCCAATCCTGGGGGAGCCGTCCCGCGCTGCGGCCTTCTCCGACTCCCCCGGCATTGGGGGCGAGGGGGCGACTCTGAAAATAGTCGCACTCACGCCGCAAGGGACAGCGCGGGCATTCGGGCCGGCGGGCGTGGCAGAGGCGGCGTCCGTGCTCGATCAGGTGGACGTGGAACGAGTAGACCTGCTCGCTGTCGAGCAACGCCTGCAATTGGTCATGCGCCCCCTCCGCCGTCGTCTTCGGCCCGATCAGGCCGAGCCGCCCGGCGACGCGATGAACGTGCGTGTCCACCGGCAGCACGGGCCGGCCCAGATTGAACATCAGCACACAGGCCGCCGTCTTCGGCCCGACGCCGGGGAAGGAGCGCAGGAACCCTCGGATTTCCTCGTCCCCCCAGGCCCGGATGTGGTCCAGGTCCGTCCGGCCATGCCGCTCGTACACGTCCTGCAAGATCGCCTGGATGCGCGGCGCTTTCACCTGCGCCAGTCCGCCGGGCCGGATGGCCTCGGCCACCTGCGAGACCGGGGCGGCCCGCACCGAGTCCCAGCCATCGGGGAAGGCGGCGCGCAGGGATGCGTAGGCCCGGCCGGAATTGATGTCGCTGGTGTTCTGCGAGAGGATGGTCGCCACCAGCGCGCCCAGCACGTCATCCGTGTAATGGGCGGCGTCCCAGACCCGCGTGCCGTAAAACCCGTCCAGTGTTTCCTCGATCCGCCGGATTTTGGCGCGCAGCCGCTCCGCACTGTTCACGCCCCATTATAGCATATTGCCGTTTTCTTGACAAGCAAAATCCTCCACGCCGCCGAAGGGGGTACAATGGAGGCGCATGGCCGACGAATCCGCCGCCTGGAACCTCACTGACGCTCAGTGGGCCGCCGTCTGCGCCCGCGCCCGGCGCGACGCGCTGGACGACGGCGCGTATGTCCGCGCCGCCCCCGACCCGGCGACGGGCCGTCCCGGCCTGGACTTCTACGCCACGCCCCTCAACGCCCCGCCCGGCTGGCGCTACCCGTTCCTCGAATCCATCCCGGACACGAGCCGCCTGGGGGCCTCCATAGGCCGCGCCTGGCACGATCCGGCGACGGGCCTCGTGCAGCTCGAGGTGATCCTGCCGGCCGCCGCCCAGGCCCTGCGCGCCGACTACGAGAGCGGCGCCGCCGATCTGGATTATGTCGCCTACGAGCAGGCGGTGGATCAGGCCGTGCGCGGCACCCCGGCGGACGAGGCCTGGCTGCGCCGCGAGTTCGCCCGGCTCCTGAGCCTGGCCCCTCCCTAGGAGGCCGCCGGCGAATGAATTCGCCGCTCACGACCTGCGGCCGAGTGTCACCCCAATAAAGCCTTCGCCTTCGCGGACAAAGAGGAGCCGGTCTTGTCTCCGCGAAGGCGGAGACTCAGCCGGAGGCTACTCAGCGGCGATTTCAATCGCTGGCACAACAGGTCCATAGAAATCAAGGCAGGGGACTGGCGGCTTTAGCCGTCTGGGGAATGCCTCCCTGCGAAGCAGGAACAAGTTCCTGTCTCAAGTTCCTGTCTGCCGAAGGCTGCCCTGGACCCTGCGTACTCCTTCCGTTTTCGTTTAATCCGTTTCCGTTTAACCGGACACCCTTTCGGGGTAATCCCGCGCTTCCGCTTGCGGAAGTCTACTTCGCGGGGTACAATAAGCCTGAGAGCCTTGTGTACGAGCGTCCCTGGGGGTTGCAGTCAGAAACTCGATGCGCTCTCTTTCTCGTTGACTGCGTAAAACGTCTCACGTCTTCGAGTGCAGGTCTGTCGCCTCGTGCGACAAAACCAGGGCAGGGACACTGCCTTTAGCCGCTAACGTGGGTGGATGCACCGAGCGTTGGCTAAGAAGCCCCCTCGTTTACGAGGGGGAGTTGTCACTAAAGAGCCACTGGCCCCGCGCTCACACCCCCCGGCGGTACTCGGCCAATTCAATCAGCACACCATCGGGGTCATGCCCATAGCAAATCCACTTCTCGCCGCCGGCCACGGGGAACGGCACGGGCAGGGGCGCGGAGACGAACGGGACGCCCGCCGCCGACAGCCGCGCGTGCCAGCCCTGGATGTCGTCCACGTCCAGCGCGAAGTGCCGCAGGCCCTGGGTGTTGGCGAGTGAGTCTTGAGGAAGGCAGACGCCCGGCGGGGTCCGATACTGCAGCAGCTCCAGCCGCATCTGTCCGTCCGGCGGCTGGCACCAGACGCAATGCGCCGAGATGCCCCGCAGTCCAGTCACCGTCTCGATCCACTCCCCCGTCAGTTCCGCCTCAAACGTCACCGCCATCCCCAGCAGGTCGGCATAGAACGCCCGGCTGCGTGCCATGTCGGCGACGACGATGTTGATATGGTCAATGCGAGTCATGCGGCGCCCCCGCCCGGCGGGCCGTGAAGCGCGACGTCCGCCAGTCTCCGCGCGTACTCCTGAATGTCGGCAGGCCAGGTGAGGATCATGGTATTAAACTGCTTTTCATCGCCCGTGAATAAAGCTCGTGCCGCCTCCTCGAAGCCTGGCCGGTCGCCGGCCATGACGGAGAGGAACCGATAAGCAGCCTCCTGCGATTGGCGGATCAAGTCCCGATCTTTGTGAGTCCGTCGTGCTTCTTCCACAAGTTTGCGAAGCGCCACGGACGCCCCGCCGGGCTGCCGGTTCAGCCAGTCCCAGTGGCGTGGCAGCAGCGTGACCTCACGAGCAACCACGCCCAGCCGGGGACGGCCAGGACCAGGCGGCGCCTCCTGACCTGTGGTGTCCGGAGTGAGCCGCTTCAGAACGTCATCGTCCGACCCGCGCAGGTCCACTTCGACCGTTGCGCCGGTGGCATCGTCGAAGATCAAGACTGAAGCCTTCTGATCGGCGTCAACGACCTGCTTCACTGCCGATACGACCTGCCGGAGTGCGCCCGAAGCGACCCGATGGGAGTCGAGGAATGCGGTACAAGGCGCTTGCGCCCATTGAGCCGTCTCTGCATTTCTGGTTTCCATAGAGTAATTATATCCGGGTAAAATGCATTTGTCAATATTATCCGGGTGTAATTATTTTGCTCGGGACGCGATCAGCCCGACGCGGCGGCGGAAGGGGCTTTTCCAGGCTTCGGCGAGGAAGGGTAGGCGGGCGGCCTCGGCGGCCAGGGCGGCATCGTCCTTGTGGACATACATGATGGCGTTGACGCGCGCGACGGGCCAGTCGGGCAGGGGCCGATTCAACAGGGTGAGCGGGTCGCCGGGGGACACCAGGCCGGGCTGGAGGACGCGCAGGTAGTAGCCGGTCCGGCCCGTAGCGACGGCCTCGCCGGGCAGTTCGGGGCGCTCCCACTTGCGGCCCAGTTTCCAGCAGGGCATCCGTGGCTGACTGACCTGGACGCGGGCCGTGCCGACCTGGAACGTGTCGCCGATGCAGATCTGGTCTTCGGTCAGGCCAACGAGCGTGAAGTTTTCGCCGAACGCGCCGTAGGGGAAGGAGGCGGCGTCCAGCCCCAGCAGCTCGCGCCAGGAGGGGTAGTGCTCGGCGGGATAGCAGCAGACGGCCTTATCGGGGCCGCCGTGATTCTTGGTGTCACCCTGAGCGTCGCCGTCCAGGTTCGTCGGGCCGAGGGCGCGGGGGCCGACGACCGGCTGCTTATAGATGGCGCTGGTCCAGCGGGTCGGCTGGCCGTCGCGGACGGCGGAGGTCCGTTGCTGCGGCCGACCGACATGGAGGGAGAGGAGCTGCATGACTTAATTATGGCACAAATTTTGTCTGTCCCGCCTCCTTATGGGGCGTTTCACCCCGGCGCCGGGGCCCCGGCCAGGTGGCGGCGCAGGAAGCGGCCGGTATGGGAGGCGGGGTGGGCGGCGACCTGCTCGGGGGTGCCGGCACACAGCAGGTCGCCGCCGCCACGGCCACCCTCCGGGCCCAAGTCGATGACCCAGTCGGCGGTCTTGATGACGTCCATGTGGTGCTCGATCACCACGACCGTGTGCCCGGCGTCCACCAGGCGACCCAGGCACTCCAACAGGCGCTGGATGTCCGCCAGGTGCAGGCCCGTGGTCGGCTCGTCCAGGATGTACAAAAGATCCCCCCGTTTCAGCTTGCCCAGCTCGTCCGCCAGCCGGATGCGCTGCGCCTCACCGCCGGAGAGGGTGGTCGCGGACTGGCCCAGGGTCAGGTAGCCCAGGCCCAGCCCGTCCAGCATCGCCAGCTTGCGCGCGATTCCCGGACGGTCGCCGAAGAAGCAGACGCCGTCCTCGACCGACAGGTCCAGCACCTCGGCGATGGTCTTGCCCCGGTATAGGACTTCCTGCGTCTCGGCGTTGTAGCGCGCCCCGTGGCAGGCCTCGCACGGCACCTCGATGTCCGGCAGGAACGCCAGGTGCGTGGTCACCAGCCCCAGGCCCGCGCACTCCTCGCAGCGGCCCCCCTTAACGTTGAACGAGAACCGGCCCGCATCATAGCCGCGCGCCCGCGCCTCCGGCGTGGCGGCGAACAAGCGGCGGATGTCGTCGTAGAAGCCCACATACGTGGCCGGGTTGGAGCGCGGCGTGCGCCCGATGGGGGACTGGTCGATCCGCACCACGTCGGAGACGTGCTCCAGGCCCTCGATGGCGTCGTGCTCCCCCGGCAGGGTGCGGCTGTCAATGAAGCGGGCATGGAGCCGCTTGTACAGGATCTCGTTGACCAGCGAGCTTTTGCCGGACCCCGACGCGCCCGTGACCGCCACCAGCCTCCCCAGCGGGAATGCCACATCGAGATTGCGCAGGTTGTTCTCGCGCGCCCCGCGCACCGTCAGCCACCGGCCGTTGCCGGGGCGCCGCTCGGCCGGGACGGCGATGTGGCGGCGGCCGCTCAGGAACTGGCCGGTCAGGGAGCGCGGGTGCGCCAGGATGTCCGGCAGCGCGCCCTCGGCGACCACCTCGCCGCCGTGGACCCCCGCGCCCGGCCCCAGCTCCACCACCCAGTCGGCGGCCCGCACCGTGTCCTCGTCGTGCTCCACCACCAGCACGGTGTTGCCCAGGTCGCGCAGATGGCGCAGGGTGTCCAGCAGTTTGCGCGTGTCCTTGGGGTGCAGGCCGATGCTCGGCTCGTCCAGCACGTACAGCATCCCCATCAGGCCCGACCCGATCTGCGTGGACAGGCGAATCCGCTGCGCCTCGCCGCCGGACAGCGTGGAGGACCGGCGGTTGAAATTCAAATAGTCCAGCCCGATGCCCAGTAGCAGGTCCAGCCGGGCCGTGATCTCACGCACGATCTGCTCCCCCGCCTGCCGGTGCTTGCCCGTGAAGCGCAGGCCGTCCAGCCAGCCGCGCAGTTCGGCGAAGTGGGCCTCGCCGACGTCAAAAATGGTCTGGCCGCCGACGGTAATGAGCAGCCGCTGCCCCTTCAGGCGCGCGCCGTGGCAGTCCGGGCAGCGGTGCTCCACCATGACTTTATTGAGGTAGTCCTCCATGCCCGAATGCGCCACCTGCTTCTGCCGATACCATTTATAATGGCGCTCCACGCGGTGGATGAGTCCGTCGAACTTGAACTCCCGCCCGACGTGCTTTTCTTCTTTGGCCCCCGGCGGCTGGAGCAGCGGGAACTTGCGCCCTTTGGTCCCGTAGAACAGCACGTCCACGATGTCGGGCGGCAGTTGCTCAAAGGGCGTGTCCAGACTGAACCCATAGTCATGGGCCAGGCTGTACATGATCCGGCCGTCCCAGGTGTCCTTGTTGTAGCGGAAGGCGGCGGGGACGAACGCGCCCCCGGCGATGCTGCGGGTCCTGTCCGGCACCAGCAGGTCCGGGTGGACCTGGTAGTACGTCCCCAGGCCCAGGCAGGTGCGGCAGGCCGCGCCGGGCAGGTTGAACAGGAAATCCTCGCTGGCGACCCCGGCCAGCGCCCAGCCGTGCGCCGGGCAGCCCAGGCTGGGCACGGGCGACCCGTCGGGCAGGTGCGCCGAGAGGAACCGCTCCCCGACCGACAGCGCGGCGGCGACGCTGGCCTTGAACGACTTCTCCAAGTCCGGCCGCACGCGCAGCGTGTCCACCACCACCTGCACCTGATGGGCGCGCGTCTCGTCCATCTCCACGTCTTCGCCCAGGTCCACCCGCTGGCCGTCCACCCAGAGCTGGCGATACCCCTTCTTGCGGACCTCGGCGAACACGAACTCCCAGTCCTCGCCGTAGACCGGGAACAGCGGGGCGCGCAGCTCCACCGGCGTGCCCGCCGGCAGCGCCAGGATGTGGTCCACGATCTGGCCGGGCGTGCGCAGGGGCAGTTCCGTGTCGCATTCGGGGCAGCGGCCGACGCCGACGGTGGCGAACAGCAGGTTCAGGTAGCCGGCGATGTCGGTCATGGTGCCGACGGTGGAGCGGGGGCTGCGCGTGACGGTCTTCTGGCCGATGGAGACCACCGGCGAGAGGCCGTGGACGAAGTCCACCTGGGGCCGCCGCACCTGGTCCACGAAGCCGCGCACGAATGTGGACAGCGACTCCAAGTAGCGGCGCTGCCCCTCGGCGTAGATGGTGTCAAAGGCGAGCGAGCTTTTGCCGGAGCCGCTGACGCCGGTGAAGACGATCAAGCGGTCACGCGGGATCTCCAGGCGGATGTCCTTGAGGTTGTGCTCGCGGGCGCCCTGGACGGCGATGGTGGTACGCATGGGAAGGTCCTTTCGGTCAGAGGAGGATGGCCCCCGGCCGCCGGGGTCAGGACGGCGCGCCGTCGTAATAGTAGGCAGCCTCCTCCACGTCCACCCGGCTCCGGTCGGTCAGGCGGACGGGGGCGGCGACCTGGGTGATGACGCCCTGCTCGGCCAGCCACTCGCAGGCCAGGTCGGCGGAGGAGACGTTGAAGTGGGTGCGGAAGTGGTGCTCGATGTCGTGGGCGGCCCGCACGCCGCCCGACTCGGCAAGGAACGTCAGGATCGGCTCGAACAGGGCCGGGATGCGCGCGCGCAGGTAGTCCTCGATCTCACGGAGGGCCCGCCCCAGCGTCTCCTCGGTCTTGGGGCCGTCAATGAGATCGGTGTAGACGGCCCGGAAGAAGGCGGGGTTGAGGGGCAGGGCCTGGGCGAGCGCCTCGCGGCCCGGCACCTCGCCGGCCAGCGTGACCTCAATGGCCGCCAGTCCGTCCAGGCATTTGGTGATCCAGAGAAAGGCGTAGTGCCGGTCTCCCTTGACGGACAGCCACTTCTGGGCTTTGGGCAAGGCCATCAGGGGCCACACGGCGGCCTCCAGCAGGCGCACCTCGCGGTCGCGCGCGCCGACGCGGGCGCGCCCCTCCCACAACGCCTCCAGCGTCTCGTCGCGGGTGAAGATGATGCGGCCCTTGCGCAGCAGCGAGTGGACGAACGAGCCGCGCACCGCCCCCTCGGCCATGCGCTTGAACTCGGAGCGCGGGACGCGCTGGGCGTGGATGACGATGCCGTCTTCCACCAGCGTGAGGCCGGGCATCTGCTGCCGGGTCTCCTGGGTGACCAGGAGCAGGTCGATGTCGCTTTTGTCCCAGACGACGTCGTGGGACAGGCTGCCGAGCAGGATCAGGGCGAGCACGTAGGGGTCCTGCCGGACCTTGTCGGTCAGGGACGCGAGTGCGTCGGCGTAGCGCTTCTGGACGGGGTCGGCGACGGTCTCGGTTGTCACGGGAATAGACCTCCGCGGGCGTGCCGGTCGCGGGCCGGCGGCTGTGGGTGCGAGGGGAAGTATACCCCCGCCGCGCGGAGGAGCGGGGGCCGTGCGGCGTCCACGCGGTGGAGTTTATGGAAATTCTCGCTTCGTGAGAATTTCCAGGGCATCATGGGCTAATCGGGGCTATTAACCTAAGTTGCGGTTCCAGTCAGGAAAAACTGTATGGCCCCGCGAAAAGGAGCGCAGGGGAAGCGCGCGGGCGTGTCGAACAGGTCGGCTGGCAGGGTGTGGCGAACCTCAACCGGCGGCGGACGTCGCGCGGCCGGGTTGGAAAAATCCTTCGAGAATTTTGTGCGGTTTTTTCCGCCGGCCGAACCTAAAGGGTCCCGATATGGTCGTAGGCCTTCCACGTGGAGTCGTAAGTGCCGTAAGTCAAGCGGCGACTATTATTGGTGTTCTCATGGACTACGTCGCAGCGGAGCTGCGAGGTGTCGCTAAATCTGCAGGCCCCTGCAAGGCAAAAATAAGTTAGCGGAGCAAGCTCCAGGGCGTTGCACCCGGAGGGAGTAAAAGGCCGGCAGGTGAAATACGCCCGCATGAGACGGACCATTCTCGGACTGGGAGCGGCGGCGTCCGCCGCCCTGATCGCGGCGTCCTGGCGGCACTGGCTGCCGATGGACTTGACGGAGGTGTTCGGGTTTGTCACCGGCGCGTGGTGCGTCTGGCTGACCGTGGAAGAGAACGTCTGGAACTGGCCGATCGGCATCGCCAACGACATCTTTTTCATCGTGCTGTTCCTGCGCGCCCGGCTCTTCGCCGACATGGGCCTGCAGGTCGTCTACGTCGTCCTCGGCATACTGGGCTGGTACTGGTGGCTGCATGGCGGGCGGGGCCGGACCGTGCTGCACGTCTCCCGGGCGAGCGCGGCGACAGCCCTCACATTAGCCGCGCTTGGGACCCTCTCCACGTTTGGGATGACGCTGTACCTGCGCCATGTTCGTGACTCGGCCCCGTTCTGGGACGCCCTGACGACGGCCTTGAGCCTGGCGGCGCAGTACCTGCTGACGAAGAAACTGATCGAAAATTGGCACGTCTGGATGAGCGCCGATGTGATCTACGTCGCGCTTTATGCCTACAAGCATCTTTACCTGACGGGGGGGCTGTATCTGCTGTTCCTGGCGCTGTGCGTGATGGGGCTGCGGCAGTGGCGCGAGTCTCAGGCCAGCCATCCGTCTTGGGAAGGCATGGCGGAGAGCGTGCATGGCTAGTCGCGGGCTGGTGATCGGCAAGTTTTATCCGCCGCACCGGGGCCACAAGTTCCTGATCGAGACGGCGCGTGCGCAGGTGGACCATCTCACGGTGATCGTCTGCGACAGGGACACACAGACCATTCCGGCCGAGCGCCGGGCCGCCTGGCTGCGGGAGATCCACCCGGACGTGGATGTAACCGTGATTGGCTATGGATTTAGTCGCGTTGTTCCGAAGATGGGAGCATGATAGCCCTTTCCTGCCCCCACTGCGGCGATACCGACGTCAGCAAGTTCGGCACCAACCGCTCCGGTACGCCCCGCTGCCGCTGCAAGGCCTGCGCCAAGACCTTCACCCGCTCACCCCAGAGCCGGGCCATGACCCCCGAGCGCGAGGCCCTGATCCTGGGCGCCCTCCGCGAGCGCATCTCCCAGCG
>JAFAZD010000348.1 GCA_019239955.1 Armatimonadota bacterium | reverse complement strand
CTTCGACCCGCAGGGCTGCCCCGCCGAGCGCCTGGACGGGTCGGGCGCCGTGCTGTCCCACAGCATGTTCGCCGCCTACGGCTACCGCCAGTCCACCGACGGTCTGCCCCCGCTGCAGGCGCCGGACCCGTTCGGCGGCTACGGGGGGCAGGCGGGCTACCAGACCGACGACGAGACGGGGCTGGCGCTGCTGGGGCACCGGTTCTACGACCCGGCGGCCCGGCGGTTCCTGACGCGCGACCCGCTGGGGTACGCGGGCGGGACGAACCTGTACGCCTACTGCGCCGACGACCCCGTCAACCTGGTGGACCCGTCGGGCCTGTGCCCAGGCAACGGCGACGGGGGCGGCCTGGCCGGCTGCCGGCGGGTTGCACCCCGTCTCGCCGGACATAACCCCCTTCATGTTCGGCAATGGTAGCCGGGCCTCTCGGCCCGCGCCCGTCAGCCCTCCGCCCCCGCCACCAGCGCCTCGTAGGCCGGCCCCAGCCGGTACGCGCGGTTCTTACGCGAGGGGTCCAGGACCTCCAGGAACCCCTCGGCCACCCAGCCCCGGCACAGGCCCACCACCGTCCGCCGGCTCAGCGACAGGTGCGCCGCCATCTCCCCGGCCGTGGCCGAACCCTGCCCCCGGAACAGCGCCAGCAGACGCCGCCGCCGCGGGTCCAGCCCCCGCAGCAGCGGACTTTGGTCGCGCGCCCCCCGACGCGCCGCCCGTGCCGCCTGCGCCCGCACCGCCGCGAACGCCTCCGCCATCCCAAAGCAGAAGTACTCCAAAAAGCCCGTCACGTCCGCCTCGGCCCGGCCGAAGTAATAGTTGTGCGACGGCCCCACGGAGAGGGCGCCGTAGTAGCCGGACAGGTCGCGGGCGTAGTACTCCTCCAGGCTGTAGATGCCGCCCATCCCGTAGCCCGACCTGTGCAGCACCAGGGTGACCAGCAGGCGGGCCGTGCGCCCGTTGCCGTCGTAGTAGGGGTGGACGGTGGCGAACTGGTAGTGGGCCAGGGCCGCCACGACGGGGGCGGGCAGCTCGCCCTGCTCCAGCTCCTGGTTGATCCAGGCGACGAGGTCGGCCATGAGGCCGGGCACGTCCTTGGCCTCGGGGGGCAGGTAGACGATGTCGCCGGTGAGGCTGTCGCGGATGACGTTCTGCTCGGCCCGGTACGGGGTGGGGGAGGGGCGCCCGTGCATCACCAGCCCGTGCAGGCGGCGCACGTCCTCCTCGGTGACCGGCCCCTCTTTCTGGGCCAGGCGCTCGGCCTCCTCGAGGGCGCGGTAGTAGTTGCGGACCTCGGCGGCGTCGCGCTCGCGTCCGGGCAGGCGGGCGCCGGCGAGGGTCTGCCGGACCTGGGCCTGGGTGAGCCGGTTGCCCTCGATCTGGGTGGAGTAGTGGGTGGCGGCGAGGCGGGCGGTCTCCCGGAGGGAGCGGAGCATCTCCACGTCCACGGGCAGCTCGGCGAGGGCCTGGCGGTCGGCCTCGACGCTCATGAGGGAGCGGGCGAGGGCGGAGGTGAGGCGGAAGGTGGGGGCGAACATGCCTTTATTGTAGCATATGGGCTGTTAAATGTCACTTATCGCGCTGTTAGATGTCAGATAAAACGCTGTTATTCGCCTTCTTGCGGTCGAGCGCGTCCGCCTGCGTGTTCCCGTCCGACGCGGGCCGACTGTAACGGCAGACGGTGGCCTCGGAGACGCCCAGCCGCCGGCAGATCTCGGCGACGGAGAGGGCGGGGTCCTCCCGCAGCGCCTGCGCCATCCGCGCCTGGCGCTCGTCCATGGTCCGCGGCCACCCCTCCTTGCGCCCCCGCGCCCTGGCGGCCACCAGGCCGGCGGCGGTGCGCTCGCGCATCAGGTCGCGCTCGAACTCGGCCGAGCGGCGAAGAGGCGGGAGAGAGGCTCACCCCCGAGGCCAGTTTCCCTGTCCCCGATGCGTCGTCAATCTGGGTGTACGAGGTGCGCCGCTGGGGCGCCTGGCACCGGTTCATCACGCTCTCGCTGCTGGCGCACGCCTTCGTGAGCCTGATGCGCGCCCAGGAGGCCTGGAAGTCCGAGGCGCAAATGTCCGCCGGCCCCTTGGCCGGCGGACAAAAGGGGGCGATGAGCCGGACCTGCTGCCGCTGACGGTGCCGGAGACCCGGCGCCTGCTGTGGCGTCTGGCCTGGTCGGAGCCGTGGGAGGCGGAGGCGGTCATGCACTGGTCGGCCTGGCGTCGGCGGCATCAACTGCGGGCCAAGCGTTGCCACGACAGAAAGCGAGGAGCCGCAGCTATGCCATAACTGCGGCTGTAGTACTAGAGGCCTCCCCCATCCCCGACCGTTGCGCCCGTCTCCGGCCCTCCCTGCGCGTTTTTTGATGCCTCCGGCGCGTCCGGCGCGGCCTCCGGCGAAGTCGGCGCGGGCAGGGCCTGCTCCCGCGCCAGGGCCTCGGCCAGCCGCCGCGCCTGCTCCCGCTCGTGCCCCAGCGCCGCCGTCAGCTCCGCGATCCGGACGTCCTTCTCCGTCAGCAGGCGCTCGTAGAACGCGGACAGCACCATCCGGCGCGTCTGCGTCCGCGTCCTCGTCTGTGTTCTGTCCCTGTATTTGGGGCGGGCCAGCAGCCGGCGCAGGCGCTTCTCGTGGATGCCCAGGTGCGCGGCGGCCTCCGGGATGGTTCGCAGCCCCTCGGCGTCGGGGGCGGGGATGGCGTCCTGGGGCCCGTCCATCAGGCGGCGAGGGCCCCGACGTGGCCGGCGGCCGCCTCCGGCTCCCCGGCGGCGAGGATGAATCCGCGTTCGATCTCGGTCCCGTTCACGGCCTGCCGCCCCAGCGGGACGGGCCATCCGTCCGTGAGTCCGTGGCGGGCGGCGGTCTGTCGCAGAGACCACACGAAGGGGGACGCGGGGGCCAGCGTCACGATCCGCCCGATCTGCACCGCCTCCTCCGGCGTCATCCGGGCGGTCAGGGCCTCGGCGACGGTCAGGAGGCCCTTGCGCCCCGTCGGCAGCCAGGGCGCGGACACGAGCACGTCCCAGCGTCCGGGCGTGTCCTCACGCTCCAGCAGTGCGAACAGCGTGAACGGCCCCCGCTCGGCGGCCAATTTCCCCTCCGCGCCTTCTCGATCACGGCCGCCGTCAGCGGGTCCGTGCCGATTCCTCGTCCCAACCCACGTGAGCCAGGTAGGCGTTCACCACCTCCGGGGCCGCTACCAGGCACATCAGCGAGCTCTTGCGGTAGCCCTCGAGGCGCAGCGGCTCGGCCACGCGCCACTCGCCCCGCGGGTCGTCGAAAATCGGGCGGGCCAGTTTGCGGCGCGAGAAGATCACGCGCGCCAGGCCGTCGGCCTCCGTGCCGGTCACCACGACCAGGGCGCCCGCGCGGAAGGCCTCGGCGGCCCGCTCCCGGTCGGGCACGCGCCGGACGCGTTCCGCTCCGCGAGTCTGTCTATCCTTCTTCATCTCTTTCGCCACCTCCCCGCCTGGCCCCGCCCGATCAGAGGATACCCGGCGGGATCGTCCCGCCGCACGGCGCGCCCGCCGGCGTGTTGCGCCGCGCGCCGCCTCTCCGTGCCTCCGCGGAGGGACAAGGAATCGGGCGTCTACAGGAATTTAACGGCCTCTTAAATCTCCGATAACACTCCCTTAATATAGGCCACATATAATGGTGACGTTGCGGTGTCGCTGCACGGAAGGGTTGCCCCGTCCCCCATCGCCGGGTCGCCTTTCCTGTGCCGCTGAAGGAGAACACCATGCGCACCTGGCAAAGATACACGATCGCGGGACTGATGGCCGCGGCGCTTCTCCACGGCGAGACCGCGGGACACGCCCGGCAGGCCCGCCCACGACCCGCCGCCGTCGCCATCGTCAACGTCACCTTCATGCCCTACCTCCAGCCCGGCGACGCCGGGCGGCTTGGCGCGACGGACACCAAGATCATCGCCTGGCAGACCGACGAGACGACTCCCTCTAACGCCTACCTTGTCTCGGCCCGACCGAACATCCCCGGCGCGGACCCCCTCCCGGTGACTCCCGTGGGGCGCGTGGTGGACAACTACCTGGCCGCCGACCCCGCGTTCAACGGCCTCGTCCTGCCCAACCCCTACGGCCCGCACACCGACTATGAGGCGACCCTGACCGGCCTGACCCTGGACACGGACTACATCTACACGGTGAGCGGTCCCGGTCTGCCCACCGGCGGCTTCACGGCGACGTTCCACACCCGCAAGACGGGCAGTCAGTCCTCCTTCGAGGTGCAGGGCGACGAGGGATATTACCCCAACATCCCCAACACCGCCGACATCGTGGACTACATGGCGCGCATCATCCACGAGATGTACCATGTGGACGCCCTGACGCAGAACGGGGGCATCCCCGGCGTGCCCGCCCTGCCCAGGCCCAACCTGGCGCTTAACACCGGCGACAACGTCTACATCTCCGGGACGGACGGCAACTACAAGGACGTCTGGTTCCGCACCTGGAACAGCGACGCCGATGACAACGACGACGGCGCCCCCTTCATCCGCTCCCTCCCGCTCTACATCGTCGTCGGCAACCACGACGTCGGGGGCACCGGCGCCAGCGCCAACCTGCTGGCCGACAGCGGCCCGACGACGCCCGGCCTGGCCGGCCCCGGCCCCTTCGGCGGCGGCGTGGGCGGCGGCGACGCCATGGCCCACTTCAACAACTTCTACGACCCGCTGAACGGCCCCGCCGGCGTGGACATCCAGTACGTCTTCAACGCCGACCTGTTCGCCCCCTCCGGCTTCTACTTCAATTACAACGGCGCATCATTCATGGTCAACGGCGCCCCGTACTACTCCCCGGCCGCCGTGGAGGCGCTGCGCGCCAGCACCACCGTGGACGCCGGACAGGGGCCGAAGCGCCAGATCGACCACGAGAGCAACTACTCGTTCGACAACGGCAGCGTCCACTTCACGTTCCTGGACGCCAACCCGCACCTGTTCAACGCGCTGCTGCCCGGCGGGCCGCCGGGAACGGCCCCGGCGTTCCCCTTCCCATCGTACCCATCCGTCCTCCGCCAGTGGCTGATCGCCGACCTGGACGGCAGCGCCCAGCCGTGGAAGGTGGTGGTCTTCCACCAGCCGGCCTTCTCCTCCGGCAACGCCACCCTCAGCAACGACCAGATGCGCCGGGTCGCCAAGTTCCTGG
This sequence comes from Armatimonadota bacterium, assembly GCA_019239955.1. Lineage (GTDB taxonomy): Bacteria > Armatimonadota > Armatimonadia > Armatimonadales > Capsulimonadaceae > JAFAZD01. The sequence continues at coordinate 139,289 of JAFAZD010000348.1, read as the reverse complement.
AGGACCACGGCGTCAACCTGGTCTTCAACGGCCATGAGCACAACTACCAGCGCACCTTCCCGCTGCGCGTCCTGCCCGGCGCGACCCGGGCCCCGACGGAGAACGGCCCGCCCGCTGTCGCCGTGGACACGGCCTTCGACGGCGCGACTGATACTGTGCCTGACGGCGTCCTGTACTTCGTGGAGGGTGCGGGCGGCAACCGCGACTTCGACGACGACTTCGCCAACCCGCGCGGCAGCAGCCTGGGCATTGACCAGGACGACGCGGCCACCGGAACCTATACCCAGCAGGTCAACGGCCAGAGCTACGCCTTCCTCAACGGACCATCGTCCTGGCTGGACACCAACCTGACCGACGACGCCATGAAGGCGTTCCTCCCCGGCGCGGGGTCGGGTCCGAAGATCACGGCCAAGTTCAAGTCGAAGGTCTTCTCGTTCGCCGATGTAGTCGTCAACGGGAACACGCTGAGCCTGTACCAGATCAGCGAGCCGCTGTCGAACGCCGCGCCGACAGTCTCCTTCGGCACGGATTATCAGGGACGTCCCCTGAATCAGCCGCTCCCGGACACGGTGCTCGATCCCTCTAACCCCTCCAATCCGGCGGTCATCCAATCCGCCGGCGCCGGGACGCCCGCGCTGCTGGACACGATCACCGTCACCAAGCCGGCTGTCATGGGAACCGTCACCGTCGCCCTCTCCGCGCCGCCCGCCGCTGCCGTCGGCGGCGCGCTGGTCTACAGCCTCGCGCTCGCCAACGGCGGCGCGTTCGCGCTGAACGGCACCCAGGTCGTGCTCACGCTGCCGGCGGGAGTCACGCTGGCCGCCCCGACCGGGGACACGCTGACGCAGCAGGGGCAGACCGTGGTGCTGACGCTGGGGCGGCTCGCCCCCGGCCAGACCCTCTACGCACAGATCCCGGTGAAGGTCAGCCCCGGCGCCGCCAACCCCTTCGTCACGCCCCCGGTGACGCTGCGCTCCAGCACGGCCTTGCCCGTCACCAGCGCCGGCACCGTCACGACCCGGATCATCGCCGTGCCGCCCCCGCGTCCCCGCCATTGACCGACCACTGAGAGACAAGGAATCATGGCATGAAAACTGCGCTGCTCACCGCCGCCGCCCTGCTGCTCGCATCCGCCGCGGGCGCGCAGCAGGTCTCCGTCACCGGGGGCGACGCCCCCGCCGGGGCCTTCAACACCTACACCTACGACTTCACCGTGGGTGGGCCGCTGGGGACGTCCATCAGCAACCTCTACCTGGAGGGGGACGACCTCAACCCCTCCTCGGTCAGTTTCGCCAAGGAGGCGTTCGGCGCGGCCTCCTTCACGCCCACGCCCGGCTGGACGTTCCTGGGCTACTTCTCGCCCAACACGCTCCAGTTCACCAGCGCCACCGACGCGCTCGGCCCCGGCGACCAATTGCAGGTGCAGTTCTCGGATCCGGCCGCCGAATTCACTCCGACCGTCACCCACAGCGCCTACGGCTATGACACGACCAGCGGCACGTACACGCCCAGCCAGGGGCCGCTGGTCGGGCCGTCGTTCAACGTCCCCGAGCCTGGCCCGCTCGCCCTGCTGTTGGCTGGCGTCCTGCTGCTGCCCGCCTACGCGCGTCGCCGCCGCGCCGCCTCATCATAAATCGTTTACCAGGAGAGATCATCATGAAGGAGAAGACAGCCATGAAAAAAGCCGCTGCCCTGCTGGCCCTAGCCGGCCTCGGCTTCGCCGCCGCCCCGTCCCACGCCCAGGCGCCGAACCTGGTTTACATCCCGACCACCATCAATGCGAACTTCAGCACGACGCTGACCGCGTTCGACGGCGGGCCGGACGACTACGTTGACATCCTTGCCCTTGATAACGGCGTAGCGCCCGGCCAGACCTACGCCGCCGGCCAGTTCGGATTCGACGGGGCCGAGTTCCAGGTCCTGAATCTGACGCAGGACAGCCTGTCCTTCCCCGGCGAGTACGACATCACGCCGCAGATGGCCTTCAACACCCTGCTGCTGACCGAGAATTTCAGCGACGGCAGCCATCAATCATTAAATCTCTACGACCTCGCCGATCCCACGACGCCGACGACCTCCTCGGACCCCTTCGATCTCGCCAGCGACGGCGTGACGCCGCTCACCGGCGACCTACAGACGAATCCCGTCATCATTCCTCACGCGGGGCCGAGTCTCGTCTCCGCGACGCTGACCGGCCAGTTCAGCGACAACTTCACCCCCGGCACGAGCATCCCGGTTCGGATCGCCGTCGTGCCGGAAGCGGGCACCGATGCGCTGCTGCTGCTGGGACTGCTGCCGGCCGCCCTGCTCGGCCTGCGCGCCCGCCGGTCCATCCGTCACTCAGGGCGTCAATGACGTCTTTCGAGAAGGAGAACACGCATTCATGAAGCGCACACAGACTTTGCCGGCCTACAAGCAGGCCGCGGCGCTGGGCGCCGCCGCCATCGCCATGCTGGGCCTGGGCACCGCCACCCGCGCCCAGACGACCGTTGACGGGACCAACTGGGGGACCCTCACCGTCCCCGTCTACGGCAGCAGCGAAACCAGCGTCGCCGGGGGCATCTACAGCGCCGCCGAGCTGCTGACCGGCCCGATGAAGGACGCCGACTTCCGCCTCATGGGCCGCCCCAGCCCCTACTTCGACGCCGTCCTGCCCAACGGCAAGATCGTCACCCCGGCGGGCCAGGTGGCCCAGATCGGCATGCACCCCCTGGGTAGCGCGCTGACACCCGACGGCCAGTACATCGTCATCACCTGTGACGACGAGCGCGGTATCACCGGCAACCATTCCGTGCAGCCGTCGCCGACGGCCGCCAACAACCTGGCCGCCGGGTACACCATCACCGTACTGCGCACCTCGGACCTGTCCGTTGCCGCACAGACGAGTTATAACGCGGTCGGCCCGCTGTTCGTCGGCATCCAGGTGGTGTCCAACGGTGCGGGCGGCTACACCATTTACGCCTCGGGCGGCGGGTCGCACAACGTCAAAGTCCTGACCTTCACCCCAGGCACCGGTTTGACCATCGGGACGCCGATCCCGATTGCGCCGATCTCGCCCAACGGCACGCCCACCAACTTCGCGGTGGCGAATTTCACCCAGAACGACTACCCGGAGAACAGCGGCACCAGCGGCGGCGGCATCGGCAGCGGCATCGGCTTCCCGTCCGGCACGGCGGGCGCCCCCCTGACCCCGCAGAATACCGCCCAGGTCGGCAGCAACCGGCTGACGTTCCCGGCCGGCTCCGCCCTCAGCCCCAGCGGCCGCTACCTGTACGTCGCCTGCAACGCCGACAACAGCCTGGCCGTTATTGACACCACCACGAACACGGTCATCAAGCAGATTCCCGTCGGCTTCTCGCCCTACGCCGTGACGGTCAGCCGCGACGGCAGCAAGGTGCTGGTCACTAACTGGGGCGTCCAGCAGTACCAGTTCCTGGCGCCGACCTTCGACGGCAGCGGCAACGTCACGGGCCTCGGCGGGGTCACGCCCGGCCAGAACATCAGCGGCCTGTTCTTCGTGCCGATCACCAGCACCACGGGCACCAACCCGCAGACCTCGTCCGTCTCCGTGATCTCCGTCCCCGGCGGCGACCCGACCAGGGCGGCCCTGCTCGGCTCCATCTACGAGGGGCACCCGCTGGACGACCGGTACAACGTCGGCGACACGCACCCCTCGGCGGCGGCCATCGTGCGGCACGGCCTGATCGAGGTCGAGTACGTCGCCAAGGCCAACTCGGACGGCCTGGGCCTGATCCTGGTCAACAGCAACCACCGGTACGCGGACTTCGACCTGTCGCCGCTGAACCTGAACTTGAGCAACCACGTCGTCCACGGCACCTACCCGAACGCGCTGGCCGTCTCCCCGGACAACACCCGGCTGTACGTCGCCGAGGCCGGTCTGAACTCGGTGGCCGTGCTCAACGTGTCCAACCCGCTCAACCCGGTGCTGCTGGGCCGCATCCCGACCGACTGGTACCCGACCGCCCTGAGCGTCAGCGCCGACGGCAGCACCCTCTACATCATCAACGACAAGGGCGTCGGCGAGGACATCAACGCGAACACCACCCCGAACGCCAGCGGGGTCGTGGCCAACAACCCGACCGCCTCGGGCATCGAGTCCTTCAGCAACTCCAACTCGATCTTCGGCACGCTCCAGAAGGTGAACCTGAGCAGCTACACGTTGGACAACACGACGGTCCTGGCTAACAACTTCGCGGTGCAGAACCCGGCGAACGTGGACACCAGCGTGGTGCCCATCGGCGGCCCGGCCTCGACCAAGATCCGGCACGTGTTCTTCATCCTGCACGAGAACAAGACGTTCGACTCGATGCTGGGCAACCAGACCCACTTCGGCAACTTCGCCAGCCTGACCATCAACAACGCCGCCGGCGTCTCCAGCGGCACCCCGCAGAACACGCAGACCACGATCTACAACGTGCTGCCCGCCTACACCCAGTTCACCAGCATCGCGCAGAACACGCAGCTGCTGGCCGACACGTTCGCCACGGCCGTCAACTACTACTCCGACGCCGAGGAGAGCGACGCGGGCCACCAGTTCAGCGCCTCCGGCACCGAGTCCGACTACACTGAGAAGACGCTGCTGGTTAAGGGCGGGCGCGGCCTGCTGGCGAACAAGAACATGGAGCCGGAGGACTACCCGGAGGGCGGCTACATCTTCAACAACGCCGCCCGCAACGGCGTCTCCTTCAAGGACTATGGGGCGCTGATCCGCGTCACCGGCACCGACAACGGCTACGCCGAGCCGGCCTCCGTGATTGACCCGCCGAGCGGCAACGCCGGCATCCCGGTGGTCCCGGAGACGAGTCCGGTGACGGAGGTGACGGGTAGCGACGTCACGTCGCCGACGCAGGGCCTGGGCCAGTCTTACTACCTGAAGAACCCGATCCTGGCGATCCTGGGCGGCAGCAACGCCAACGGCGAGCCGCACCTGGACCCGAACTACCCTGGCTACAACTTCGGCATCTCCGACCAGAGCCGCGCCCTGGAGTTCAACAAGGACTTCGACCGCATGGTCGCCGCTGGCACGCTGCCGACGTACCTGTACATCTACCAGCCCAACGACCACTCGGGCAACCCGGCCGCCACGTCGAACTTCCCGATCTACGGCGGGAACACCATCCCGGGGACGTCGCCCGTTCAGAATGACATCACCGGCGCGGGCCTGATCGCCGACGGCGACACCGCCCTGGGGCTGGTCGTGCGGCACATCATGAGCAGCCCGGTGTACTACAACCCGGCGGACGGCACCGGCAGCGCGATCTTCATGACCTATGACGACGCCCAGTCCGGCTACGACCACCTGGACCCGCACCGCACCCCCATGATCGTCATCAGCCCCTACGCCAAGCCGGCCTACGCCGGCAAGCGGCACTACTCCACCGCCTCCATCGTCAAGACGGAGGAACTGCTGATGGGCCTGCCGCCGAACAACTACGGCGACCTGCTCGCCACCGACCTGCGCGACATGTTCCAGTCCACCTACAACGGCATCGCGCTCGACTCGACGGGCAAGACGCTCATCAACACGCTCAACGGCAACGCCCCGCTCGGCACCTTCATCGCGCACAACTACAAGGCGACTCCGGAGGGCCTCAAGGTCTGGAAACTGTCCGCGAGGCTCGACTCGTCCTCGCCGGACCAGGACAGCTACCGCCTGAGCATGGTGACACTGCTCTCGATGCAGGCCGACACCCTGCACCGTGAGGCCGCCCGCAAGGGACACCTGCACGCGACCCAGTACAAGGCCACTCAGGCGCGCATCTACCGGATGGCCCTGCGCGTCGTCAACGGCCCCAAGTTCGGCGGCGGTGACGGCGACGACGACTAATCATGCCAAGGCCCTGCCCCCGCAAGGGCGGGGCCTTTCTTCCGGCCACGCCCCCGGCATTTTTGCCGGGCAATCATCAGGAGACACACTCATGAGCCGCCAGTCTCGCGCCCGCCGCGCCGCCACCCTCTGGAGCGGCCTGGCCGCCGCCCTGCTCGCCGGCACGGCCCACGCCCAGACCAACACCCTGAACACCGGCAAGCGTATCACCCTGCCCCCGCTCGGCGTCACCGCCAACGTCGGCAGCCTGCCGATGAACATGATCCCGACGCCCGACGGCAAGTACGCCGTCGTCAGCGACATGGGCTTCCGCCAGGCCCTGTCGGTCATTGACACGGGCACCGGCGCCCTCGTGTCCCAGACCAATGTGCCGGTCGAGAGTCAGAAGGTCCACTTCTACTACGGCCTGGCCTTTGCGCCCACGACCAACCTCAACGGCAGCTACACGCTCTACGCCTCGCTCGGCCAGTCGCAGGGCGACGCCAACCGGATCGGCGTCTACAGCGTCGTCAACGGGCAGATCAGCCTGGTCAAGACGTTCCCCATGACCAATGCGACCGACTACCCGGTCGGCCTGGCGGCGGACACGCGGGGCTACCTGTACGTCGCCAGCTCGCCGACCAACGCCGTCGGCATCAGCACGCCCCAGGCCCTCAGCGCGCCCGGCAGCCTGGTCATCCTGAACGCCTCGACCGGCGCCGAGGTGGGGCGATACAATTTCAACACCGTCGGCGTCCCCAACGTGACCGCGCCGAACATGCCCTACGCGGTCGCTGTCCTGTCTAACGGCAGCAAGGCCTACGTCAGCAGCCAGTTGGACGGCGCGGTCTACGACATCAACACCTCCACCCCGTCCAGTCCGACGCTGACCAGCTCGGTCGTGACCGGGACAGCGCCCGCGACGCCGCCGAACGTCTCCTACAGCGGGTCCCACCCCGTCGCGCTGCTGCTGAACTCCGCCCAGACGGCCCTGTATGTCGCCAACGCCCACACGGACGACATCTCGGTCATCAACACCGCAACGGACGCCGTGACGAACGTTTCGCTGCGCCCCGCCGGCGCCGCGACGCTGCCGGGCGTGACGCCGACCAACCTGGCGCTCGCCCCGAACGGGAGCACGCTGTACGTCACGCTGGGCGACATGAACGCGGTGGCGGAGGTCAGCACGGCGAGCAACCGGGTCCAGGGGTACATCCCGGTCGGCTGGTACCCGTCGGCGATCGCCGCCGGCCAGTACCGGCAGTTGCTTGTCGCCAACGCCAAGGGCACCACGACGCGCAACCCGAACCCGACGTACACCCCGAACCTGCCGAGCGTCAACGTCAACGCGACCTCGCCGACCAACACCAACCCGATCTCGTTCGGCTACACGGAGGACATCCTGGAGGGGAACGTAGAGACCCTGTCCCTGCCGACGGCGGCCCAGCTCCTTCAGGACACGCAGCAGGTCCTTGCCAATAACCGCCTGTCCGGCATCGGGTCCAACCCGCTGCCCGCGCAGGCGCTGGCCGGCATCAAGCACGTCATCTACATCGTCAAAGAGAACCGCACCTACGACCAGGTGCTCGGCGACGAGCCGGCGGGCAACGGCGAGCCATCCCTGGCCCTGTTCGGCGCGAACGTCACCCCCAACGAGCACGCCCTCGCCGAGCGGTTCGTGCTGCTGGACAACTTCTACGACTGCGCCGAGGTCTCCGGCGACGGCTGGCCCTGGTCCACGCAGGGGCAGGCGAACGAGGAGGTCATCAAGAACGTCCCACAGAACTACATCCGGGTGGGCGGCCGCCGCTCCTACGACTTTGAGGGGACCTACAACAATTATCCCGTGGGCGGCTTCCCCAAGACCGACCCGCAGACCGGCGCCCCGTTCGTCACCACTTCGACCTACCTGAACTCGTCCAACGTCGCCCCGCCGATCAAGGACGTCGCGGCGGCTCCCGGCGGCCACATCTGGGACGACGTCGCCGCGCACGGCCTCTCCCTGCGCAACTACGGGTTCTACTATCTCCAGAACACGCCCGATAACACCTCCGGCCTGGTGAACCCGACCCCGAACGAGGGCGTCACGCTGCCCAACAACTTCCCGGCCGAGCCGGGCATCCAGCCGGGCGGGCACAACAACGTGGGCAAGAGCGACCTGGACTACCGGACCTACGACCTGACCTACCCGGACAGCGAGGCGCCCTACTACTACGCTTACGGACAGTTCCCGACGAACCCGGCCGGCCCGATGCCCTTCGCCACGCCCACGGGGACCCCGGCGGCGGGGGCGCTCTACCCGCGGACTCAGTTCGGCCTGTACAACGCGCCGAGCCGGTTCTCGGAGTGGTACCGTGAGTTCCTGGAGAACCTGACTGCCGACCCCACGGGCAACTCCGAGCCGAACTTCACGCTGCTGCGCCTGGCCCACGACCACACACAGGGCATCGCCACCGGCACTCACTCGCCGCAGGCGGAGGTGGCCGACGCCGACTTCGCCGTCGGCCAGGTCGTCCAGGCCATCAGCCAGAGTCCGAATTGGAATTCGACGGCGATCTTCGTGATCGAGGACGACGCCCAGAACGGCCCCGACCACGTGGACTGCCACCGCTCGATCTGCTTCGTCGTCAGCCCCTGGATCAAGCAGAACTCAGTGGATCACACGTTCTACAACACCGACAGCGTCCTCAAGACCATGGAGCTGCTGCTGGGCCTGCCGCCGATGAGCCAGTACGACGCCGTCGCCACCCCCATCCTCGACTTCGGCACGGCCCCGAACAACAATGTCCCCTATGCGGCGATCCTGCCGGCCCAGAGCATCGTGACCCAGCTGTCGTCGTCGCTGGTCAAGGCCAACCCGGCGCTCAAGCGCCTGGCATTGCTGTCCGATAAGATGGACTTCGTCCACCCGGACAGCGCGCCCGCGCAGTTGCTCAACGAGGTGATCTGGAAGAGCGTCAAGGGCAGCGCCTCAAAGATGCCCGCTCCGCGCCACACGCTCACCGACGCCCAGATCTACTTCGGCCCGAAGACCAAGCTCCATGCCGTCAAGGGCAAGGCCGGCGCGAAGGCGAAGCCGATCGCCCGCGACGATGACGATTAACGTGTCCCGCCCCGCCCCTCTGGGGGCGGGGCGTTCCGATAAGGAGACAAGCAATGCCTCGCCCCTTTCGTGCCGCCTCCGTCTGGAGTGGCCTGGCCGCCGCGCTGATCGCCGGCACGGCCCTCGCCCAGAGCGGCACCCTACCCACCGGCAAGCGCATCACGCTGCCGCCGCTGGGCAGCCAGCAGAACGTCGGCAGCCTGCCGATGAACATGATCGCCACCCCCGACGGCAAGTACGCCGTCGTCAGCGACATGGGCTTCCGGGAGAAACTGTCCGTCGTCCGTACCAGTGACGGCGCGGTCACGTCCGCGCTGTTCCTGGGCAACCCGATCCTGGGCACCAACCCCGACGGCCTCTACTACGGCCTGGCCGTGAAGGCCAACGGCAGCGGCGGCTACACGCTCTACGCCGCGCGCGGCGCGGCCACAAACCCGGACGGCACCCAGCCTGGCATCGGCATCTACAACATAGACGCAGGCGGCGTCCTCACCCACACCGGGGACATCATCGTGCGTCACGGCGACTTTCCGGCCGGCCTTGCCTTGGACGGCCGGGGCTATCTGTACGTCGCCAATAACGAGTACTTTGCCCTGCAAAGCACCGCCGCACAGGCCGTGCCCGATGCCGTCAACAACGTGATCTCGCCGGGGCAGTTGGTCATCTACGACACCAACAACGGCAACGCCGAGATCAACCGCGTGGTGTTGGGCAGTGCCCAGTTCTCCTCGTTCCCGCTGGCCGTCGCCGCCGCCGGCACGAAGGCCTACGTGACCAGCCAGCGCGACGGGGCGGTCTACGTGGTGGACGCCGGCACACCCACCGCCAAGTCCCTCCCTGTGACCGTGATCCCGACCGGCGCCCACCCGGCGGGCCTGATCGTGAGCGGCACGACGCTCTACGTGTCCAATGCCCACAGCGACACGATCTCGGTGATTGACACCGGCGCGAACACCGTCTCCCGGACCATCTCCGTCCGTCCGGACGCCTTTGTCGCCGATCCCACGCTCAAAACCGCCCTGGCAAGCCTCCCCGGCGTCAGCCCGCTGGGCCTGGCGCTGTCGCCCGACGGGCGGACGCTGTACGCCGCGCTAGGGGACATGAACGCCGTCGGCGTGATCAATCTCGCCGCCGGCAAACTCATGGGTTACATCCCGACCGGCTGGTATCCGACGGCCGTGGTCAGCGCGCCCTACCGCCAGATCCTCGTGGTGAACGCGAAGGGAACCCAAACGCGCTACCCCAACCCGGCTTACAAGCAGTACGATTTCGGCAACAACCCCATCTACGATCCGAACATGGGATACGACCCGAACCTGCTCAACCCGAAGGGCAATCCCTACGACCTGAACCTGATCGAAGGCACGGTTCAGCTTCTGTCGCTGCCTAATGCGACGCAGCAGGTCCAGGATACGCAGCAGGTCCTCGCCAACAACCGCCTGTCCGGCATCGGGCCCAACCTGCTGCCCGCGCAGGCGCTGGCCGGCATCAAGCACGTCATCTACATCGTCAAGGAGAACCGGACGTATGACCAGGTGCTCGGCGATCTGCTGCAGGGCGACGGGGACCCGTCCCTGGTGCTGTTCGGCCAGAACGTGACGCCGAACCTGCACGCCCTGGCCCAGCGCTTCGTGCTGCTGGACAACTTCTACGACTGCGCCGAAGCCTCCGGCGACGGCTGGCCGTGGAGCACACAGAGTCTGGCGACCGAGTACGTCATCAAGAACTTGCCCTACAACTATAGCGACCGGGGCCGTGACTACGACTTCGAGGGCGCCAACAACAACTACCCGGTCGGCGGCGTCCCGGCGGCCGACCCCTACGGCAGCCCGACCGTGGCCGCCGCCTCGCCGTTCGCGGGGGGCAGCCCGGCCATCCCGGACGTCAGCGAGGCGCCCAACCACCACATCTGGGACTTGGCGCAGGCCCACGGCGTCTCCTACCGCAACTACGGCTTCATGTACACGTTCGGCGACGGGACGTACACGTATGCCGCCGACGGCAAGTCCTACGCCTACACGCCGGGGCTGGTGCCGGACAACTCCCCCGGCCCGGTCGGCCTGCGGCCCGGCGGCTACATCGCCTCCACGACAGGCCCCGTGGACTTCAGTCACATGGGCGTCAGCGACGTGGACTTCCGCGAGTTCGACGGCGACTATGCCGACAGCGACGCGCCCGCGCAGGCCGGCTCCCCGTACCCGAAGCCGGTATTCGGCCACTACGCCCAGCAGAGCCGGTTCGCGGAGTGGAACCGCGAGTTCCAGCTCATGCTCCAGCAGGGCCGGACGGACAATGCCGCCAATTCCGCGTCGCCGCTCGACAAGTACGTGCCGCAGTTCATGACCGTCCGGTTCATGAAGGACCACACGCAGGGCGTCCAGTCCGGGCGGCACACGCCCGCGGCGGAGGTGGCCGACAACGACTACGCGGTCGGCCAGCTCGTCCAGGCCGTCAGCCTAAGTCCCATCTGGAACTCCACGGCGATCTTCGTGATCGAGGACGACGCCCAGGACGGCCCCGACCACGTGGACTGCCACCGCTCCACCTGCTACGCGATCTCGCCATTCATCAAGCGGGGCTCGGTGGATCACACGTTCTACAACACCGACAGCGTCCTCAAGACCATGGAGCTGCTGCTGGGCCTGCCGCCGATGAGCCAGTACGACGCCGTCGCCACCCCCATCCTCGACTTCGACACAGCGCCCAACAACAGCGCGTCCTACGCGGTCCAGATGCCGTCGAGCCTGGTCTCTCAGGTCGCCCACATCCCCAGCAAGCGCAGCCCGCTGTACAAACTCGCGCAGATGACGCAGGGGATGGACTTCAGCCAGGAGGACAAGGCCCCCGCGCAGTTGCTCAACGAGGTGATCTGGAAGAGCGTCAAGGGAAGCAACTCGAAGATGCCGGCCCCGCACCATCGCGTTGTCCCCGTCAATACGGCCAAAGCCGTCAAGGGCGCTGCCAAGGATGCCCAGGCTGTCGCCGTCCACGATGCCGATGACTAATTGTCTTCTCCTCGGCCCCCGCCGCATGGCGGGGGCCTTTGCCCGCTGGGAATACGGCACGGCAGGCTGGATCAGGCACATCAAGGGAATCAATTTCATGCGCGACATCGTCACCACACGACCGGCCAAGCGGCGAACAAAGCCCGGCGCGTCCACGCCCGCTGGTTCCCAGTTCGCCGCGACGCCCGAAAAGATGCAGCCTTTCCTCCGGGCGCTGGCGCAGGAGATGGAGGCGCGTCAGCGGACGGTCCTGGGCGACCCCGTCACCCCACGCGCGCTCCTGGCGGCGGCCGGGGACGCGCAGCGCCAGTTTGGCCGCACCTGGGACCATGTGCAGAGCCTGAACGTCGTCCCGCACGCCTGCCGTCCCGGGTGCGACCACTGCTGCTTTCTCACCGTGGAGGCGTCGGCCCCCGAAGTCTTCCTCATCGCCGAACACGTCCGCACGGCGCTCGCGCCCGAACAGTTGGCATGCCTCCGAGGACACCTGCACCGGACGGCGGAGCGCATTCAGCGATTGACTCCAGCGGAGCGGGTGCGTGCCGACGTGCCCTGCGCGCTGCTGGAAGACGGCCGGTGTGCGGCCTACCCCGTCCGGCCCCTGGCATGCCGCGCCTGGAACAGCCGGGATGCGGCGGCCTGCGCCCGGATGAGACGGGAGGGCGGGGGCGACCTGCGGCCCGTGCAGGACCAGCGCCCCCTGGGGATTGATGCCGGCATTCAAGCGGGGCTGACGGCCGCCCTGCGCGCCGCCGGGCTCCCCGAGGACGCGGAGCGTCCCTGTGAACTGAACACGGCGCTGTGCCTGGCGCTGGATGAGCCGCAGTCCCTGGAGCGCTGGGCCGGCGGCGAGGACGTTCTTGCCCCGGCCCGCGCCGCCGTGGACTACGAACGCTGAAGACGCCGGGAAAGCGCCCCCGGCCGAGAGGCCGGGGGCGCTCTGAGGTCTCCGCTACATCATTTGGCGGCGCATCACGCGGCTCGGGCCGGCGCTGCGGGGCAGGCTGAACAGGCGACGGATGACCAGGGGGTCGCCGCCCCGGTCGTGCATCCCGTGCGCCCGTGCCCAGCGGACCGGGTAGTACGTCCTGTCTTTGGCGTCATAGGCCACCATCATGTCGTGATGGTGGCGATGGTGGTGCGCGCCACGGGCCGCTACCGGGGAGATCAGCCCCAGCGCGAGCGTCGCGACCAGCAGGCCGTGCATAACTCTCATTTCTTTGTCCTCTCCTCTGGCGTGTCTTGGATTAGGGCCAGGGAAAGCCGGAGCAGATGTTGGGCTGCCCGGCTTGGCCGCTGGCCGAGTAGACCGTCGGGGGATTGGCACCTCCGAACGGATAGCGGGCGATCAGGTTGCAGCCGGTCAGATCCTTGCTGCCCTGAATGGCGGTCGGCTTCATCGCCTTGGCGTGGCCGTCGAAGAAGGCGCAGTTGACCAGGCCGGTGTGCCGGTTGCCGGCGGTGAACATCCGGGTCGGGTCGTGCGAGTCGACCGTGAAGTCGCCGTTGAACGGCTCGATCCAGCTGTCCCCGCGCACGCCGGTCCAGTCGTGGTCCCACTTCTCCGTGACCACGATGGTCTCCGTGGGGTCGTCCACCTGGGCCAGCCCCAGGCTCTCCGCGGTGCAGACGGCGATGTAGGAACGGGGAATCACTTTGTTGCCGTTCACGTCCTGGCTGGGCGTGGGGCCGGCGTCGCTGGGGCAGGTGAAGACGGCGCTGCTCTTGACGTAGGGCATCAGCAGGTTCCACCAGCGCTGGGGGTTGCCGGCCAGGTTGAGTCCGGCGGCGGTGGTGTCGCCGGAGCGCGAGTTGGCCCAGTTGGAGCGGTAGAACACCCGCTCGTCGCTGTCCTGGACGTACATCTGGACGCCCATGCCGATCTGCTTCATGTTGGACATGCAGGCGATGGCGCGGGCCTTCTCGCGGGCCTGGGCGAAGACGGGGAACAGGATGGCGGCGAGGATCGCGATGATGGCGATGACGACGAGCAGCTCGATCAGCGTGAAGCCCTTGACGCGCGAGCGCATGGGACGTTCCTCCAGGGAGATTGGTGCGCCCATAGTACACCAAATAGATTAATGAGGCATTAAGGGGGCATTAAAAGCGGATTAAGAAGCGAAACCAAGATGGGAATTCAGGCGGTGCCTACAGGCGGGAGTCCGCCTTTGGCATTTGGATCAGCGACGACGCTCATAGCCGCAATGCCCGCCGGTGGCGATCCCGCGCGGTTGCGCCTTCCTTCCCGACGCCCTCACGCCCACGCCCCCCGGCGCGGCCGTCCCTTCCTAAGCACCCGGCTCTTCCTTCTGCTGCGCCCCGACGACCCGGTAGAGGGAGGCGTGGCTGACGCCTAGCGTCCGGCGGCCTTCGCCCACCGGCGCCTTGCGGCTGTGGTAGGGGGCCGGGGACGTCTCGGCTTTGCGGCCCGACAGCACGGGCTTCCTGCCGCCGACCCTCCCCCTTGCCCGCCCCGCCTGTGTGCGTTCCCTGATGGGGGTGCGCTCGAACTCGGCGAGGGCCCCGAAGACGTGGGGCCGTTTGCCACCGGGCGTGGTGGTGTCCATCTGCTCCGTGCCGGCCGCCGTGCCGATGCCCGCTCCCTTGCGCCCTGTCGCCTTTATGTCCGTTTGGGGTGTACCCCAGCCGGACGTCAGCCGTCCCCCAGTTTCGTCGTCAGGATAGGGCCGGATTGACGTTTCCCTGACAGGTCGGGTACAACCTCTATGACTTCAGCCTGACACTTGCCCCACGGGGCGGGCGGGACGCAGGCAGGCAAGGAGACCGGGGGCTCATGACGGGACAGGCGGGACACCAGGCGGCGGGGCAGGGGAGCGGCAAAGGCCACACGGGCAAGTTTCACACGGGCAAGGGCCAGCGGGTGGGCTACGTCCGCGTCAGCACGCTCGACCAGAACACCGACCGGCAGCTGGAGGACATCGAACTGGACCGGCGCTTCACCGACCGGGTCTCAGGCAAGGACACGGACCGGCCGCAGCTCTCGGCCCTGCTGGCCTTCGTCCGTGAGGGGGACGCGGTGGTGGTCCACAGCATGGACCGGCTGGCCCGGAACCTGGACGACCTGCGCCGGCTGGTGCGAACTCTGACGGGGCGTGGCGTGGCCGTGGAGTTCGTCAAGGAGGGCCTGACGTTCACGGGTGAGGACTCGCCGCTGGCGACGCTGCTGCTGTCGGTCATGGGCGCCTTCGCCGAGTTCGAGCGGGCACTGATCCGGGAGCGTCAGCGGGAGGGGATCGCGGCGGCCAAGGGGCGGGGGGCGTACAAGGGGAGGAAGAAAGCACTGTCGGCTGAGCAGGCGGCGGAGCTGCGGCGGCGTGCGTCCTCGGGTGAGTCAAAGGCGTCGCTGGCGCGGGATCTTGGGATCAGCCGCGAGACCGTCTACCAGTACTTGAAAAGTGCCAGGCTCTGATTGCCCATCGGTATCTAGGCTAACGCTTGGGCTGCTCTCTCACGCATCTGTCTGTTTGTGCATGTAGTGGTGCCGCCGCGGAGTACAGCTCATTGACGGCAAAACTCCTCAGGGACAACGCAGAGCCGCCCGTTGGCCAGGGACAGCCGTTATGCGGACGCCGGGGCGTCCAGCTAGCGACGCCGTGTGGATTGAAACCACTCCCCATAAGCTGACATACAGTTGACGTGTGGGTGATTGCGTGATATAATTGTTTACCCGTTGCCTCATCTGCTACAAAACCGTCGCAGGCAAGATCAGTCAAACAAAGCCTGATAAGTCTTTTCGGTCAGTCTGTCCCTGTGCTACGAACTCGGGCTTACCGGCCGCCGGCTTGATCTCGTTCTCTTAATCGCGCTCTTATGACCAGGTGCGCCTCATCCTGGCACGACTGTCGCTTCTACCTATCGATGCTCCGCCTGCAATGCTCCACCTGTCTCGAGTGTTCACAAAGGAGGAAGTCGCGTTATGGCTCTATGGAAACGTCCGTCGAAGCGCTCCAGCAGCGCTGCGTCGGCGCTAACCGTTCTCTTCCTGGCGTCCCCAGGATTCTGTCAGTCGCTCTCGCAGAACAATCACGCCTACCGAGGCTCCCGTCCTCAGAAATGGGTAGGGAGCGGGATTGAGGTCAAAGCTCCGATCCTTTATGATGACCGCTCCCTTCAGCTGCTTCTCCTTCAGTATCAGCAGAGTATTGGCTCCGCCAGTTTTTTCAACCCATCCTCGATCGCAGCCAATCTAAACAGCCAACAGGGGGGCACCTTCTCAGGAACGAACTCGACGTTCAACTTGATGACAACGCCCGCCCCGTCTGTGACCACTGCCGCCACGGCAACCCAGCCTACAACTTCGACCGTTAACAACTCTGGCGGTACGAATACGCAGACGTTTACACCCGCAGGCCAAGCCACCGTCCCGGCAACAGCTGGTACGACGACCAGCATTAACGGCTCTACAACCACGATCACGTCCAACGCGGCGACCGGGAACACCGTCACTACCACCACGGTTCCGTCAATCTCTGCCGCGATCCCGGCACTGGCAACGCCGCCCAGCCAGTTCAACCCGAGTCTCAGCTTTGGCCTCTCCTCCTCAGACATCCTGGATGAGCAGAACGAACTTCAATTCGAGCTGATGAACCTTCAGCTGTTCTTGCAGCGGCCCTTGAGTGACCGTGTCCAGGTCTTTACAGCAGGCGTAGATCCTGTCACTGGCGAGCCGGTCGCCACCGGTAAACCAGGGGGGCACATCGTGCTGGCGCTCGACGTGACCATCGACGCGGGAAGTCAACAAAAAGATGCCGCAGCGGAAGTCGTAGTGACGCTCAGTCCTATGTTACAGCCGCCACGTGGAACTGGGCTACTTGCGGACGCGCGAGGAGCATCAGCTCTCGCCGGAGTGGGGCCGGGTTCGCCGCTGTACAATTGGGCTAAGGCGTCTCCAAAGAATTGGGACGCCGAGGGGCTGAGGGCGTGGCAAAATGCACTCCTTGATCCACCACAGCTGGGCCCGATGCTGCCGATGGACAAGACTTACAATGTGGCGACCGTTACCCAGGACACTCGCAGCATCGGCCTGGGCGCCTTCGTGACGCCGATAACGGCCGGATTCAACTCATCGAGCACAAAGCAGAATCTTTACCTTGTCCGAGACACCGACACGATCGCGCTGGGCCGTGTTGAGCACCAGGGCGGATCGGATGCGGGCCTCACGTTCGGGTGGGAGTTCCGCCCCGTTCTTGGGCGTCACGTCGTCCAAGCGGGTATGCGGCGGGTGTTTGCCAGTCTGTCCCTGCCCACAGAAGACGGGAAGCCATACGCTATGGACGTGGAGGTGCAAACCTATTGGCGGCACTACGATCAGAAGAGCGGTACGCTCGCTGACGATGATCTGCCCCCTTCCCAGCCAGATTCGCGTCAGAAGCCAGCAATTCAGGAGCCGGAGCATTGGCCCGAAATTATCCCGTCGAGCGCCGACGTCGACAAGACGTTGAGGCCTGAGTTCGTAGACGCAATGGCATCCGAGAATAATGACGGGATGGCGTTCGTCACCGTCCACGGCAGGAACTTTATCCCCGGAACGACCGTGGCTTTGGGAGACGATGTCCTCAGCGTGGGCAACGGGCTCCTACAGATACTTGGAGAAGGGACGCTCCAGTTTACCGTGCCCGAGCGACAACTTGTCCTGAACAACCCGACCATCATCGGTCCGTACGGAGGTCAAACGCCGGTTGATTTCTCTCCCTCCACGAGCCAAGTGCCCACCAATCCGAATACGCCCCGCGGCATGAGCATTGTCGACGCTTATTTGCAGCCCCGCGACAGCCAGGTGACGGACGTCACGCTTTACCTTGACGGACAGAACCCCTACTACCCTGGCAAAAAGACGCGCTCCAGCCGGCCCGAGGACAACGCTGGTGCCGGCACAAACATCCCACAGGTTGAGAATGAGGAGGGTAGTAACGAGAACTTATCTGTAGTGCCGTTCGACGACCTTAAGGCGTTTTACTCTGGCACTGGGTCTACTGCGCAGGCGACGGCCAATGATCTGCGTCGGGTTCTCGTCGCCTCGGTTGGCACTACGGTGATTGGCTTCCCCGATAACCCGTTCTCATGGATCAGCTATAGTTCGACCAAGAATATCTATACCGTACGCTTCTCAGTGCCAACGCAGGCCCTCCGTGCTTCTCCTTACATCACGGTCCAGCAGTTGTTCAAAGGCCCGGCGTTTCGGGACACTGTGCCAATCGCGGACAGGCTGTTCAAATCCGGCGATTTCACAGTTACTGGGATTTCGCTGGTGTCAGACGACCCTTCGGGGCCATGGTACGCCATCAGCGGCACCGGGTTCACAAACAACATGGTTGTGGCGGTCGCAGGGAACACCCTCACGACGAACGACGGCAAGAATGATATGCTTCTCGGCGGAATTGCTCACGTCTACAAATACAGACGCGGCCGCACTCGCGCCGTTGCCTCCACTAACACAGCCGCGAAGGCCGCATCTACCCAGACTGAGCCGACTCCGATCAACGTCGGCACGGTGGTTTCCGTGCATCTCACCAGCCAGGAAGTACACAATGCGACGGCGCTCGCCCTATACCAATATGGCCCATGGAAGGATCCGAACCATCCCGGGACGACGGACACACCGTTCTTGGGGAGCCCCACCATAGTCGTCCCGTTGCCGCTGACCTCGGCACATCCATACCAATCGGTCGGACTGGCGGGACGTCCGCCACTGGCTGCAAATCTAAGAACGACGCCGACGGTGGCAAGCGCGGGCACGGTGACCCAGAACTACGTTGGGATTGTTCCCCTCACCGGTACAAACTTCGACCAAGTCACCGCTGTCGTACTCGGAGACGGCACCAAGACGCCTGTCGATTGGGAACTCCTTAGCAACGACGGGACGAAAATGTCGATCACTCTTACCACGCCTGTGACCAAGACCGCCGGTTATGTGGAGATTGACCTGGTGCAAAGTGATGGAAGCGTCGTACCCTACGATCTTCAGGTTCAATCTTCGGGATCAAAGTCTTAGGGTGGAACTGGCTAGTATAGCATCACGGCAGCTATTGTGCGAGCGGCTCCAGCCGCTCGCACTTGTCGTTGAAGATGCGCCACTATGACTGAGACAAAGTGGGCTACCCATCCGTTCCTGCGGGGGCTCGCTTGCTGTTCATCTATCTCGGCTTGATAACATGGAGACGCGACTATAGACAACGAGTATTCTCATGCCGCAGTATGCCTCTCAGAAGGGAAAAACAGGGGAGTTTCTGATACCTTGTTTCTGACACTGGTTTTGAGAGTTCCCGCCCTCTGTCCGCGAGAGTAGGCCGCCGCGCGCCGGAACTCTATGTCTGGTGGTCTCAGCAACGGGCGTTTTTGAGGCACTGCGGGGCACCCTGGGGCGCGTCTTAGTTCGTGCTGGGGGGACTGGCGGCGATCGCTCTGCGGATCATTTTGCGAGGGGGGCGAGCACGGGGGCGCATGCCCGCCACGGTGTCTGGGGCGCACGGAAAGGGCCTTGCGCCTTTCGTGGCGGCAGGCCCTTTCCTCCGCGTCACCCCGGGTCACCAGGAGACGCTGTCCACGTAGCAGGTCCCGCTCCAGGGGCCGTCGCAGCCGAACTCGACCCCCAGCACGTCCGCCGGCGTGGCCGCGTCCGGCGGGACCGTGACGGCGATGGTGTTCCAGGCGCCCGCGCGCAGCTGCGAGGCCGGCCGGTAGCTGCCGTCGAACCGGTAGCCGCTGGCAGGGCCCTCGGTGACGAAGGGCATAACATAGGTCAGCCGTGAGGAGGCGGGCAGCCAGACGTGGAACGTGACGGTGGCCCCCGCCGGCACGGGGGGCGCCAGCACGCGCGCCTGCCGCACGTCCGGGCCGGCGGCGGCGAAGTGGACGGCCAGGCCGCTGCAGCCGTCGAAGGCGTTGGCGGCCGACTGGGCCACCCCGGTGATCATGCCGCCGGTGGACTGCCAGTCCTGCGCCGAGGTCTCGAAGTTGTACTGGGCGGTGTCGGGGAACAGCGCGCAGGCGTCGGAGACGTCGGTGACGGCGAAGTTGTCCACGTAGAACTCGCAGTTGTCGCCGCGCAGGCCGACCCCGCCGGGCTGGCGCAGGGGCGGGCCGCCGTAGGTGCCGTCGTCGGTAGCCGTCAGCACGAGCCGCCCGTTGATCCACAGCCAAAGGCCCACCGAGCCGTCGGCGTTGTTCCGCACGGCGGCCCGCACGTGCTGCCAGGCGCCGTAGGGGACCGCGTAGGTGGTGTGGGCGAGCGTGTAGTACGTCCCTCCGTTGGAGGGCCCCGGGGGCGTCTTTTTCTTCAGATCGATGCCGCCGTCGCGGCGGTTGACCTTGATCGCATAGAGGGTGTACTGGGAATAGTATCTCAACCAGACGGTCACTCCGTCTCCCGCGTCCGGCGGCTGGCCGGTGTTGTTGTAGAGTGCCCGGTTGTTCAGGTCGAAGTCCACGGCGACATCACCGAAGTCACGGCGGATCGTGTCCAGGCGGAAGACGGCGCTATCGGTGCCGTTGGAGGAGGCGGCGTTGGGCGCGGCCGTGTCGGGGACGCCCGAGTAGCCGAGGCCGCCGCGGGCGAAGAAGGACCCGGAGGTCATCTCCCATATCCCGTCATGGCGGGCGCCGGGGGCGGTCGGGTTGAAATAGGCGAACTCGTTGGTGATCAGGCCGTCGGGGCGCCCGTTGAAGTCGTCCGAGAGCAGCACGGCTTGGGCGTGCGCCGGGAGGGCGCCGCTGAGGCCGGCGGCGCCCAGCGCGTATAGCGCGGTCAGGGTGGCCCAACAGGGTGGCAGACGTTTCATTGTTCTTCCTTTCATGCGTTTCATCGTGTCTTCCGGATCGGTGGCGGCCCCCACGCCGCAACCGGCGGCACGGGCGAGCCAACGGGGGACGGCTCCCTCCGTGCCGTCCGGCGCCTGGGCGGCGTCTTTCTGCCTCCAGGCCGCGCCGGGAGGGTCGGGAGGCGTGCCGGGGGCGCCACCCGCGCCGGTTCTGTACATTCCGCAAGTTGATGGGTCCATGATCTCTTCTCCTCAATCCTCAGTCCCAGGTCTCTGCTCGTTGACCCGGCTTCATTTGACGGAAATGATGACGCGGTGGGGAGACAGGTCCCACGCCTCCCCACCGGGCGTCCGCGCCGTCGGTGATTACCGGGAGGCGGCCTCAGCCCATCCGGCCGCCGCGGCCGCCCGCCGTATCCACCATGGCGAACGCGCCGCCGTCGCCGCCGCCGGTGTCGCCCGTGCCGGTGTCGCCGCCGGTGTCGCCGCCGGTGCCGGTGTCGCCGCCGGTGTCGCCGCCGGTGCCGGTGTCGCCGCCGGTGCCGGTGTCGCCGCCGGTGTCGCCGCCGCCCCCATCACCCATGCCGGGGTCCGGGGCGGGGGTGCCTTCCGTCGGGGTGGAGGCTCCGAGGCCGGGCATGCCGATGCCCTCGTCCGGCCCCGTCCCCTCGTCCGGCCCCGTGCCCATGCCGGGGTCGCCGCCCATGCCGGGGTCGCCGCCGTCGCCAGGGCCCCCAAGGGCGATGTCGCCGCCGTCGCTAACGGGAAGGCTGCCGCCGTAGTCGTTGAAGCCGGCGTCAGCGAAGGCGCTGTCACCGAAGATGTCGCCGTCGAAGCCGTCGATGTCCACCACGTCGATCACGCCGTCGCCGCTGCCGTCGCTGGCGGCACTGTCCAGGTCGGCGATCAGAAGCGGCTCGTCGTAGGCCTCCATGGCGGCCAGCAGGTCGTCGTCAATCTCCAGCCCCGACACCTCAATGGGGCTGTCCCCGGAGCCGCCGTCCTGGCCGGAGCCGCTCCCGGAGCCTTGCCCCGGGGAGTCGGCGGCGGGCTGGGGCTGAACCTCAAACGCAGGCGGCAGGATGATCAGTGACAGGGCGGTCGGCAGGCCGAAACTGCTCAGCAGCGAGTTCAGCGGGCTGATCATCTCACTGAGGTTGCTCAGCTGGCTCGGGTAGAACGTGATGCTGACCCCGGTGGCGTTCTTGTCCTCGTAGGCCAGGGTCCCCAACTCGACGGCCACCGCCACCGGCGCCGTAACGCCCAAGTAGGGGGAGGCGCCGATGTAAAGCAACGCCGCGCTGGCGGCGCCCCCCAGGACGGGTGTCCCGAACAGGTTCAGCGCATTGACGGCATTGTGCGACAGGTCAACGACGAGGTTGCCGTTCCCGTCCACGTGGACGTCGGTCTTGTTCTGGGCGAGGGACGGCTGAGCCGCCATCACCACGACTGCCGCCACGGCGAGCGTCACCGAACAGCAGCGGCGCCAGCGGCACTTCCAAAGGTTCTCCATGTTTCAACCTCACTCGGGGCTTGTAGCCCCACTCGGGAGACGTGCCATCTTCCGTGAGACGGGAGGGGCCGCCGTCCAAGCGGCCCCACTGCCACGGCGGGCGCGGCAGTTCAACACGCGGCTCAACGGGCGGATCAACGCCCAATGGGCCCCGCTCTTATTACCTCAATGCCTGCCTCCCATCCGGAGCCTTTGACGGGGGCTGCTCGGCTTTGCTGCCGGGTTCGCATCGGGCGGCAAAGCCGCGACGGGGGCCGATGATTTCCCCTCCTTTCTGAAGGTGGCGCGCGGGCATCACCGGGCCATGGCGACCGTCACGGACAGCGGGCCGGGCGAGGTGAGGGCCAGCTCCAGCCGCGCCGGGCTGAGCGAGGACCAGGGCAGGACGGTGGTCCCTTGGTCCAGCAGGTCCCCGGTCAGACCGATGAACCGCGGCAGAAGCCCGGCCGCCTCGCGGACGTGGCGCGGCTCGTGCCCGACGCAGCCGACGGAGACGATCTGCTTGTCGATCTGCTCGCCGTGGAAGGCCGTATCCACCGGCTCCCGGCCCTGTGGGAAGCCGAACCAGACCACGCAGCCGCAGTGGCGGGCGAGGCGGAACGCGGCCGGGATGGCCTCGGCGGCGCCGGTGGTGTCGAAGACCAGGTCGGCCTGGGCCGCCGGGAGGGCGGCGCGGCCCATCTCGTGCTGCAGGTAGTCGGCGCCCAGGCGGCGCGCCACGGCGGCCCGCAGCGAGCCGGCCGGCGCGCGGTCCACCGCGCAGACCGGCCCCAGCGGCGCCAGGACGGCGGCGAGCGCCAGGCCCGTCTTGCCGGCGCCGAAGACAACCGACGTCGACCCCGCACCGCTCGGCCGGCACGGGCGCGTCAGGAAATCCTCGGCGAGGGCGCGGCGCAGGCGGACGGCCTGTTCCACGGCCTTGCAGGCGTCGGCGAGGCTCTGCGCCCAGATGGCGTGCCGGACCTGCTCCTCGGTGACGGGCAGCTCCACCAGCAGGCGCTCCGGGATGAGCAGGACCGCCGCCTGAAGCGCGCCGTGGCGGCGCGTCGAGCCGGTGCTGCGGAAGAGTCCGCGGTCACAGAAGCTGGCGGCGGGGCAGCCGGCGAACCCGTCGCACGGCTGGCGGGTTGGGATGGTGACGAAGACGCCGGGGTGGTCCAGGCGTTCCATCGCGGCCTGTTTGCCCAGGATCAGGGCGCCCTCGCCCTCGGGCGGCTTCACCGCGCCCGACCTGACCTTGCTCACGTCCGTGCCGTTGAGGCTGACGTACAGCGTCTTGCACGGGACCAGCGGCCCCGGGTCCCCGGAGAAGGACAGGCCGGCGGCGGCCACCTCCTTAAGGCCCGGGGCACCTTGACGAATCGCAATTGCGCTTGCATGTTCCATAGCGTTGGCCTTCCCGTGTCCGACGAAGCCGGACCGCCCCGGCGTCCCCGAAGGGCGCTGGCCTCAGGCGAGGCCGCCGGGCCAGCCGTGCCGGTGTATCAATGAGGGAAGACACGGGTGGGGCGGATTTTGGGGACTGCGGGCCCTTTGCGGGAGCAGGCCGTGGGGCCGAGGCGGCCCACGACCCGGAGGCGCCGTGGCAAGGACGTGGTGCTCCTGCCCTGGCGGGGCGGCGAGAGGGTCGTGTACGCGGGAGGCAGCGGGCAGGGGACGCTGGTGGAGGCGGTCCGCTGACTCCTCGGCGGGAGCCGGGTGCTTGCCCCGCGGAGGGTGACCAAGTCTCCGTGCGACAGCCACTGCCCGCCTCATCCCGGAATTTGCGACAGAAAAAAGTTTTCAGATTCTGGGCGAAAGTCTCCCCAGTTTTTCGCGACAGTGTGTCTTAAACTATAGATGACTCGTCATTGCTCATTCAGGGCCGTGTGATGTTCTGCAGCGGGGGCCACCATAGATGAACGATTGGGAGATGACCGGTCGGGAAGTTCGTCGGCTTCTCGACGGAATGAAAAGGAATGACCCTGAGGCCCTGAAACGCCTTGCGAGCTCCGTGGCGGCAGGAAACCAGGTCGTCATCGGGGATCTGATCACGGCTTTGGCTGAGGACCAGGAGTATGCGTTTGTCCCATTCATCATGGTCTATTGCAATCGGATTCGCGGCATCGTGCATCACTACGCAGAACGCGCACGGTTTGATACTGAAGGTGCCGTCAATGAAATCCTCTTCAAAGTATGGAAAGGCATTGGGACCATTAAGGATCTTGGTCACCTTGATGGGTTTATCATGGTCACTGCTGTAAACCATTGCAAGAATATCGTCGAGCGGCACCGTTACGAGCCCCTTCTCCGCGACATCGTGGCCGGATCCGAGTCCGTCGAGGAGTCTGAGCGGAAGCTGGACAAAATGCTAGATCGTGCGACCTGGGCGTCCGTTGGGCGTGACGGCCCGGCCTGGGAATCGCTTCTGGATTCGATCCGGAGCGCCATTGCCGGCCTCCCTCCGGAGCTACAGGACGTACTTTATATGCGCTATGTCCAGGGACGAACCCTGGAGGAAACCGCCGCGGCCTTAAGAGTGACGGTAGATCGCGTGAAATATTGCCAAAGCAGGGCGATACAGAAAATCAGAGATGCCTTGACGGCCGCGAACGAGGACGTGACGAGCCTCAACATGCCTGGCCGCTGACGCGCCGGCTGACGTCGGCATTCGGGAAGGATGAGATGAGACTTCCATTCGGAGAGGGTTTTGAATCCCCGAGCCACGAGGGCGGCCCGGACGAGGGGCATTCCGACCGCATGGCTGATTCCGTGTCCGATGAACCTGATGGCTGGACGCGGGGATGGCGGGCCATGCGGCGCCGCCGCGGCTGCTGCTCTGAGGAGGACCTTCAGGCCTATCATGACGGCGCGCTTGCGCCTGGGCGTCGCGGTCAGATCGGGCGTCACCTGGCGGCATGCCCCCTGTGCAGGATGGACCTCGCCGACTTAGGCGCCGTTCAGGACATCATGGAGGCGGCGCGGACGGAACAATTGTCCCCAACAGACCAGGAAGCCGCCCTAGCGGATGCACAGGCAGTTTTAGCCGAACTGCTAGCCTTGAAGCGCCTGCGGGGCGGCCCACACCCTCCAAATCTGCCGGCCCCCGCGCCGACACCGGCAGGCCGGGGGCTATCCCCATGGCCTTCAGGCCGCAATGGCATCGGACCGGGGCGATCGGCCTTTCCCTCTCCGGCGCGGCCGGTCCTGCTCCACCCACCTCAGCCGGCCGCCCCGCCTGTCGCCCGACGCACGATGCCGGTCCTGATCCTGGCGGCCGCCCTGGGCCTCGCCTTCGCGATCTACGCGCGCCTGGCCGGCGCGCCCCCGGCGATCGAGGCGTGGGCCGATGTCGGGACGACACTCCTGTCCCTGCTGGCACTAGTTGCCGTGGCCTTGCTTCGTTCCTGGAGCCGGCCCGCCGCACGGCGGGTCGTGGCCGTCTGGGCCGGGCTGCTCACGGCCCTGACCCCGCTGGCGGCCCGGCCCTACGTCGCCTACCGCGTCCGCATCGCGACCGTCTACCAGATGCAGGACAAGGGAGTCGCGGCCCTCGGGTCCGGGCGCTACCGATGGGCCGAGACGGACTTCCGGCAGGTCGTCGGGCTGCTGCCGGACGACACCGGGGCGCCAGCCGGGTCGCCCCGGCGGCTGCGCGGCGAGCTGCACCGGATGCTCACCGACGCGCACTACGACCTGGGGCTGGCCCTGATGGCTCAGTACCGCTACGCCGATGCCGCGCCCGAGTTCGGCGCGGCGATGGCGCGCGGCACGAACACCTTCAACGCCTATTACAACCGCGGCCTGTGCCGCCTGCGGCTCGACCCGCGGCCCGACCTCGCGGGCGCCCGCGCCGACTTCATCACGGCGCGACGGCTCGCGTCCGACGCCGCTGACCGCGCCCGCGCCGACCAGAGGCTGCGCGACGCAACGGAATGAGCGCCATGAGCGCCAGATGAGGAGGGGAACAATGCTTCGTCGCTCCGGCTTTACGCTCGTCGAGCTGCTCGTCGTGATCGCGATCATGGCTGTCCTCGCCGGCATCCTGTTCCCGGTCTTCATCGGGATTCGCAAGAAGGCCTGGCAGGCCGCGTGCGCCTCGAACCTCAGGCAGATCGGCGGGGCGCTCCAGATGTATGAACAGGACTACGACGAGACCACGCCCAACCAGGTCTACGACCGGAGCCTGGCCGTCAACGGCCTGGGCCAGACGCACTACCAGGGGCGCCCCGTCTACGCCGGCTGGTCCGGCACGCCGGCGCACCAGCTGGACCCGTACCTGAAAGTGTCCCGCGTGTGGATCTGTCCCGCCAAACGGCTGGGCGGGGACGACCCCTCCCTGACCGGCGCCCTCTCCTACGTCTTCAACTACCTGGGCGTCTTCAGTGACGACAGCACCGACACCGTCGTGAACGGCGTGCGCGTCGGCGGCGGCCGCGCGCTCGCCTCCATCCAGTCGCCGGCGCACACCGTGGCCGTGGCGGACGGCGGCGCGGCGATCTCGGCCCCGACCCGCACGGAGAGCGGCGTGTGCGGCTGGTGGCTGGACAGCTGGTGGCGGCAGAACAGCTTCCCCAACGTCGCCGCAGACGGCGGGTCCAACTGCCGCTTCCAGACGCAGCGGGGCAAGCACGGCGAGACCGCGAACGTCCTCTTCGCCGACGGCCACGTCGAGAGTCTTCGCCCCAGCCGGCTCCTCTGGGGCGAAAACTTCCTTGGCCAGGACGGCGACGGCCCCGACAGCCCGGTCGCGTCTCCGGAGATGGACGGCGAGGAGGCGCGCTGACGAGGCGCGCTCTGGCCACACCGGCGTGATCCGCGCCGCCGGCCTGGCAGGTAACTTTGATAACTCCCAACTTTAGTGACTTCGGAGGTACGGCGATGGCGGGAGAGTTCCGCCTGTCTACGGCATCTGCACGGACGGCCGCCTATGCCCTCGGTCTCCCCGACGCCGAGATCATGTTCTGGCCGGACTTCTTCCCGCCGGAGGAAGGCGGCGCGCTCTTCCGCGCGCTGCGGGAGGGGACCGGGTGGAGGCAGGAGACCGTCCGGATGTTCGGCAGGCCCGTCGCCCAGCCGCGCCTGATCGCCTGGCACGGGGACGCCGGCAAGAGCTACACCTACTCAGGCCTGACGGTCCACGCCGAGCCGTGGACGCCCACGCTCCTGGCCATCAAGGCGCGCGTCGAGCCGGCGTGCGGCGCCGCCTTCAACAGCGTGCTCCTCAACCTCTACCGGGACGGGCGGGATTCGGTCTCCTGGCACAGCGACGACGAGCCGGAGCTGGGCGAGAATCCCGTCATCGGGTCGGTGAGCCTCGGGGCGGCGCGCCGCTTCGGCCTGAAACACAAGGAGCACGCGGAGCTGCGCCATTCCCTCGAGCTGACGCCCGGGAGTCTGCTCGTCATGCGCGGCCCCACGCAGCGCCACTGGCGGCACCAGGTGCCCAGGACGGGCCGTCCGTCGGGGCCGCGCATCAACCTGACGTTCCGGCTGATCGTCGTGCGGGCCAACACGGGCCGGCCCTCCGCCATCGAGTGACGGCTCGCCCGCGAGACCGGAAGAGGCAGGCCCAAGGAGCAGCCCAGGGATTACGGCAGCCATTTCAACGTGAGTGCGTTATCCGTGGTGCCTCATCCGTCGGGCCGGGGAGGGCGGGGGCAGGGGAGGAAGGCGATGCCGGAGGACGAGTTCGCGCGCACGTACGCCGCGATCCACGGCGGCCCGCCGCCGGGGCGGGTGCAGGTCGGCGACAGCGACGCCGGCATCCTCAGCCGGCCCGGCGGGTTCATGGACGGCTTCGACCTGAGCCTACAGCTGCAGGTCGGCTGTCCCGGCGGGTGCCTCTTCTGCTACGTCCCCGCCGGGCGCTTCCTCGCGCCCCCCGACGTGGCCGGCCCCGGCGGCCGGGACTGGGGCTACCGGGTGCGCCTCAAGCGCGACGCCGTGGCCAGGCTGGCGCGGCACCTGGACCGCGGCGACCTGGCCGACAAAACGGTCTACTGGAGCGGCGTCACCGACCCCTACGCCGCGCCCCCGGCCACCACGGCGGGGGTGTGGCGGGCGCTCTCGGACGCCCCGGCGGGCCGGAGACCGCGTCGGCTGGTCGTGCAGACCCGCTTCCCCGCCGACCGGGACGCGGCGGCCATGGCCGACTACGCCGCCGCCACGGCCGCGGCCGACGGCGGGCCGGCGGTGGTGGTCAGCTTCAGCGTGGGCACGGACCGCGAGGACCTGATCCGAGCCTGGGAGCGGGCGACGCCCGGCTTCGCCCGGCGGCTCCGATCCATTGAGACTCTGTGCGCCGCCGGCCTGTGCGTCGTCGCCACCCTCAGCCCGCTCGGCCCCTGGGGCGACCTCCCCGGCGCGGCGGCGCGCCTGCGGGCCATGGGCGTGGCCTACGTGACGATCCTGCCTTTCAAGGCGGGCACGCGCCACGCCAACACGCCGCGCTCCTTCCTGAACTACCTGCGCGGCGCGTACCCGATGCTGCTGGACGCGGACTGGCAGGCGCGGCGGGTGGCGGAGGTGGCGGCGGTGTTCGGGGCGGGCCGCGTCCTCGTCGGCCAGCCGGGCTTCGCCAGCCTCGCCGCGCCCCAGGACGTGACCGGCCGGGCCGGCGGTGAACGGGTTGGAGGGGAACGGGTCGGCGAGGAAGCGGCCGGCTGAGAATCCGCTCTGGCCGCGAGACGCCATCGTTATGTCGCCCCCGTCATCTTGCCGCCGGACGGGGAGATGAGGTTCCCCCTATTTGGGACCGGTGTTGCCAGTGGCATACGGGGTTCTTGCGAACCCCATCCGGCATTGCCTGCGCTGGCCCCGAGGCAACGCGATCGGACCTGATCTGACCTGAAGGGAATACGGCCGTCGTGACAACATGCAGTGCGCCGGTCGCGGCGGCGTGCGCCGGGACTAGCTTAATTGGAGAAAATAGAGCCTGAAAGTCTCCAAAATGGAGGCTTTTGACACCTACGCCGCCACCTTCCGCGCCACTTTTTGTGCCCAGTGGCGATTGAATGAAATGCCACGAACACTGACGGCTGCCCCGGAACCGTGCTGCCCACGCTCCGCCGCTGTCGGAATCATGCCTGTTCAGGTACTATGGAGAACATGAGGCGCAACCGATCAGTGTCATCTCGAGTTGAGGAGTGAAGCACTTGGACCATAACTCAGGCGACCCGCTTGACACCCCTGCGATCCTGCTCATGAAGGTGGGGTCCCACGGCCACGAAGAGCTTGCTAGCATCGTCCGTCGAAAACAGGAAGAGGAACGGGCGATCGGGCACACCTTCTGGGGCTATGGCGGGACCCTGTGCCACCCGCAGCGCGTCGTCCAGGTGTTCGCCAAGGAGGCCGCGGCTCGGGGCCAGGGCGTTGCGGTCCTGTTCTGCGTAACGCGGTCCCCATACTATGGCGACCCCGTGCCCGCCGACCAATACTCCGTCAACGGGGAGCATTGGGAGGACCTGCCGACCGAGGCGAGAGTCACTGCCTCAAAAAGCGCGCTGGTCCTGAGTAACCTTCGGACCTGTGACGATACCCTGTGGCTTGATGGCTACCGGGTGGCGCTGGGCCCTTCCTCTGGGAGGGCCTTGAACGAGTACTTCCGATTCCGGGTGGACAAGGCGGCCGCGTTCGCCGCCGCGCGGTCCACGGAAAACAGGACCCCATTGAGCATCTCGTTCAAGGCAGAGCTGGTCGCGCCGTACGCCATTTCGGTTCGTCGCCGACCACCTCCCGGGTGCCGTCCGAGTACACGAACTCGGCGTTGATGGAGATGTACTCCGGCATCCGCATGGGCGTCCTCCCGTAGAAATGGCTGAGTTGCTCGTCCTCGATCCTCGCCCCCTCATACGGCGCCGCGATGTTGCGGATGCGGTCCACGACGAGGTTGCAGGACCGCAGGCTCGGCCGGTCCTCCAGATGGTACTGGTGGATCTCGCGAACCATTTCGGAGACGACGTACCCCCTCCCGCAGAGGAACGTTTGAATGCTGCCCATCGCGTCGCGGCTCCAGTCCTCCTTGTGCGCGAACGGCAAGAGGGCGACACCCCAACTGGGGGCTGGCTTACAAAACTCCATGCAGCGGGCGAGGAACAGCTTCCCGCACTCGCCGCAGTCGGCGGAGCCGTAGGGCGGGTTGGTGTAGAAGACCTCGTGCGCCTGGGCGTACCTCTCCGGTATCGGGTCGCGGACGTTATATCGGTGGCAGGAGATCAGGTCGGGCGGTATCCCCAGGTCACGCACCGCCTGTGCGATGAAGGCCAGGAGCCGCTCGTCGAAGTCGAAGATGCGGATTTTGGCGGGGGAGCGGAACAAGCCCTTGTTGGCTAGGTGAGCCATCACCAGGCCCATGCAGTCGCCGTCGCCGACCATGACGACGTCCCGGTACTTGAGGTAGTCGCTCACCAGCAGGGCCTGGGTAAGCTGGCTCCCCGGCAACATGAATATCTGGTCGACGCTCCGGACCGGCCTGGGCCGATCCGGGTGCTGCGTGACCTGGGCGACCAAGTCAACCCAGGCGGGATCCGGTTTGACGTGTTTTCTCAGTTCCTCACCAAACATGATGCTTCTCCCAGTGTACGAAGTGCCTTGGCTGCCGGCCGCCTATGCGGGTGCGGGACAGGCCGGTGCGGGAGTTCGGTTAGGTGCCCGCGTGGCCCCGTTTCCCGCGGCCGAGGTCACATTCGGGGTCAGGCGCCGAGGCGTCGTATGATCTGCCGTGCGAGTTCCTCCGTCGGGGCGCTGCTATCCAACAGGTAGAGCGGCACCCCGGCATGCAAACTGTAACTGACCGCGATGGCTGCCTGCAGTTGGGTGTGCAGGTCCGCCTCGAACGCGGACACTTGGGGGCGCCCCTGGCTGTCCGCGGTGATTCGTTGCCTCACCACCTCAGCGTCCGCGTACAGCATCACGATCATGGTCGGGCGTATGGCCGACAGCTTCTCCAGGGTGAATGGCGTCACCCGGTAGCCGAAATGCTCCTTTGTGACGGCATGGGAGTCGATCATGATGTGCGCTGTTGTCCTGTTCTCCTCGACGAGTTGGATGAGCCGGTCGTCAATTGCGGCGACGTGCTGAGGACGAACCAGGCGCGACGATCCGCTCCGTATGTCACTCTGGGTCAGTTCCCGCGACTCGATGGCGTTGAGGTACTCGGCCAGCACCTCACTGTAACTGAACGTC
This sequence comes from Armatimonadota bacterium, assembly GCA_019239955.1. Classification (GTDB taxonomy): domain Bacteria; phylum Armatimonadota; class Armatimonadia; order Armatimonadales; family Capsulimonadaceae; genus JAFAZD01. The sequence continues at coordinate 107,899 of JAFAZD010000348.1, read as the reverse complement.
AGTAACGGGGCGACCTGAGACTTCAGGTGCGACACCAGGGCACTCTTACCGGTGGCTGGCGGCCCCGTCAAGTAAAGGGTATGGTAGGTGGCCTTATCGTTCATGTGTTCCTCTCCTCGGATGCGAATGTAAAGAGTGATGACAGGCCCAAGACGGCACAGGTTAACCGCAGTTGCCACGGCTGTCCGGTGGCGTCCGGCGCGGGGGCCTGATCCCACGATCAATGCCTTATCAACGGCGACAATGCGGCACTGCAAGCGTGCCTCCACACGGGAGACCTGAGACACACAGAGTTCAAGACGTCCCGCTCGGCCAACCAGAACCGCCCGACCAGCTCCGGCGCCGCCTCCCGCTCCACCAGGTCCGCCAGGCCGTCGCGCCGGCGCTCGTCCGGGCAGACCACCAGCACCCGGGCGTTGACGTATCCGGTCGCCTCCCGCAGCTCCTCGCCCGAGAACAGCAGAGCGTAGGCGTCCAGTTTCTCCCCCCAGCGCCGGTCCCCCCGCTCGGTACCCCGGTCCGCCTCCACCAGACCGACGAGGACCACCTTGCCCATCCGGTAGGCGAACCAGGCGTCGGGCCGCACAACGCGGCCGTTGCCTAGGGGGATGGCCGCGGCCTCGCCATCCTCCCAGCGCTCGACCGAATGCCCCTGCGCCCGCGCGCAGCCCTCCAGCCAGACTCGCACGTCCCGCACCAGCAGCTCGTGCGCCAGAAATAGACCGTTGCGCGGCCCGTAGGAGGGCAGCGGCGCCTTCAGGACGTCCTCCCCGGACCGGCCGGAGCGGACCAGTGCCCGCAGTCCCTCGCGGGTGGGGGCGTAGACGTTGGGGGCCGAGCCGTACAGCAGGGAGGCGCCGTTGCCGGCCTCCGGCGGGGCCAGGGCGGCGCGGGAGACGGGCAGCGCGTCCACCATGCCGGCGTCGAAGAGGGCGCGCAGGTGCCGCCGGGCGGCCCTCTCGGAGAGGTCCTCCCGTCCGGAGGGGCAGCAGAGGCGGGCTAGCTGGGGCAGGGACAGGAAGCGCAGTTCGGCCAGGTACCCGAGCATCTCCCACTTCGGCGGCGTCAGCGACGTCAGGGGCGGGGCGGACGCCGATCGCGCGTACCGGCGCCGCCGCGCCGCCGATTGACGTCCCGGCCGGGTGTCAAGTGGTGGATTATCTGTGTCAGGCAAGGCTGCCGTCCTCCGCCACGGTGCCGGCGGGTGCCGAGGAGAGCGCCGGGCGGGCCGACGGCGCCGTGAGGCCCTCCCGCCCGGCCTGGCGGGTGGTGGCCTTCCGTCCCCTCGGCCGGTTCCCGACGGCATTCCCGGCGGGGGAAGCTGCCCGGCCTGCGAGCCGCCCGACATCTTCGGCGCCCCTTGCTTCAGGCCCCATGGCTCCCGCCTCTCCGTGCTCCGATGCTCCGCCGGCCACCCGCTCGACCTCGTCCCGGCGCCCCTGCTGGGCCTCGGCCACCTCCCGCGCCGTCTGCCCGCCCGACGCCACCGCCCCCGACACGAACCGCTCGAAGCCGGGCGGCGGGGACGGGTCCGGGACCTTCGCCACCTCCACCACCGCCGCCGCCCCGCCCGCCAGCCGCAGCGCGGCGTGACGCACCGGCAGGGACGCCAGCTCCCGCGTCCACGCCCGCTCCCGCTCCGCCTCCGTCTCCCGCGAGACCACGGACAGCCGGGGGCGGGGGAACGAGACCGCCAGCGTCACGGGGCCGGCGCCCTCCCTCCCACCGATCTCCAGCCAGTGGTCGTCGGGCGCCAGTCCCCGCACGTACCGCCGCAGCTCCGCGGGCGCCTTCGTGTCCGCCGCGTGGACGTAGAGCCGCCCCTCGCCGGACATCCGCGCCAGCCTCAGCAGCGCCTCCACCTGCGCCGCCCCGTCGTCCCGCCACTCCGCATTCCTCGTCAGGTCCCGGAAGGCCGCCGCCGCCGCGGGCGAGAGCGCCACCGGCTCCCCGCGGCCGTCCCTGACCACGTGCCGGATCGTCGCCCAGGCCTCCGGCTCCCCCTCCGCGCCCCGCCTCGCCACGTCCACCGCGACCCGCTCCACCCGCTCCCCGGTCCCCGCCGCGATCGCCCCCGCCGCCAGGCGCGCGTCGGCGTACCCCAGCCGGAAGAACGCCTGCACCGCCGCGTTGGCCAGCAGCGCCGCGCGCAGCCCGTCGGACAGCTGCGACAGGTGCTGGCAGGCCACCAAGAGCCGCAGGTTCCGCGAGCGCGCCAGGGCCAGGATCTTCGAAGCCGCGCTCCCGACGAACTCCTCCGACACCCCCATCTCGTCCAGCGCCAGCGCCACCGGCACCGGGCCGTCGGCGCGCATTGCGGTCCGGAGCAGCTGGTGGGCCAGCAGCCCCCCGAGCAGCCGCGCCCCCTCGTCGCCTAAAGCCGCGCTATCCAGGTGGACCAGCACCAGCCCCTGCCGGCGCCACAGCTCCCCCAGGCGCAGGGTGGTCCGGCGGGCGCACAGCAGCGCCCGCAGGAACGGCGAGCGCAGCAGCTCGCGGAACTTGTTCAGGGCCGGCGCGGCCGCCGCGGCGCGCTCCGAGCCCGACCAGGCGGCGAACTCGGAGAGGAAGTAGTCATGCGCCTCCTGGTACGCCACCGCGTCCAGGGGGTCCGATCCCTTGCCCCCGCCGGGCAGGGGGCGGGCGAGCAGCGCCTCGCGGTAGTCGTCGCGCTGGAGCAGGCGGGCCAGTTCGAACAGGGACAGCCCGTGCGAGGCCACCACCACCAGGGCGTTGGTCAGCAGGTCCGCCATGCGCGGCCCCCACGAGCTGGTGCTGCGCTCCAGCACGCCCACCACGTCGGCGGCGGCCTGCACGGGCGGCACCCCCGACGCCTTCGCGTCCAGCGGGTTCCAGCCCGGCGCCCCCGCCCCGGACAGGTGGGGGGAGAGCACCGTCACCTGCTCGGGGGAGAGGCCGCAGGAGAAGGCGATCTGCATGAGATGCCGGATGGTCTCGGCCTTGGGGTCGAGCATCACCGCCGAGCAGCCCACCCGCAGCTGCCCCTCCAGGAGCCTGAGCGCCAGGCGCGTCTTGCCGCTGCCGGTCGCCCCGCACACGCAGGCGTGCCGCGCCAAGAGGTCCTGGCCCACCTCCGCGCGCCCGGCCGGCGGGGGAGGGCCGTCCGGGGCAGCGGGGGGCAGCCCCAGGCGCTCGGCGGCCCAGGCCCGCAGCCAGGGCTTGTCCGCGTGGGGCAGCAGCTCGGGCGCGTCGCACAGGAAGCGCAGCCCGGCCCCGCCGCCGGGGGACGACAGGTAGCGGCCCACGTGGACCCCGGCCGCCGCCGGCCTCGTGCCCGGCCTTGGCCCGGTCACTGCGCCAGCGCCCGGCCGTGGATGCGCCACAGCTCCCGCAGCCGCGACCCCACCTCCTCGACCGCGTAGGGCGACAGGTGCCGCGACAGCTCCCCCTTGAACGCCCCCCAGTCTTCCTCCGTCTCCACCCGCTGCATGAACGCCCGCAGCGCCACCGCCTCCACCTGCTCGTCCGTGACGTGCGCCGAGACCGGCGGCGGGGAGGAGGGCACGGGGACCGGCGCGGCGGCCGGGGCCGCGCCGGGGGCGGGGGCCAGGGTGATCATGCCCAGGGCCTGCAATTCCCCGGCCAGGCGCTGGCGGTTGACCTCGTTCCACTCGATCTTGTGGCGCTGGGCGCCCACCTCCCCGGAGGAGACCGTCGCCCGCAGCCGGATCTCGGCCTCCGCCGTCCGGCACTGCTCGGCAAGCACCGCCTGCCGCGCCTGCATCTTGGCGATGGCCGGCCCCTGCATCCGCTGCTCCAGCCAGGCCTCCCAGCGCAGGCGCAAGAGGCCCACAAGGCCCTGCCTGCGGGCCGCCTCCATGTCCGCCTCCAGGCGGGCGACGCCAGCCTCGAAGTGGCGGTGGTCCCCAAAGGCAACACCCCCGGATTCGATGCGGATCGGCACCATCGCTCGTGCCTCCTGAAGCTCCGCAGCGCCGTCGCAAGGCGCGTTGCGTTGGCTGTTCGTGACTGCGTTCTCGGTACTCATGGCTGCATTCCTCTCGTGGCTGCTCCGGCATCGAACCGGTGGAGAGCCTCCCGGACGGGCGGTCGGGGGCTACTCTACAGGGCGCCTCTGCCGAGGCGCCTCGACGGGGCGCTCCCTTTCCGCTATTAATGGCTTGTCTTCAGGTTAAGTACCATCTCATGTTCCACCACTTTCTCGCTCGCCCGGCGTCGCGGGCGCTGACCGTGTTCGCGGGCGCCGCCGCCGGAGTCGCGGCCGCCTACCTCGCCGCGTTCCCCCTCGGCCGCGCCCTGGCCGGCCCCGGCCTCTCCTGCGGTGAGCCGCAGGAGAGCCGCTTCGCCGGGCTGCCCGGGGTCGCCGCGGCCGCGGGGGACCCGCCGGGCGCGGCCGCGGAGGAGCTGGTGGAGCAGTACCTCGGCCGGCAGGAAGTGCGGCCGCTGTGCCCGGCGGAGCGGATCAGCAGCTACCGGGTCACGTCCCTCCGGCCGCTGGGCGCCGCCGCGGACGACGGGCCGGACTCGTGGGCCTTCGACCTGCGCTTCGACGTCCGGTACCCGCTGGGGGTGGGCGACTGGATCGGCTGGGGCGGCCGGTCGTTCGGTCCCTGGGTCCTGGGCAAGCATGCCCAGGTCACCGTCGTGCGGCACGACGGCCGGTACGCTATCACCGGCATGGGCATGGGGTAGCCGCGCCGGGGCCAGCGGGCGGCGGGCCCGGGAAAGGGCGATGGGGTCGCCCCTCCCCGCCCGCCCGCTCCTCAGCGAATGTGCCAGCCGTAGAAGCTGGCATTGGGGGACTCCTGGAGGTACTCCCAGATGGTTTTGTTCAGCCGGTTGTTGGAGTGCTGGGTCAGCGTAGGGTACCCCCACCCGTCATAGCCGGTGACGATCATGGTGTGGCTGACGGGCCACCCGCCGTCCCAGTTGACCTGGACGACGTCCCCCGGCTGCAAATCCTGCCAACTGTTCACCAGGGAGGCGCGCCCGGAGCGGTGCAGGAACTCGAACAGGTCGGCGGCGTTCGACCAGGACCAGGTGGAGGAGTGCCGCCCCCAGCCGCCCCCGTTGCAGAACCAGTTCCAGTCCGAGTAGTAGAACCATCCTGTGTCCTGCCAGCCGCCGGCCCGCAGGCACTGGGACACGAAGTTGGTGCAGTCGTTGCCGTAGGACCTGTAGGACGGGTTGTAGGCGTAGTTGTCGTCCGGGCCCCGGTCGGCGGATGCGTGGGCGTAGGCGTAGCCCACCGCCGCCTGCCGGTCGTAGGCCATGGCCGGCACCATGAGAACAAGCAGCGCAGCCGCCGCGACGACCAACGAGAGTGCGGTCTTCCTCGCGTTCTTCATCAGTTTCTCTCCAATCCCCCTTCGCGGGGAGATACCATCGGAACCCTCATCTTTTACTGCCGGGATGGGAGGAGCCCCGGATTTTAATGGCTCCTATCCGCGGCTCCTCTTGTGCCTTTATGAAGGCCTCGCCGGTTGCTCATGCGACACGGCCCCCTGGAGTAGCGCAGGGGCCGCATCCGGGGATTCGGCGTGAGATCACCCCCTTGAAATCTGTCGCCTCCGACTCGCAACGGACATGCCATTGCCGGAAGGGACGGTGAAAAGATACCAGCCCGGCCCGCCCGGACTCCGCCCAAACAGGAGGAAAAAGCCCGCCCGCCGAAAAACATAGTGACGCAGTCACGGTAGGCCGCCTTGCGGCCGGAGGGTGTTCCATCGTGCCGACGCATGAAGCCGCCGCACCCCAACTGGAGATCCGCCTGTTCGGCCCCGTCCGGGTCCTCCTCGGCGGCCGGCCGGTCTCTGGCCTGCACCGGCGCCAGGCCCGGTGGCTGCTCGCCGCCTTGGCCCTCCGCTGAGGCGGCCGTCGCCTCGGGCTTGTATGGCTGAGCTAGTCCTCCTTTCTGCACCTCGCGCCATCTGAGGCCATCAAGCCTCCTTCAGCGAGAAGTGAGCGCAAGACGGCGTAAGAACCACCGTAAGAATTCGGCGAAGCTGCCCATCTCGGAAATCTTTAAACCCTTTTGTTTCGCGACCCTGCGTGACGGCCTGTCCGGAGGACAATGCCCCGGTCACCGTCCGCCTACTCGGAGAGATTGAGGTCCTCCCCCTAGCCTCCTACAGGCGTACCCAGCCTGCTTCCCCCACCACGCCTGCGGTCCGCGACCGCCGCGTTCCCGCCCCACCGGGGTGGAGGCTATCGCCCCACAACGTTCGCAGATGCCGCGCGGGCAACCGAAAACATTGTAGCGCCGTCTTTCATTAATTGATCTAAGATCACGGTGTTTCCGAGGATTTAAAAACATTACCGGCGTAATGATCTCAGCAAACAGAACGCCTGCAAACCATCAGGAATTTCGACCGCCAGCGTCGAACCTGGGGAGCGGAGGCGGCGCGGCCGTGACCCATAATGGACTTGCACGAGAAGGCAAAGTTAACTGTGCGAATGCTGGATGGCCTGGTGGCGGCCTTCGGAGGCCGAACCCTGAACCGGTTCAGCACCCAGAAGACGGGGATGATGCTGGCCTACCTGTGCCTATCCCTGCCGGAGGAAGTCCCTTGCGAGGACATGGCGGTCCGGCTCTGGCCGGATTTGGACCGCGCGGCCCAGCTCAACAACGTGCGCGTCACCCGGGCCAAACTCAAGCGGGACCTCCGGAGGGGGCTCCGGCTGAAGGACGCTTTCCTCCAGGCGTTGCTGCCCCGGAAGCGCCTGGCCGTGAAACTCGATCCCGGCCTGGTGATGACGGACGTGGCCGCCTTCCGCCAGGCCCGCGACAGGGCCGAGGCCGCCGCGCAACGCGGCGACCGCGAGGCGCAGGCCCAGTCGCTGGAGGAGGCCGCCCGCCTCTACGGCGCCGGTTTTCTGCCCGGGACGCCCGGCGAGTGGGTCCGGCTCCAGCGCAAGGACCTGGCGTTGCAGTACCGGGCCGTGCTGGAGCAGCTCGCCGTCGTCCGGGACATGAGGGGCGACGCGCGCGGCGCGGAGCAGGCGCGCGTCGCCCTCAGCCGGCACGACCTCGCGTTCCAGAAGGCGTACCCGCCCGCCGCCGAGCGGGGGCCGGCCGCCGAGCCGCCGCTGTTCGGGGTGAGCGCGGACCGGATCGAGAACTACCACCGCGCCCTCGCCGGCGACCGGGACAGTCCGCCGGCCGCGCGGATGCTGGTGCTGACCGGGCCGGAGGGGGTGGGCCGAAGCCGCCTCGCCCGCGAGGTCGCGGCGACGTTCCGGGACTGGAAAGATTACCGCACATGCCAAGTCGCCCTCGCCGGCCTGAGCGGGAGCGAGGACATCCTGGAGGCGCTCGCCCGGGCGCTGGGCCTGACGCACGGGGCCTCCCCGTACAGCCGACGCGTCGCCGAGTTCCTGCGGGACAGGCGGACGGTGCTGGTACTCGATGACCTGGGGCCGCGCGCGGATCTGGAGCCGGTGCGCTTCCTGCTCCAGGACGTCCCGCTGGGGCCGGGAGCGGGGTTGGTCCTGCTGGCCACCGCGCGGGAGGCGCTGCACTGGCCCGAGGCGCTCCAGGAACGGCTCGCACGGCAGACGCTCACCGAGCCCGTCCGCCCTCTGCAGACGCCGCAGGAAGGGGATGTCCTGACCCCGGAGCGCCTCCAACGGATGTCCGGCGTCCAGCTGTTCCTGCACTGCGCCCGGGCCGCGGGCGCCGCCTTCTCCCTCTCGGGCACCGAGGCTCCCGCCGTCGCCGCCCTGTGTCGCATGACCGCCGGCGCGCCCGAGGCCATCCAGTCCGTGGCGTCATGGGCCGGCCAATACTCGCCGGCCCGGCTCCTGGCGCTGTTGGAGGCGAGCGAGCAACCGGTCGCAGAGCCGACGTCCGTCGTGTCGACATCCACCGAACCTGTCCCCTCCGAAGCGGCCGTAGCCGCTCCGATCTCGCGGGCGGTGCAGGCGGTGCAGGCGGCGCACGCGCTCAGCCATGACCTGCTCCCGCCGCCCGTCCAGCAGCTGTTCCGGGACGTGGCCGTCTTCCGCGGGGGCTGCACCGTGCGGGCCGCCCAGGCCGTGTGCGGGGTGCCGCTGGCGCAGGAACATCTGGACGCGCTCGTGCGATACCGGCTAGTGCGTATACGCGACACAAGAGGCGGCCCCCGCTTCGAACTGAACGGCGCGGCCCGGGCGTTCGCCGCCGGCCGCCGCGGCGTGCTCCCGTCGTACCACGCACGCGCCCGGCTCCTGGAGCGGCGACACACCGACTTCTTCCTGGAGCTGGCCGGGGAGGCGCGACGCAACTCCCGCGGCCCGGAGCAGGGCCGGGAGCTGGACCGGCTGGCGCAGGAGTGGGAAAACCTGGACGCCGTGCTGAAGCGCTGCCTGCCCCGGGGCATCAATCCGCCGCAGGAGGACGCGCTCCGGGGCCTGCGGCTCGCTTGCTTGCTCTGGGAGTTCTGGAACCAGCGAGGATACTGGCAGTACGGCCGGGAATGGCTCGAGCGGGCGCTGCGTTACACCCGCCAATTCGGTGGGCTGGATGACCGCGCCACCGCCTTCAACGCGGCCGCCGTCATCGCGGCGGAGCAGGGGGACCTGGACGCCGCCCGTGGGCACGCCGAATCCAGCGTGCGACTGGCGGAGGAGTGGGCCGCCAGGGAATCCGGACCCGAACCGGTCGGCCGCCGGGCCGAGGCCCGCAACACCTGCGGGTACGTGGCCCGCCGCCAGGCGGAGCGGGCGCAGCAGCAGGGCGACGTCCGACGGGCGCTGGAATGCGTACGGGCGGCCCGGCGCTTCTACGAGGCGGCCGCCGCCGACTACCTAGACGCCTGGGGGGACCTGAGTGTCTTCTGGCCCTATAATGGGCTGGGCCAAGTAGCGCTGCTCGAGTACGACCTGCTGAAGGACGCCCCGGCGGCGGATGGCCCCACAGCACGGGCGCCGGAGGAGCGGATCACGGCGGCGCTGGCGGAGGGGGCACGCTGGCTGGAGCGGTGCCTCGACGTCGCCATGCGCACATCGGACCAGGGGTCGCTGGCCCAGGCCCTGCGCAGTCTCGCCGACGCCACCTTCGAGCAGGCCCGGCGGGGCGAGGCCGGCAAATACGTCCTGACGTGGATCTACCTGGAGAAGTGCGTGGCCATCTGGCGGGACATCGGCGACTGGGGCAGCATAGCCGTCGGCGCCGAGCGGCTGGCGCGGCTGGCCGCCGTGGAGGGAGACTGGGACAAGGCTATGCGGCTGTGCGGCATGGCCTGGGCGATGCGCCGGAAGGCGAATCTGGTCGCACCCGGCGACGGGGGCGCCGAGGAGCACTACCGCCACGACATGGGTGCCGCCCTGAGCGAAGTCGCGACGGCCGTCGGAAGTCGGGCCAGTCCCCCGGATGAGGCCTCTCTGCGGGCCGCGTTCGCCGAAGGCGCCAGCGCCATGGCCCGGGACAGCTCCTCGGCCGCGGCCGCGGCGCGGCTGGTGCTGGACGCCCGGGCCTGGTGATCCTCTCCCGCGGGGGAGCCGGCGGGGCGGCAAGAGGAACGGCCCGGGGGATCGCCCCGCGGAAGACGCCCGTTCGCGAGAAGACATACCTCTTGGGAGAATACGCGATGAAACACGACGGGGCCGTACGCCGGGCCTGCTCTATTCGGCGCCTCACGTTTTTGGGCCTCTTGCTCTGGTGGGCCGCCGTTGCCGCGCTCTTGATGGCGCCGGGCGCGGCGCGGGCGCAGGGGACGCAGCCGGTCTACACCGATACGCTTCAAGGTACATGGCAGGACTGGAGTTGGGCCACGACCGGGACGGGCAACGCCGGCAACGGCAGCCCCGTCCACACCGGCGAGGCCTCCCTCCGCGTGGACGCTGGCCCCTACCAGGCGCTGTACCTGCACCACGACGGCGCGATCGACACCACGCCCTACGGCAACCTCACCTTCTGGATCCACGGCGGGCCCGCCGGCGGGCAGCAGCTCAAGGTCCAGGCAACGCTGGACGGACAACCGCAGGCCGAGTACGACCTGCCCCCGCTCCTGCCGGGCGCCTGGCAGCAGTTCTCCGTCTCCCTGGCCCTGCTGGGCGCGGCCGGCAAGCCGGACCTGGACGGCTTCTGGATCCAGAACACCGCCAACGCGTCGATCCCGACCTTCTACGTCGACGACATCGCGCTCACGCCGCCGCAGGGCGTCGCCGTCGCCGTTGACGCCGGCCGGCTCGTGCGCCCGATGGACGACCGATTCGCCGGCATCAACCTGAAGGCGGACGACCCGCGGGTCGCCGACCAGGCCGAGGCGACGGCCCAGGTGCTGGGTCCGGATAACCTGGACATGAGGACGGTGCGCATCCCCGGTGGCTCCGACGCCGACCGCTACCACTGGGAGACCGCGGCGCTGGTCGACGGAATGACGGGGAAGCCGACCCTCGACCCCGCGACAGGCCGTCCCGTGCCGGGCGTCTCCGTCGCCCAGTTCGCGCGCGTGGCCGAGGCGGCCGGCGCCCAGCTGATCCTGACCCTCAATTACGGCAGCGGCACCCCCAACGAGGCCGCGGCCCTGATCGCCTACGCCAACGGGCGGACCGACGACGGCCGCGCGCTCGGCACCGATGAGAACGGCCGGGACTGGGGGAAGGTGTCCGACTGGGCGCGGCTGCGCGCGGCCACGCCCCTGGCGGCGGACGACGGCAAGAACGTCCTGCGCGCCGCCCACCCGCAGCCGTTCGGCGTCAAGCTCGTCGAGGTCGGCAACGAGTGCTGGGGCAACACCTGGGAGTGCGACCTCCACGGCGGCCCATACACTCGCCTGACCGGCTCCCCGTGGGACGCGAGCACCTACGCCGCCTACGCCGCCCGTTTCATGCAGATGGTGCGCGCCGTGGATCCCTCCGTGCGGGTGGGGGTGGTCGCCACCTATGACGACCAGTACAACTATTGGAACAGGACGATGCTGACGGCGCTCGGCCGGCAGGGCGCGTACCCTGACTTCGTGGTGCAACACTGGTATCCCCAGGGCCCGCACCAGGACCAGCAGTCCGACGCCGGCCTGTTCGCCACCAACGCCCAGTGGCCCGTCAACGCCGCCCACCTCCAGGCGCAGATCGCCACCTTCCTGATGCCCCCCGCGCCGGTGGAGATGGTCGTCACCGAGAACAACTCCGTCTACAGCGACCCCGGCAAGCAGACCGTCAGCCTGACCAACGGGCTCTACCTGGCCGACAGCATCGGCCACGCCCTCCAGACGTCCTACCGGGGCGTGCTGGTCTGGGACCTGCGCGACTACCCGAACACCCAGGGCAACGCCACCTTCGGGCCCCCCAACAACGATCCGTCCCTCGACGGCTGGCGCACCGTCTACGACGCCGCGACGAACTCAGACCTGCTGTTCGGCGACTACGGCGTGCTGCGCACCGACTTCGGTGCCGACAACGCCTATCACAACACCTACTACCCGAGCTACCACGTGCTCACGATGCTCAAGCACTTCGCCCGGGGCGGCGATGCCATCGTGTCCGCCTCCAGCGACGACCCGCGCCTCTCCGCCTACGCCGCCCGCCGCGCGGACGGCTCGCTCTCCCTGCTGCTCATCAACACGGACAAGTCCGCCCAGCTGCAGGGCAACATCGCCGTTACCGGCTTCGCCCCCCGCGGGGACGGCGTCACGTACACCTACGGCTACTTCCAGGACCGCACGGAGGACCCGCAGTCCTCCTTCTACGGGGTATTCCCCCCTGGGGTCGCGCAGGCCGCGCTCACCGGCGCGGCCCCCACCTTCACCTACGCGATCCCGCCATACTCCGCCACGGTGCTCTCACTGCCCCCCATGGCCGGGACCAGCTTCTCCGCAGGGTGGCACTTCTTCTCCGTGCCCATGGACTACCCCGACACGCCGCCGGGCGCGCTGCTGGCGGACGCCGCCACCCTCGCGCCCTTCAGCGGCCTGACGCTGCTGGTGTGGGACCCCGCCCATGGCGCCTACGTCGCCACGCCCGCCGCGCCCGCCGACCGCGTGCGCCTGGGGCGCGGCTACTGGGCGCGCTTCCCCGGCGCCGTCACGCTGGCGGTCGCGGGCGCGCCCGCCGACCCCACGTCCGACTTCGCCGTGCCCCTGGCGGCCGGCTGGAACCAGGTCGGCGACCCGTTCACGGCGGACGTCACGCTCGGCTCCCTGAAGGTGCGCACGGCGGGCGGCGACCTGACGTTCGCCCGGGCGGCGGGGGCGGGGCTGCTCGGCTTCTTCGCCTACGGCTACGACCCGGCCCTGTCCGGCGGCCGGGGCGGGTACGTGGGGGTGTGGCCCGGCGACCCGCTGCGGGCGGGGCAGGGCTACTGGCTCTACGCGGGGCGGGCGCTGACGCTGCTGTTCCCGCACCCCGCGCAGCCGCAGGCGCGGGTCCCGCCGGCGGGGAGCCGCGGGAGCGGACGGCCGCAGGCGCGGTAGACGCCCCCGCCGGGGCGGCGACGTGGGGGAGGAACGCCCGGCCGCGGTTTCGGCCACCCCGCCGCCCGCCGGCACGCTGAGCCGATGGGAGGGCCTAGGATTCAGGTAACGGAAGGGCCGGCCGCGCCGGGACGATGACGACGAGGGAGCGGGGTGAGCGAAGGAGGAGGAGGAAGTCAGTCACGGGGGAAGAAGGGGGCGGAAAAGGCCGTTTCCCATCTGGGGTGAGTGGACAACGGGCTGGTCAACCGGGATGCCGCCCGAATGTCCGTCCCATTGTCCACTCCAATGTCCACCCCTGATGACGCTGATGGCGCACGGAAAAGCCCAATGAAAAGGCCCGATGAAAAAGCTCCCGGCGCGGCGGCCGGGAGCGGGGAAAGTTCGCCCTGATCGTTCACGTTCGGGGTCAATCGTGTTTGGGGTCAATGGTACGCGCGGGCCGGGGCGGGCGGCTCCAGGGCGCACAGGGCGCGCAGCAGAACGTCGGCCTCGGCCTTGCTCAGCTTGTCCACCGCGAAGCGCGGCGTGAAGCTCTCCTTGCCGAAGCGCTCCCGGATCGTCTCCGCCAGCGCCTGCTCGCCCAGCCCCAGCCGCCGCGCCTGCGCCTGGATCGCCAGCCGCTGCGGCTTGGTCACGCCCCGCGGCCGGGCGCCCGAGTCCTCGGAGGAGGCGTCGGCGTGGCCGTCCCCGTTCTGGCCGCGATCGCCGGGGCAGGGGCGGCCGTAGCCGGTCCCGGTCCCGCCGGGGCAGGGGCGGCCGTAGCCGGTCCCGGTCCCGCCGGGGCGGTACGCCGGCGCGGCGCCGCCTCCCTCGTCCGGCCCGTCTCCGTCCCCGTCGTACAGGGGAGGGTCCTCGCCGGGGTCGTCCCCCTCGTCGTCCTCCGACTGCAAGGGGTCGTCCTCGTCGCCGGGCGGCGAGGGCAGGTCGTGGGGCAGGTCCATCTCGGTCTGCTCCCCCCGCACCTGCCGCCACACCGCCGCCTGGGCCGCCTCCACCTCCTTCGCCTTCCGGGCGGTCACGAGGAGCAGGTCCCCGTCGCCGCGCTCCAATTGGTACGTCACCTGAACCTGCACCTGGCGGCTGGTGATGCCGTCCTCCTCGTCGCCCGCGTACACCGTCTTTCCGCTGGCGATCGTGATCTGCGTCGGGTAGGCCATTACCCTTCTCCTTTCCTGTCGGTCGTCCCTCTCTTCTCCGCCCCGGCCTCGGTCCTGGCCGGGGACTGGCGGGCGGCCGTGAGCCGCCGCACGGCCGTGAGCCGCCGCACCACCTCCGTTGCCCCCTTGCGGTAGCAGGTGACCGCCACCAGCGAGCCGTCCTCGTCCAGCACGCGCCAGAACCGGCGCCTGTGCCGCTCGATCGTCATGGCGCGGCTCCTTTCGGTTTGTGATCGGCCTTCGGCGGGCCGTTCGGTTTGTGATCGGCCTTCGGCGGGCCGTGCTCGGCCAGGCCGCCGGCCAGCGCCTCCAGGGCGTAGCGCTCGTCGGGCGGCAGCGTCTGCGCCGACTGGGTGATCGAGTTGACAAGAGACCATAAAGTCTCCTGCTGTCCCGCCGGCATGGCGAGCAGATTGACCTTGATCATCTGCCGGGTCCGCAGGGAGAGGTGCCAGCGCTCACCCAGCAGCAGGAGTGCCCCCTCCACGTCCGGCACCGGCACGCGCGTCGTCCCCACCAGCCGGGACAGGAACGCCGCGCCCTCCACCAGCGCCCGGCTGATCGCCCTGCTCAGCCGCTCCCGGAAGCGGGGCGGGTCAAAGGAGACGTGCCGCTGGCGCAGCAGGCCCTTGCCGCCCACGACCCGGATCAGGCCGTTGGAGCAGAGCAGGCGGAAGACGATGGCGTCCACGGAGACGGAGCGTTTCCCGACCTCCGAGTTTGCTACATGCAGGCCCACCAGCAGCCGGTCGCCCGGCAGCACGTCCTGGGACAAGGCCGGGTCCACCAGCCGCAGGTGGAAGCTCTCCGGGGTGATCGCGTGCCAGCTCACCTGGAAGCGCTCGTCCACCAGCGGCAGCAGGCACTCCAGCAACTGGCGGTTGTCCAGCCGCGCGTAGCGGGCGGACAGCACGCCCCGGAGGGCACCGCCCTTGCCGCGCAAGAGCCAGTGCTCCCGCTCGGCCAAAAGGTCGTGGCGGATCAGGCCATCCTCGTCGCGCGGCATCGCGTGGATGGCCCAGTGGGCGAACTGGGCCTCCTGCAAGTGCGGGGGGCAGGCGCGGAAGTAGCGCGCCGGCATCCCCAGCTGCTGGCAGAGCTGGCTCGTGGCCCAGGGGGAGGGGCACAGGCACAGCGGCGCGGCGGCCGCGCAGGCGTCGGGCAGGACCAGCCGGCCGCCCCGCCAGGACAGCTCCTGGCGCAGCGCGACGGTGTCCCACTTGCCCCGGTCGTCCACCTCCACGCGCTCGCGCACGTGCTCCAGCTCCTGCGAGCGGGAGAAGCCCAGGTCGAACTGGACCGGAGGGGACGCGAGGGGATCGAACGGGAGGGCCGGAAGGGACGGGGAGGCGGGGGAGGGCAACGCCTCCGGCGCCCCCGGTCGTGATGCAGTTTCCACTGGCATCGGCGGCTCCTTGTCGGCGCCCGTGTCTCAACGCGAAACGGTCTTCAATTCGGAATCGTCTTCAATTCAGAACTGTCCCGGGTTGTCAACGGGCGGAGAAGAGCGGGATTTGCCGGCGCCCCATGTCACTTGGAAAGTGGCAGGCTCCGGCACTCTTCGGGGCCAGCGTAGGCCGACGGGGGCGGGGGCGCAAGCGCCGTTGCCGACAAGCAACCCGGGGTTGTGCGGCTGGCCACAAGAAAAGCCGCTGCAAGGGGCAGTGGCTTGAGGATGGGGTTTCAGTGGAGGGGCCGGCCCCGATGCCGGCCGGAAGCGTCGGGGGGCGGGTCACGACGTCTCGGACCCGCCGGCCACGGAGGTCTGGTCCTGGAACAGCCCCTGCATGGTCGCCGAGGGCGTGCCGAACACCATCTCGAAGATCAGCTGGCAGATCGGCATGCCCGGCTCCAGACGGATCGGCAGGGCGCCGTGGTTCTTGACCTCCAGGGTGATCTGGCCGCTGAAGCCGGCGTGGATCGTCGGCGCGGTGATGTGGATCGCCAGCCCGACGCGCGCGTGCGAGCTCTTCCCCTCCACGCGCGCCGCCACCCGCGTCTCCTCGGGCAGGCGCACCCGCTCCGCCGTCAGGGCCAGCAGGAACTCGCCGGGATGCACGAGCACCGAGCCGTCCCCCTCGCGCGGCACGTCCTCCAGCAGCCGCGCCGCGCCGCGGAAGTAGCCGGGCCGGGCGGCGTCGATGACCGTCACGACCCCGGGCGGGGGCGCCCGCCACCGCTTGAAGTCCGTGCCCGCCAGGGTCAGGTCCACGGCGGTCGTGCTGAAGCGCTCGGGCGGCGGCATCGGCTCAATGACGATCTGCCCGTGGCGCAGGGCGGCACGGATCTCGCTGTCGCAGAGAATCATGGTCGGTGTCCTCGACCGGCCCCCGGGGCCGGCCCCGGTCCCCGCTCAGGCCGGCAGGAGTCGCTCCGAGGCGACGAACACGCGGCTGCCGGCGTTGGTGTCGCGGGGCAGCTCGATCAGCGCCCGGCCGTTCTGGCTCTCCACGACCTGCACCTCGAGCGTACCGTCCTGGACGCTGTCGGCGTCGACGAACAGCGAGTACTCGCGGCCGCCCTCCTGGAAGACGACGTAGCGCTCCGAGGAGAACATGCCGGGACTCACCTGCACGGGAATGCGTTTCTTCATGGGTCTATCCCTCCGTCTTGTAGTACCTCCCCTGGTCACGCAGGCGCTCGCGGGGGCCGGGCATCGGCCAGCCGCAAGGGACCGGGGTAGGCGTGTCACGTCCGGCGAAGGACGCGCGTCCTTATGAAAGCACACACTCCGCCCTCGGACAACGGCACTCGCGGCAACTTCATGCCTGTGGGGCAGACACCCCAACGCCGATCACATCCGCCAGCCGGACCGGTTCATCCCCACGCCTGTGGGGCAGACGTGCTGATGAGCGTTATAAACTCTCTCTCGCCCGGTTCATCCCCACGCCTGTGGGGCAGACGTCTCTGCCCCCTTGCACCTCCCGCCCGGCCCCGGTTCATCCCCACGCCTGTGGGGCAGACGCGCCCGCCTTCATCGAGAAGTTCACCGCCTTCGGTTCATCCCCACGCCTGTGGGGCAGACCCGTTTCGCCTGATACCAAACCACGCCACTATCGGTTCATCCCCACGCCTGTGGGGCAGACAAGAGGTTGCGGACTGCGGTTTCCTCAGCCGCCGGTTCATCCCCACGCCTGTGGGGCAGACGGCAACGGCGCAAGGATAGTCACGGCCTTTTCCGGTTCATCCCCACGCCTGTGGGGCAGACACGACAGTTCATTCCCGGTGCAGGGGCCGTAACGGTTCATCCCCACGCCTGTGGGGCAGACGCCTGCTCCATCGAGATCCACCCCAGCTTGACCGGTTCATCCCCACGCCTGTGGGGCAGACGAGTTGCAGGTTGTCGCTCAGTACGACGCTGACGGTTCATCCCCACGCCTGTGGGGCAGACGGACGCCAGGCGGCGGCGAGTGGCCTCTAGCGGTTCATCCCCACGCCTGTGGGGCAGACCCTTGACGGAGAGGCACGATAGGTTCCACAACCGGTTCATCCCCACGCCTGTGGGGCAGACGATCACAAGGGCGGGCGCTTCGGAGAGGAACGCGGTTCATCCCCACGCCTGTGGGGCAGACTCTTGTTGAGCCTTAGAGACTCAATGGCCTAGGGTTGGATAGTCCGGTTCATTGTACCCCATAGGGACTGGGCGCAGTTTGCACGATCAACCGGGGACCCAATCGACTTGGGGGGCGTTCTGCTTCTCGGCGCTTTCCGTTGGCGGCGCGGCGGGCCTGGACTTCTGCCTGGGCTGGCGGATCAGCGTCAGGCCCTCCCAGTCCACGACGGCGCGGGAGGTGTCGCCGTGGGTGCGGACGGTGAAGCCCTGCTCGGTCTGGCTGGCGTAGATCAGCAGGGCCGCCCCGCCGCGCGACTGGCGGCAGGCCATGTCCCACAGCTTGTCACGCACCATCGCCGACATCCGGCCCACGAACACGCCCGCGCGCGGCTCGATCATCCAGCGGCTCAACTCGCCGCGCAGGCCGGCGGGGGCACGCTCCAGCATCAGGAGGACCATGTCACACCTCCCCCGTCTGTGCCTCCCGTGTTGCTGGCGGCCAGCTCGTGCTCCGGGGTCCAGAGGGCGGTGGGCAGGGCGGGGTCCACGTCCAGCACGGCCTCGGCGTCCCAGGCATCGTCGGGGACGGCCAGCGCCCGCTGCATGTCCGGGACGAGGCGCCCCAGCAGTTTGCCCTCGCGGAAGGCGTCGCGGCAGCGCAGGCGCACCTGGCGCTCCAGGTCGGGCGGGTCGGCCTGGGCGATCCCGAAGGCAAGGGGAAGGGTGAGTTCGATCTTGTAGAGGTCGGCCAGGTCGTAGACGAAGGAGAGCTGCTTGCCGGTGTGGATGAAGCCCAGGGCGGGGCTGTAGCCGGCGGCGAGGACGGCGGCATGGCAGAGGCCGTAGAGGCAGGCGTTGGCGGCGGAGAGGGCGCGGTTGACGGGGGTGGCGCTGGCCCAGTCGCCCCGGTCGTAGCGGCGTCCGGTCCACTCCACGCCGGTCTGCTGGCTGAGGCGGGCGTAGGCGTCGCGCACGCGCGCGCCCTCCATGCCGCGCAGGGCCTCGACGGTTAGGGCCTCGTCCACCGGCTCGCCGAAGCGCATGCGGTACATGCGCTTGACGACCTCCAGGCGGCGGGTCTCGTCGGTGGCGAGGCGGGCCTGGTGGAGCAGGGCGGCGGCGCTACGGGTGCCGCCGGTGCCGCAGGCGTAGAAGCGCACGTTCTCTTCGCCGCACCAGACGACGAGGCAGTTGTTGTCGGCGAGGGCGGCGACGGCGGCCTGGGTGATGGCGGTGCCGGGGCCGAGCATGAGCACGGCGAGGCTGGCGACGGGCAGGGCGGTGACGCCTTCCTGGTCATGGACGGCGACGCTCTTCTCGTGGCGGTCAATGCGGGCGTGCTCGACGTAGATGTTGGTGAGGCTGTCGCGGAGCTTGGGCAGTTTATGCAGGTCGTCCATGGTGTGTTTCTCCTATCGGGTTCGGTTCATCCCCACGTGCGTGGGGCAGACGTGACCGTGAAACTGCATTCAAAACGTTGATACGGTTCATCCCCACGTGCGTGGGGCAGACAGGTTGCTCCGTCCGCGCTGCTGAACGGGAGTGCGGTTCATCCCCACGTGCGTGGGGCAGACGATCCCGTGGTTTCTCGGCTCCTGCGCCCGGCGGTTCATCCCCACGTGCGTGGGGCAGACATGTCCCCGTACAGGCGCTGCTTGAGCTTGTTCGGTTCATCCCCACGTGCGTGGGGCAGACGTTCGCGTCACTCCTGAGAGTGGCCCCGCTGTCGGTTCATCCCCACGTGCGTGGGGCAGACGCTCACGCGCGTTCGGCGCAAGGCCCTTTCTGCGGTTCATCCCCACGTGCGTGGGGCAGACGTGGAGACGGAGCACTGTCTGTCGCCGGATACGGTTCATCCCCACGTGCGTGGGGCAGACATGCCCAGCAGAGAATTGAGTTCGCCCATGTCCGGTTCATCCCCACGTGCGTGGGGCAGACCCTTATCGAGTCAAAGACACTCAGGTACGGGCCAGGCTGAGAAGGCCGAAGCCTACGCTCTTGCCCGCGCCGATGCCAATTTCCAGGGAACCCCGCAGGGCAATGGGGTCGGTGACGCACAGGACGCCGTCGAACTGGACGGCACTGAAGGCGGCGGGGCCGGGGCCATGTTGGGTGTGGCACTTCACCTGGCCCACATCTGTGGCCGTGACGGTGCAGAGAGAGAAGCCATTGACGGCGGCCTTGCGCTCCAGCCAACCCAGGCGCTCGGCCTCGGCGTAGAGGCCGATGCGGTCGCCGAGACGCCTGCCCTCCCGCTTCTCGGACCGGCGCATGGTGGGGTTGGCGCGCAGGCGGAAGGCGAGGGTCTGCCCGACGGCGAGGCGGGGGGCGAACTCCTTGACACACGGCGCACTGAGCCAGTAGCCCTCGCCGACGGTGAGGCGGTCCCAGGCGGGGTGGGCGCGGGACTGCACGAGCACACGCCAGCCCTGGGGCGCCTCCTCAACGCGGAAGAGGCAGCGGGCGGCCTGCTGGGCGTCGTCGCCCTCGGGGAACGCCTTGGACAAGGTGCGGTGCATCTGGTAGGGGCTTCGGACCTCGGCCTGCACCTGGCGGGAGCGGGGGTTGAGGTCAAGGCGAGACAAGTAGAGCATCAGGGTTCCTCCTGGGCGCCGGGGAACGGGACGGCCAGCGCGTGGGCGCGGCGGAAGTCGTAGACGCGGGCGGCGTTGAGGCGCAGCGCGTCCTGGCGGGTCAGCGGGCCGGCAGGGTCCTCGACATAGGCCATCAGCGCGCCGGCAGGGCGGGGGCGAGGGCTTCCCTGCCACGACCAGGGGTGATGGCAGAGAGCGTCTTCCAGGCCGTCATAGCGGTCCATCAAGGCCTCGAAGATCGGGCGCGTGGGCACGCACGCTTTGCGGCCCAGAAAGAGCGTCCAGCGGGGGTTCTGGATGGCCTGGGCGCACTCTTGCAGGAGATCGGGCCGGGCACCGTTTGTGGCCTCCAGGGCGGCCAGGAACGCAGCGTCCTCCAGATAGAAGCGCGGCGAGATGATGGTCGCCGGGCGGGCGTCCGGATCGGACCGCAGGGCGGCGGCGGACTTGGTGCCGCCGAGAACCTTGAAGTCCCCGGCGGCCGTGGGCAGGAAGTCCGTGATGGTGTGGTAGTCCTCCAGGACGCGGCCCGGCGCCTCGACGCGGACTCCGAATCGCAGGCCGGCGTCCAGCTCGAGCAAACGCCGGTCGCCGCGCTCGTAGCCCAGGGCACAGCCGAGCAGGCCGAGGACGCCGCTCTTGGTCGGCTCGGGCTGGGTGTCGCGCACGTCCCACCGGGAGCGGCTCCCCCAGGACTGGAGGGGGCCTTCCAGGCGCAGCAGCAGGATCGGCTTACCCATGGGCGGCTACCTCGCGGAGCCGGGCGCAGAGGGTGTTCAGGTCCGGCACGGTCTCCACGCCGGGGATGCGGGCCTCCTGTTCGGGCAGCGGGGCGAGCAGGAACCGGGCCGTGGCGGGCAGGTTGAAGCCGGCGGTGAGGGACTGCACGTGGGTCTCGAACTTGCGGAGGGAGTCGGTGACCAGGTCCTCGCCCTTGCCGGGGCGGGCGGGGCTGACGAAGGCGTTGGCGTAGGAGACGGGGGTGCGGACGGGGCGAACCTCGACCAGCACGGCGGCGGGGAGCTGGTGCGCGGCGAATGTGTTCTGCTTGCCGGTGGGCGTGGTGAGCAGGGCGGCGCGCAGCAGGGCGTCCACGGCGTTGACAGCAAGGTCACGGGCCGCGGCGGTGTCGGCCGCCGGGATGTCGCGCCGGGCAGCGCTACGGCCGGTCAGGTTGTCCACGAGGCCGTCCAGGTCCACGGAGAGGTATTTGTAATAGCAGGCGGAGTTGAACTCGACGTCGCCGATCATGTCGGCGCCAGCGTCTTCCTCCTCCTCCCCCTGCCCTATCAGGTCGTCCACGGCGGTGAAGTAGTCGAACTCGTGGGAGACCTGGTGGGTGGAGAGGGCGTGGGCGACCTGGCAGGCGGCGTCCACGTCGCGGAATGCCTCGGAGGTGGTCATGCGGCCGAACAGAGCGACGTCCACCGTGACGGGGCGGAAGCCGGCGGCGCGGGCCTCACTTTGGAGGTCGGTCTTGTCGTCGAGCAGGGCCTTGGGATTGGCGGCCTTGGCAACGGCCTTCTGCATAGTGGCAACGACGGCCTGGATGTCGGCGTCGGTCAGGAACATGGTCTGGGCGGTCTCATAGTCGCCGGTCTTCTTGTTGGGATTGCGCGGCTTGCCGGTGTTGGTCCCGAAGCCGCTGACGCGCTGGGCGGCGGCCTGCGCCATCGGCTCGGCGACGCCAGCCTCGATCAGCCGGTACTTGGCAAGCTCGGGCAGACGGCGCGTCCGGGTGGCGAGGTGGCCCGCCATCGCCTGCCGGAAGAGGTCAGAGCGACGGATGGTGCGCTTGAGGCACTGGCTGGAGATGCGGGCGCGCTTGACGCCACCGAAGACACACTCCTTGGGGCTGCCGGACTGGTCGCGGTTGAGGTTGGACGGGGCGTGGTTTTGCAGGACGTGGATCTCGATCAGCATGACAGGGTTCTCCTTACTCGGTCTCGGATGATGGGTTGGCTTCGGGTTCGGCGGCCTCGCCGGTGGGATCAAAGAAATGGGCGGCCCAGCGCTTCTGGACGTGCTTCTGGGGTGCCTCCCAGAACAGCAGGTCTTGGAGGAGCAACGGCCAGTTGACAGGGATGTCGTTGGTCGTCAGCATCTTGACGACCTGGGGCATACGGAAGCTCATCTCTCCGCTGTCGAAGCGGGAGTCGAGCAGCACACTGAAGCGGCGTTCGAGGGCTTTGGGGCTGAATTTCTGGGTGAACTTCGCCAGAGACCAGCCCAGGTCACCGCCGTCGGCAAAAGCCTTGGCCTTCAGCGCGGTCTTGTCCAGCGCCAGCAAGGTGGCGGTGAAGAAGTAGATGTCGAAGTCGCGTTCGTACGCGTGGCGCTGGAGGAGGCGGTACATCCAGAGGACGCCGTGCGAGTCGGCCAGCGTTGCGCCGGCATTCCGGCGGAGGGCGGCCAGTTGGCCGGGGTCAAGTGCCTTGACGTCCTCCAAAAAGGCGTACGGGCGGGCGAGGCGGTCTTCGGCTGATTTTTCCTGTGGCTTTTCCGGGGCTACGGTCATGGGAGATCTCCTTAAAGGACGGCGGCTTCCGCCGCCGCGGCCTTGCCCTTTTTGGGCTTGCGCTGGTCGGGGGTAGCGAACGCGAAGAACTGGCGCTTGTGAAATTCCTTGCGCGCTTCCACGCGGCGTTTCAGGGCTTTGGCATCGGCGTCCAGATCGCGGATGGCATCTTCAAACGCCTCTCGCCCGAGCGTCTCGACGGTGGCTTTCCACCCGTCCCGGAGGTGGGTAATTTGGGCAGCATTTTCGTCCACGGACAGCCCGGCAAGTCGGCCCAGGAGCGCCTCATAGGGGCGGCGCAGGTCGGCCCAGAACCGACGTTGGGCCTCGGCGATGCGCTCCTCGAACGCTTGGGCGTTGCCGGCGCCGTCGCGTTCGTAGGCCTTCTTGATGGCGGCGCGTAGCCCCATGGCGACGGCGCCAGCGCTGTCCATGGCGGCTTGTGCATCGCCGTGGAACTTGCTATGCACGACCAGAGGAACCGGCAGGACCAGATCCTCACGCTGCCACTCAAAGACCTTCATTTTCAGGTCCGTACGCATGCCGTAGAGGACAATCGCGAGGTCAGGGCGGCCTGACCACCAATCGTCACCGGACAACGTGGCGAACTGGTCCACCAGACGCGGGCGCTGGTACTGTACGGTGGCATCCCCCTGACCGTCTTCCCCTTCATGGAGCAGGGCCAGTGGGCCAGTGTCGCGCCAGACTTCCTTGCCCTCCTGGGGCCGCAGGACGATCGGGCCGTCCTTGGTGATCCGGTAGGCGACGCTGGGGTCGCGCCAGGTGGTGAGGGCGCAGGAGGCGCCGGCGGTGAACTTCATGGCGCGGATCAGGGTCGGCGTTTCCCGCCCGGTCAAGGCGCAACGGCCCGGCTCACCAGGGACCAGCTGCACCCGGCGGGGGCGCCAGGTGAGCGCTTCAAGGAGGCTGGTGCGGGTGCAGCGGTCGGTGGCCGGTGGCTGGTCGTTGCGCCAGGCGGGCGGCATGTCCGTCAGTCCCTCGGGGACGAACGGCGGGACGGGGCAGTTGAGGCAGAGGGTCTCGAACAGGTTGCGCCCGCCGATCAGAACGTACCAGGGCGGGGCGCCGTTGATGGACGGCGCCAGCCCGGCCCCGCCGGCGGTCATGAACGGGGCCATCAGGGTGAGGAGACGGGCGGCGGCGGCGGGGCTGACGCCGAAATCCTTCTCGTGGGCGTGGTGGAAGTGGCCGGCGTTGGTACCGGACGGCAGGGTGGGCAGCAGGGCAGCGAGGGGCTTGTCCGCCTCGGCGGTCATGCCGCCGGTCTGCAAGAACGGGTGCTGCGGGTGGAACAGGTCGAAGCGGTTGGCGTAGCGCTGGAAGTAGGCGTCGGCCGCGGCCATGTCGAACGTGCCGGCGTCCAGCAGGTCGGCGAGGTCCTCGGTGTTGCGGGGCCGGAAGATGTCCAGCACCAGCGCCGTGAGGAGGCGGTACAGGCCGAACTCCACGGTAGGAGACGGGTCCTGGACGGCGCGGAGCATGGGCGCACGCCGCAGGAGTTCGCGCAGACCCAACTCGTGCGGCTGACCGTCCAAATCCAGGACGGGAATGAAGGGGTCATTGATGACGTTGTAGTTCATCGTGATCCTCATTAGACCTCTTGCAGAAGGGATGACAGGGCGGTTACGCAGGACTGCCCCTACGGAATTGCCGGTGTAGGGGCGGCCCTGCGTGGTTGCCCTTCTGCAAGAAGTCTATTGATTGCGGCGGTTGCTGTTGAGCAGCTCAATCGCCAGCATTTCTACGAAGCGCGAGCATGAGAGATCGTGGCGATAGGCAAGCTCCCTCAGTTGATCCGCGACGCCCGGGTCCATAGTCAAGGTGAGCGTCACACGCCGCTCTTTGCCCATCAGCGGCCGGCCAGGCCGGCGATCAACATGGAACGCTTGTTGTCCTGGGTTATTCATTTTTTTCTCCTCGTGTATGCTTTAGCTACGAACACTTCGTAAGTTCCTGTGCTATCATACCACGAAGTGAGGGAGAACGCAGCATAGTTTTCCATCGTTTTATTGTGACATGAAGTAGGACGAACCCAGGTACACTGAAAATGCTCCACGGCGTGGAGATGAACCGGGTTCGTAGCTGACAAGGCGAATGGAGTCAGCAATTGCCTCACACTGAGTGGGGATGAACACTCCCGATTAGGCGTCGGCATCGGGTTGTTCTCCAGAGGCGGCGGGTAGCTCCCGTCGCCGCAGGCCTTCTGCGGGGTGGTCCTCAATGGTGATGGGGGCGCGCTGGTCATTGCTCGGCGTGTGTTCTCCCTGCCACACGCCGTCCCGGAAGCCGAGAACGACGTGGTGCCGGAGCCACCTGGGGCCATCGGTGATGATCTCAAACCCTGGCGCGGCCGTGGCCTCGGCGAGCCACCGCGCCGGCAGGTTGGCCTTCTGCCAGAAGAGGGCGCGGAGCTTTTCCTGCGGCGGCGGGGGTGCCTTCGGGTGAGCGATGCCGCGGCGCACCAGGGCGAGCAGTTCGGGATCGTGCAGCACTAGGGAGGAGACGGTCTGGTCGCCGAGGCGTGTCTGGGCGTGGAAGAAGTCCGCCTTCTGCCCCTCCTCCGCCTCTGCGACGATCTCCTTGGTCTGGGCCAGTTGGAAGACGGCCGGGTCGGGGTCGGGGATCAGGTGCTTCTTTGCCTCGTCTTCGGCTTTCTGTTGGTCCGCGATGCGTTTCCGGACGGCTTTGGCGAAGACCTCCGGGGGCACGGTCGCGGGCGGCTCCGTGGCGCCGTAACAGGCCTCGATCAGTGGGCGGATGTCCGCCGGCAGTTGGAAGGCGGGACGCCCCCAGAGTAGGTCCAGCGTGCGCAGCAACAGCTCCGGCTGATAGACCAGGCCAGTCCCGCCGAAGTGGAAACGGCCGGCGGTGGGCAGGAGCAGGTGCAGGGCCGGTCCGGGGCGGCCGTGGCGAGGATGATGCGCGTGCCGCCAGACGCGGCCGCTGCGCTGAAGCAGCAGGTCCACGGGCGCGAGCTGCGACAGCATCACGTCAAAGTCAATGTCGAGGCTCTGCTCCACCACCGAGGTGGCGACTAGGATGGCCCGACGTGGCCGGTTGGCCCCGGCGTCCTTGCCGAAGCGGCGCAGGACCTCTTTTTCGATCTCTTCCCGTGTCTCGGCGCGGAAGCGGGCGTGAAAGAGCATGAGGCGCGTGTCCGGGGGCAGGCCGTTCTGCCGCTGCCTGTCTTTCAGGGCGCGGAAGGTCTCCTGCGCCGCGACCACGGTGTTGACGACGACGCAGACACAGCCGCCGTCCTGGACTTGGGCGGCGGCCAGCGCCGCGGTCAGGAGCGGGTCTTCCAGGGCGCCCGGATGCACCTCTAGGGCGACCGTCCGATCACGGGACGGGTCTGGCGTGACGGAGATCGTCTGGGCGGGCGCGTCCGGCCCCGCGTCAAGGGGGACGAAGGTGAGCAGGGGGTACGGCTCGTCCTGGGCCGACGGCGTCGGCAGGACGTCGCGGCCAGCATAGGCGCGGCACAGTTGCTGCTTCTGGCCCCATGACAGGGTGGCGGACAGGAGGATCACGGGGATCTCGAGGGCACGGCACCAGACCAGGAGGCGGCAGAGCAGTGTCGTCATGTAGGCGTCGTAGGCGTGGACCTCGTCCACGATCAGGGTCTTGGCGTTCAGTCCCAGGAAGCGCAGGAATCCGTGCTTGACGTTCAGCGCGGCCATCAGCGCCTGGTCCACCGTGCCGACGCCGTGGGGGGCCAGGAGCGCCCGTTTCGCATTGCGGAACCACTCGCGGGACAGCGGCTCGTTGTCCTCGCCGCCGGCCTGATCCCCATAGGTGCGGGCGGTCTCGGCCGGCGGGATCTCGTCCAGCAGCCAGGACATGCCGTGGACCAGGCGGGGTGCCTCCGTCGGGGAGGTGCGCTGCAAGTAGTCCCAATAGCGTTTGTGCATTTGGTTGCTGGTGGCCTGCGTGGGAAGGGCGAAGTAGAGGCCGGCGCGGCCCGTGCGACGATTCCAGTACTCGGCCAGGTAAACCGCAGCCTCAGTCTTGCCCTCGCCCATAGGCGCCTCAATGATGGCCAGGCCGGGGCCGACGCCGGACAGGGCGGCCTCCTCGACGGCACGCTGCACGGCGCGGACCGTGAAGCCGGGCCAGATGTCGTTGAACGCCGGCGGCTCCGGGCCGGCGGCGGGCGGGGCGGTCAGTTCCAGGCGCGCGACCGCGATCTTGGCCTCCCTCTGGGCGGCCCGCCAGTATTGCCGAGGCGAGAGGCTGTCGTCGAGCCGTGTGTTGTCGTGGTAGGGGTACTGCTCGTGGTTGGAGGCGATCCAGTCGGCCAGCACGATCAGTCCCGAGAGCTTCATGCCGGCGGCGCTCGCGTCCCGACAGCGCGTCAGTGCGAACGCCTCGGCACCCAGGGTGTCACGCACCAGGGCGGCCAGGGCCTCGCGCAGAGGCGCCCAGAGGGCGACGCGGGCGGCCAAGGTGGGGTCCTGCTCCCGGTACGCCTGGGCACCAAAGTCGCCGTGGTGTCCCCGGATCGCGCCGGCGATCGCCTGAGCCGGTTGCTTTCCCCACCCCAGAGTCTTTAACTTGGCCGACAGCCAGTCGGCGGAGCGAGCCTCATGCCGGAATTTGGTGACTTCCGCCGGCAGGGTCAGCCCAAGGGCGGCGAGGCGCTGCGCCTGTTGCGGATCCTTGTTCTGGAACTCGGCGTCGGCCTTGCCGATGTCGTGCAGGGCGACCAGGTAGAGCAGCCACGGCGTGGGGAGGCCTTCGACGCCGCCGAAGCGGGGCAGCAGGGCCTCGCAGACGGCGGCGACGTCCAGCAGGTGACACCACAGGGGGTGGTAAGGATCGGACTTGGCCCAGAGCTGGGTGTGGAGCATGCGTAGGTCCTCAGTGGAAATGTTCGCCCGCCAACAGCACTACGCTTGTTCGGCACGGGGGCAGAGGAATTCCTGCCGGCACCTTGCATGACGAGTGCATGATTGCTCCTATGATGACCGGAGGGAGTCCAAACGGCGGTGACAGCGTGTTGTCACTTCGGGTCTGGCGGCGAATTTTTTTGCGGATCGTTTTCAGGGGGCGGGCCGTCGTAAAGGGCGGCCATGGCCGCCAGCTCCGCGCGCATCCGGGCGCGCAGGGCGGGGCCGCCAAGGGCTTGGGCGTGGCGGCGCCAGCGCAAGAGTTCGGCCGTGATGCCGTCTAGGCCGGCCACCGTGCCCGTCAGGCGGGCCGCGCCGTCCGGCTGCGGCGTGGCAGTCAGGCCCGCCGGCCAGCGCCTGGCGAGGGCGTAGGGGGCGACCGGCGGGGCGAAGAGGACGTCCACCGCCTCCTCCGTGCCGCCGCGCAGGCCCCCGATCACGCCGATGGCCCCGGCGAAGGCCGCCCACTCGGCCTCGCGCAGCGTGAACGCCTCTCCCAACCCGCGCATCCCCACGATCCGGTCCAGCGCGAAGGTGCGCACTTGGCCGTGCTTGGGGTCCCAAGCGTGCAGCTCCCAGAACTGGCCGTCGCGCGGCTCCACGGCGTAGGGGTCCACCCGGCGCCAGGACCGGCCGCTGGTGGCGCTCTCGTAATCGATCTCCACGGACTGGCGGGCGGCGGCGGCCTGGACCAGCGCGTCGAGGGGGGCGTGGGAGTAGTCGCGGGCGGCGCCGGCGGGGCGGACGGCGGCGGAGGCGTCCTGGAGGAGCGCCCGCAGGGCGGGCGGCAGGCCGGCGGTGGCCTTGTCCAGCACGGCGAGCAGGGCCTCGCGCTGGGGCACGCCGGGGCCGGCCAGCAGGCCGCGGATGAGGGCGAGCGCCAGCGCGTCCTGGGGCGTGAGCGGGTCGATAGGGAGGACCCACCCCTTCTCCGGGAGGGCGTAGGCGCGGGCGGCGCGGTCGTACTCCAGGGGGACGCCGGCCTCGCGCAGCAGGTCCAGGTCGCGCTGGACCGTGCGGGGGTCGCAGCCGCACTCGAGGGACAGTTCGTCGCGGCCGAGGGGATCCCCGGGCGGGCGGCTGAAGACGAGGGTGACGATCCGGAAGAGGCGGGCGGCGCGCCGGAGGGCGTCGTCCTGCTGTCGCGGGCGGCGGGCGGGCATACCTCGTTATCATACCCCATCCTACCCTGGAACGGTCCTTCACGGTGATGGCCTCTCCCGGCGGACGAAGCCCGGCGTGAGGCGTCGCGGGGTGCCGGCGGCGACCGCCCGGACGGGGAGTCCCTCGGCCCGGCGGCGATTAACGGTCGCGGCGCTGGCCGTGCGGCGCGCCGAGGGCCCGGTCCAGCAGTCTTTCCAGCCACTGCCGCACCGGCTGCTGGGTGAAGGCGTTCACCGCCAGCGCCACCGTCGCCGCCGCGTACCCTCGCGCCTCCTTGTCCCCGAACGGCAGCAGGTGGGACAGGAACGTGACGGCCAGCTGGTACAGCTCCAGCGCCAGCGTCACCAGCCCCGCCAGCACCAGCGCCCTGCGGACGATGATCCGGAGCGAGAACAGGTGGTAGGCGAACACGGCGTAGCCCACGCTCCCCAGGAACAGCAGCGTCGCCAGCGGCCCCGCGTTGATCCAGCGGAAGTCCCCGAAAGAGTAGGGAAGCAGGGCGTTCGTCACCAGACCGACCAGGGCCGCCGCCAGCATCCCCCACCCCACCAGCCGCAGCGACCGACGCGCCTGGGGCAAGGCAGTTGGGGGCGGCCGCAGAGCCGTCAGGACGGCCAGTGTGAGCAGCAGGACGACGTGCGCCAGGTACAGAGGGAACAGCGGCCCGTAGGCGGTCAAGTGCTGTCCTTGCACAACCCGCTCGGCCCGGTCCACCCCGCCCGTCAGCAGGGACGCGAGCGCCAGGGCCAGCGTCTCCGCCCAGAGCCAGCCCTGGCTCCGCAGGGGCCGGCCCGCCAGCTCGCGCACGAACAGCAGGGCGGCGGTGGCGGCGACGGGGACGGCGGCGAAGTTGAGCCGGCCGAGGAGCAGCAGCGGGGCGGGGGCGGCCTGGCCGGCGAAGGCGAGCAGGGTGGCGGCCCAGCCCAGCAGGGAGAGCGCCAGCAGGGCGTAGAGGCGGTTGAGGCGCGAGCGCGGGTCCCGGGACAGCACGAACAGGGCGGAGCCGAGCAGGAAGGCCAGGCACAGCAGGTACAGCGAGGCGGTCAGCAGCGTCATGGGCGGGGAAGGCTTTGTGGGGAAGGCTTTGTATTGGGCGTTCCCCGCCATCATGTCACGCCGCCGGCCCCGGCGCAAGGGGGACTGGTGCCGGCGCGGGATGCCGCTCGATGGCGCAGCCGCGGTGGGCGGCCTCCACGATCCGGCGGTAGGCGGGGGAGCACACCGCCTTCTGCGCCAGGGCGTCTGCCACCTCCCCCACCCCCGTCTCGCAGAGGTAGCAGTCCTCGCCCCAGTGTTCGCGCAGTCCGCCGATGACGTGCAGCGGGAAGCCCAGCCGCCGGTACACGGCCAGGGTCGTGGGGGTGGCCTCCAGGAGCAGCGTCCGGACGCCCTCCCGGACGCAGAAGCGCCACAGGGCCACGCACAGCGGCCACAGCAGCCCGGCCTTGCCCCGGTGCTCCGGCACCAGCGCCAGGATCAGCACGTGCGCGACCTCTCCCGGCCCGCCCGGCACGTCCACCTCCGGCCAGACCGCCCGGTGCGGCGCGCCCTCCGAGCCGTCCGCCGGCACCAGCTGTAGCCCGCCGGCCAACTCACCGCCGGCCCGGGCCGCGAAATAGACCGACCGGGCGCGGTAGCGCTCCAGGGCGTCCCCCGGCCGCCAGCCCTGCTCCTCGGCGACGCGCCCGAACAGTCGTACCAGCGCCGCCCGTTCCGCGGGCGACGCCGCACGGGCGACCGGCAGGCCGTCCGTGCCCTCCCAGAGTGTCTCCATCGCAGCCCCTCGGCCCCGGCGTTCGCCGGAAGTGATGGAGAGATTGTACCTGGAAATTGTTCAAATGTATTTATGTTTGAACACGAGGCCTCCGCCCGTGGGAGCCGATGCGTTCGCAAAAAAGGGGTATCAGCCCCGCTCCGGCCCGACGCCGCTACAGCTCGACCTGGTGCGGGTCGATCTCCAGCAGCCGGAACGTCTTCTCCAGGTTGTACTTGGAGACCCGGTTGAGGGGCAGGTCGTCCCACCCCAGCCGCTGGATCATCACGATGTACCCGACGATGCGCGCGATCGCATCCGCCCGATGCTGGCCCGCCCGCAGTTTGGCCACCAGATCGACGACGGTCATCCGACCGCCATTATACCTGCATCATGCCTGCTCCACCCCCGCGCGCCCGCGCCGGTCAGGCGGCGGGCGCGGCCTCCGCGCCCATCTCCCCGCAGTCGAACCGCGCCAACTGGGCGATGTCGCGCCCCACCCACGCCCGCTCCCGCGCGTCCAGGTACGCGCCCCGCCGCGCGTGCCGGATCACCGTCCACGGGTGCCTCTGCTGTCGGGGAGGACCGCCCGGCCGCCCGCCGGCCCGAACCGGGGAACAGCGCCGCAGGGAAGTGACAAAGAAAGGCCCGCGCCGGGGTGGCGCGGGCGGGAATCGGTCCCGGCGAAAGGCGGGTGCGCCCCGGAAGGCGGGTGCGGACGGCACCTCACGCCGCGCCGCATCCCTGGAGGGGCGGGGCGGCAGGGGCCGCGGCCCCGTCTGGGGCCGCCGTCAGCCGGCGGAAGCAGCGGTGCGCCTCGTCGTAGGCGATGCCGCCCGCGTGCCCCCAGAGCAGCGGCAGGCCCGCCGGGCAGGCCGCCGTCGCCGAAAGCACCATCAGGCCACGTTCCTCCAGCGTCTCCTGCACGCACTCCCACAGGCTCTCCCAGGCCATCTCCTTCTGCCGCCAGTCCGCGTCCACCACCTCCCCGCACACGCGGGTCAGCGTGGCCGCCCGTAGCCGGCAGTAGAGCACGTGCCCCTCGGGCGTCACCTGCTGGCACGCGACCAGCAGCTGCTCCGTGCGGAAGGGGCCGTCGGCGCCGAGGGCATGGGCCACCGGCAGCAGCAGCACGGGGCGGGCGGGGTCCACTGCCGCGAGCCAGGCCTCCAGTTCCAGGAAGCCGACCCACAGGGCGGGAGGGACGGCGGGTTCGGGGGAGTGGGTACCGCCGCCCGGAGCCGTCAGGCCGGCGGCCGGCCCAGAGGAAGGGGCTTCCGCCCCCAAAGCGTCAGTCGTCAGGGTGTCATCGATCATGGAGTCCTCCGGGGGAGCAGGATTGGCCGCGCCGGGGCGAAAGGGGAGGGTGAGCGCCCCTGCGCGGCGGCTCCCGAGGAGAGCGTAGCAGCCCCGGCGGGCGGCGGGGAGGGGCGTTGCCCGTCAGCAATGGGGATGAGGCTTTGAGGTTTCCGCATTCCCATTCCGGCCGCCCGGGGGAGGCACGAGGGCGGCACCTAAGAACTGCCAGCCTTACGCGCGGATGGCCCCGCAGATAGCCCGGTCGATAGGGTGGTCAGGGAGACGGCTCGTCCCGTGGACGCGGTTCCGTCGACCGCTTTTTCCCGGTGGCCACTGTTGCCCTGCCCCAGAGCCGTTGCCATCTCACCCCAGCCTTTGACACATGAGGCCATGCAGATTGCTGACGGCGCTGGCCGGGGGAGCGGCACACCTATGTGAACCCGGCCAAGGTCGCCTCCCCCTATCCCGGCTACTGCTTCCTGAAGGCAGGCTGGCACCGGTGCGGGCGCGCCTGCTCCCGTTGCCTCTTGATCCTCGAGGCCGTCCCGCCCGGCGAGACCTCCCGCCAGGGCCGGTGGCAGAGACGGACGCCGGGGCTGGCCCGGCGGAATGTCCTGAGCTAATATGCCCTGGAAACGAGGAACACGGAAGATGAAGAACACTGACGGCGGTCAGCCCAGTTCGTGGGAGCGGGCTACTCGCCCGAGACGGGGTAGTTGCCTTCGAGAACGCTCAGGAGCTGGCGCAGCCACGGCTCAACCCCCAGTATTTGGATTAGCCGCACGTTGGCCCGGACCCACTCGTCCCGGCCGACCAGCGGCTCGTGCTCGCCGAAGAGGCCGGGGGCCAGGGTGATGGCGTAGGCCGGGTTGATCAGGACGCGCTCGACATCGTCGGCGGTCCAGGACCGGTCGTCTCGATCGTGGGAGGGCATGGCGGGTGATTTCGTGGACGGTCTCTGCCTCGGAAGCTCGGCCGGCGTCAAGGCGCGCCGACTCCAGGCGCGGGAACGGCCTGCCGAGGCCGACGTCGCGCCCGAAATGATGGGCCGACATCTTATTCTCTTATTCCACGATGACAGGAGTTCCCGCCGCGTGCAAGAGAGGATGGCAGGCGAGGAGACCATGGACCGGCCCGCGGCTTCCCGGAGGCGGCACTCGCGGGGCGAAGGACCCGTCCACGGATGCCGGCTCGTTCAACTTCCGCTGTTCGGTTTTAGGACAGAATCAAGCCAGGCCAGGTACGGGGCGTGGCCTTTCAGCACCGGGACGGCCAGGATCTCCGGCACCTCGTAGGGGTGCAGGGACCGGATCGCCGCCTCCAGCGGCGCGTACAGCGACCGGCGCGTCTTGATCAAGCACAGCCACTCCTCGGCCATCTCCACTCGGCCCTGCCACCAGTAGGTGCTGGTGATCGGGCCAAGGACCTGGGCGCACCCGGCCAGCCGCCGCTCCACCACCCCGGCCGCGATCCTCTGCGCGTCTTCCCGCTTCTCCGCCGTCGTCAGGACCTGCACGAAGTCCCACGCCGCCGGCGCTTCCGCCGTTGGGGCCGCGTCGGGCGTCTCGTCGTCCGTCATCATCTCTCCTCCGACCATATCTCCTCCACCCGTCACCGGGCTTTCTCCACGAGAACCGGTGGCACCGACCCGTCCTGGCGGCCCAGGAGCAGACGCAATTTCGCCATGCCGCGTTCCTTGTCCTTGGCGAACACGCCGAATCCCCACGTGAAGGTGGAGTCCAGGTTGCACCCGACCCACTTGCCGACCAGGTAATCACCGCCCGGGTTGAGTACGAAGTACAGCGACCCCTTGGCGATGACGCTCTGCTCGGCGGCAGCATAGGAGCCGATCAGGTACTGCCCGTTGTATAGTACCCCCTCGCCCCGCCACAGGTAGCCCCCGATCGGGTTCTCCGGGCTGCGGCCGGTGTTCTCCAGCCACAGCTCCGGGCCGCGCTGCTGGAGGCGGACCACCTCCGTGTTGATGTTGGGCCGGCCTTCGGCGGTGGTCTGCCAGAGGGCGTGCCAGAGGCCGGTCAGGTCCGTGGGGTGGTCCGTCAGGGCCATAGGGGTTCGGTTGGATGGTTCGGTCAGGTTGCTTGCGCCTGGCGCGGCGCACGGCAAGAACGGGCATGAGAGCTTCCCGGGCAGGGGGGCATTACGGCGTGGCCGTGTCTGGAAGCCGCCGCTTCCCCATTGTACTGAAACTCCCGCCTGTCCTCAAGCCGCCGACCGGGCGCCCCCGGAACGCACGCCTCCTCGCCCGTGACGAGCCGGGCGTCACGGGGGATTGTCAACGCCGCCGGGTTCGTGTATGCTGGAAAAAACAGGGTGGCCCCCAATGACCCGCCTTGGATCACGTTCACCGCCACAGCCATGCAGAAAATCGCGCCCCAATTCATGCCCCACGTCGAGCGGGCACCGCAGTTCATCGAGGCAATCCAGCGGGCCAAGCATGACCACAAGGGCCACGACCGCCAGGTGACGATCACGCAGAGGCTGGAGACCTTCGACAACGATCCGTTCCTGCTCTATACCTGCCTCTGGTACGCCGTCAGCGAGGGCGTCGCCGTCACCTTCCTGCCCCTGTAAGGAGGAGATACCGGCATACAGCCGGGATCATCACGGAGGCCCCGGAATGTCCCGGTCGGAGTACCGTTGTGAGGCGGTTCTTCCTCACGAAAGGCCGGGCAGGGTCGGGCCGAAAGGCAGTGGCGGGAAGTACTCCTCATACCGTGCAATCAAGCCGCCCAATTTGAATGCAGTCCCCGATGGGCAGCCAAGAGGGACCGGCGCCTCCGCGTCGGTCCTTTTTGCGCTCCCGGGGCCGCTTTCCGGCGGTTTGAACCCTGCCAATTCCGCGTGATCCTGGGCGAAGGGCGCCAGGTAGGGATTCGGCTCCAGGAGCAGGTTTCCCTCGGTTAGAACGAAGCGGCTCCCCAGCAGGCCCGCGATCTGCCGCCGCTCCTCCGGCCCGCCCTCGGCGAAGGCCCGCCCCGCCCATGCCGCGTAGTGGATCACGTTCTCCGCGGTCTCCAGCGCCTGTTCCATGACGTGTTCCGCCGCATCGATTTCCCGCCGTAGCCCGTCGATCTGCTCCTGTAGCCGCTGCTTCTGTTCCAGGTACTCCGCGTCCGTGAGCAGCTCCCGCAGCCGCATGGAGACCAGTCCCTGCATCTGCCGCTGCGCCTCCTCTAGTGCCCGGTGCCGGCTCTCCTCGACCTGCCGGCCCCGCCCGTAGGTCTCGGCGAAGAAGCGCTCCACCATCCCCAGCAGGAGCGGCTCCAGGAACGCCGGGACCGCGAGCCGCGCGAGCCGCTCCCGCACCTGACCCTCCAGGACCTCCGCCCGGACGCCGGCCTTGGTGCAGTCGCCCCGGCGGTTGGTGCAGTGGTAGTAGACGTGCCCCTTGGAGATTGTCGCCGTGATCATGGAGCCACACCGCCCGCACCGGATCAGCCCGGTCAGCGCGAAGGCGTGCTTCTGCGCCTTCGGCTTCTCGGGCCGGCCCAAAATCCGCTGGATCTCCTCGAATTCCTCGCGGCTTATCAGGGGCGGGTGCGCGCCGGGGTACACGCGCCCCTTCTCCCGGCACTCGCCGTAGTAGAAGGGGCTGGAGAGCAGGTCGTAGAAGCTGGTCCGCGAGAGCGGACCGCCCTTGCTGCGCTTGGTTCGGCGGGTCCGGTAGCCCCACTGCCCGTTGAGCTTCGCCAGCACCTGGCTGGGCAACAGTACCCGCTGCAGAACCAGCTCGACGGCCTGGCGCAGCAGGGGGAAGCGCTCGGGGTCGGCCTCGATGGTCTTGTCCACGACGTTGTTGAGGTAGCCCTCGGGCGCGCGGTGGGGGTACTGCCCCTTATCCCGCTTGCTGTCCAGGCCTCGGCGCACGTCCTTGGCGAGCTTGTCCACGTAGTACTTGGACTGCGAGAAGATCATGCCCAGCATGAACTTGCCTTCCGGCGTGTCCTCGAAGGTGTAGGAGACGAACGACAGGCCCTTGATCCGGCCCCGGTCCAGCAGGTCCAGGACCCAGCCGCCGTCCACGGCGTTGCGGGCCAGGCGGTCCGGGTGCCAGGCCAGCACCCCGTCCGCCTCCCCCCGCTCGATCAGCCCTATCAGTTCGCGGTAGCCGGGGCGGGTGCCCTGGGCCTTGGCGGAGCGGGCTTCCTCGATGACGCGCACGACCTGGTGGCCCCGCTCCCGCGCCATCTCCCGGCAGAGGCGCACCTGGTCGTCAATGCTCTGGACCTGCCGGTCCTCGCTCTCCTGGGACTTGCGGGCGTAGATTGCGTACCGCCCCGTGGCGCGGGGGCGACCCGGCGAGTTGGTTGTGGCGGTGGAGTTCATGGCCTTTGGTGAGGAAATAGAACTGGACGAGATCGGTAAGCATGAGGCGGGCCGCCTCGGCCTCCAACTCTACACCAAACCGGGCCTGGTACAAGGCCTGGAACTCCTGGACGTCCTTGGGGTTGGGGGTCGGCAGATGCATGGATGCCATTGGATGGGTGAAGCCATCGTGCTCCTGGATGCCTCTTCGGGCCAAGCCGCATGGCCCGCCGGCAATCCCCTGGCCCGCCGGCAATCCCCTAGCCCGCCGGCGACCCGGCGGTCTTGGCCCGCTAGATGGTAACGAGGCACCGCCGATTGCCCGAAGGCAACCCGCTCCGGCATTCGCGTGCGGGGCGATTACACTGAGGAGGAACGACCGCCCGCCGGAAGCCAAGCGCGTGCCGATCGCGTCCGGTAGCCCGTCCCCTTACCTGTAACTGCCCGAAAGGAGGCCCATGCCGCCCGACTCCACACTCCCATCCCGTCCGCCCGCGTCCGACCCAGGCACGCCACTGATCCATACGCGCCTGGAGGGGGTGATGCTCCACATCAACTGGTACCTGTCCAGCGGGCGCGCCCGCCTGGCCGCCGAGGCCGGCGTCTCCCGCTCCTCCCTGAGCCGGGTGCTGTCCGGCCAGCGCGGCCCCTCCTTCTCCTTCGCCTGGAAGGTCACCCAGGCGGTGGAACGGCGCCTGACGAGGCTCTGGAAGGGCACGGGCCGGGAGGGGACGCGCCTGGACCCATGCGAGCTGTTCTCCCTGGACGGCTCCTACCCCACCCCCGCCGTCTGCGCCCTCTGCGGCTGCCCCGGCTGCCGCGTCGGCCGCACCTGGGAGCAGGAGCAGGCCCGCCGGTGGGAACAGCAACAGGCGGGGCACGGCCACTCCGGGCCGGGGACGGGGAAGGGGGGCGCATGACGCAGACCGGCGCACCACACGGCCCGCTTCACGAGGCGCTGCGCGCGCAGGTGCAGGCCCAGAGCTTCGGGGCCGTGGCGCACCTGCTGCGCCGGCTGCTGGCCCAGATGGGCTACACCGGCGTGCGCGTCCGCCGCACCCAAAGCCGGGGCCGCAACGCCTTCGTGGCGGGGGAGCGGGCCGCCGGCGGCTGGGACATCGAGGCCGAGTGGGAGGCCGGCCTGACCCGCCAGAGGCTGATCGTCCAGCTCAAGCACGACCCGGGCCGGACGGTCCAGCTGCGCTGCGTGGACGAACTGCGCGGCGCCCTGGCCCGCGCGCAGGCCCACCACGGCCTGCTCGTCACCACCGGCGCGTTCTCGCCCCAGGCCCGGCAGGCCGCCGGGGCCCGGGACGACCTGGCCCTGGTGGACGGCGAGGGCCTGGCCCGCCTGCTGGCCGACTGGCGGGTGGGGCTGCGCCAGACGCCGGGCGGGGCGTGGGAGGTGGACCTTGACCTGCTGCGCCGCCTCGCCCGCCAGTTCCCGGGCCAACAGGCCCCGGGCCCCTCGGGGGGCGAGCCGCCCCGTCAGCAGACACCGGATCAGCAGACACCGGATCAGCAGACACCGGCCGGGGGCGGGCCGCCGCGCCGGGGCCTGACCGTCATCGTCTCCGTCCGCCGATGAGGAGTCCGGCCATGACAGTCGCGCTGCCATGAACTCATTGCCATCATTATCATCATTGCCATCATTGCCATGATGTGGCGCGGCCACGTGCTCGTCGGCCTGAACTCCCTCTGGCTCCTGGAGGCCGTGCCCGGCGCGCTGACCCCGCAGAACGTCGGGGGACTGGCCGCGCTCGCCGCCCTGGGGGCGCTCCTGCCCGACCTGGACGCCGCCTCCTCCAAGATCGCCTCCCTCTCCCTCGGGGGCGTGCGGCCCCTGGCGCCCCTGGCCCTGGCGCTGCACCGCACCCTCGGCCACCGGGGCCTGCTGCACTCGCCCGCCGGCGGGCTCGGCCTCGGCGCGGGATGCCTCTTTCTGGCCCTCTGGAGGCCCTCCGAGGCCCCCCTGGCCCTTTTCATGGGGTACGGGAGCCACCTGGCCGCCGACGCCTGCACCAAGAGCGGCGTCCCGGCCTGGCCCAACCGCCGGGACCGGCGCTGGCACCTGCTGCCGCCCCGCCTGCGCCTGACGACCGGCTCCTGGGCCGAGGAGGCGCTGACGCCGCTCCTGGCCCTGCCCGCCCTGGCGCTGCTGCTGCGCTTCCTGCCCTGAGGCCCGCGCTCCGGCATCCGCCCCGACCGCCCGCTTCCCCGGTGCTTTGTCCCACTGCTTCATCCGTAACCGACTATCGCCATGCCCGATGATCCGTCCGACCCCCGCTCCCGACTCCCGCAGGACCGGCCCTTCCGCCCGTTCCCCCGCGCCCGCCGGGGGAGACGTCCCGGCATCTCCCGGCGGCCCGGCGCGGGCCGCCCCAGCGCCTTCCGGCGCCGCCGCGACGCGCGCAGCCGGGACCGCTGCGCCCGCAGCCTTGATCGCTGCGCCCGCAGCCCGCGCCGCCTCCCGGGCGCGGCACCTCACGCGGCGCGGCACCTGACGCGGCCCCGGACCACGAGCGCCCGGGCCGGGATGCCCTCCCGCCGCAGGAGGGGGAGCGGCCGCAGCCGGGGGAGCCGTGACGCTCCCCCAGGGGACGGCCCGGCCGTCCCACCCCGCCCGCTCACCTGCCGGCCCCCGGCTCTTCGCTCCCCGGCTTCCCCTCCCCGACCTCATCCCTAGCCCCACGCCCATGCCCACCGTCCCCGAACCGGCCGCCGCCCCGCCGGCCGCCGCCCCGTCCCCGGAGCGGCCCTTCCTCATCGAGCGGCGGCGCCTCGACGAGACCCCCGCCGGCTACCACCGCCCCGCCGCCCGCCTCGTCCTCACCCCCGCCCTGCGCACCGCCGGCCTCTGGCACGCCCTGCCGGGGGAGGAATGGAAGACCCTGCTGCTGGTGCTCACCTTCCTCACCCCCAACGGGGACGTCCGCCCCGCCGTCGCCGAACTCGCCGCCGCCATGGGCGTCCCGGAGGGCAGGGCCCGCCCGCGCCTCGCCCGCCTGGCCGCCCTGTCCTGGCGGGGCGAGCCGCTCCTGCGCGAGCTGCCGCGCGAGAGCGGCCTGGACGCCGTCACGCCTGCGCCCGCGCTGCTGGCCTTCGCGGACGCCCCGCCGCAGTTCCGGGACGCCCCGCCCGCGCCCCCGCCGCCCGTGGCCGGGCGGGAGGCGGTGGTCGCCTACTCCCGCGCCCATTACGCCCGCCCGCGCGCCGAGGTGGAGGCCGAGATCGCCCGCTTCTACGGCTGGGACGTGCAGGCGCAGGGGGAGCAGGCCGAGCGCCTGCGGGAGCGGGAGGCGGCGCTGCCGCCGGCGCGGCGGGGCCTGCTGGGGCAGCTGGTGCGGCGGGGGGTGGACCGGGAGCAGGCGCTGGCCCTGGTGACGGAGCGCGCCCCCGAGGCCGTGCAGCGGCAATTGGACTGGCTGCCCTACCGGCAGGCCAAGAGTCCCGCCCGCTTCCTGGTGGCCGCCATCGCCGGGGACTACGGCCCGCCGCCCGCCCTGCGCCGCCTCCCCCCGGAGGCCGGGCCGGGGCCGGCGGCGCCGTGGGAGCCGGAAGCGCCCGCAGAGCCGGAAGCCCCGACGAAGCCGGAAGCCCCGACGGGGCGCGGGGAGGACGGGGGAGAGGCGGACCCACTCCCCCAAGGCGCGCCGGCCCCGAAGGAACGGCCGCCCTTCGACCCGGCCCTGCCCGAGGGGCCGCCGCCCGGCGGTCCGGCCCGGGACCCGGGGGAGGGGGGATGATCCGGGCCGCCGCCCCCCGCCGGGAACCCGCCCCCGGGCCGGCCCCCGCCGACCGGCCGGGGCCCGGCGTCCCCTTCCCCGCACGCGGCGTCCCGTTCCCGGCCCGCAGCGTCCCCTTCCCCGCCGCCCTGCTGGACGCCGTCATGCCCGCCCTCACCGACACCCAGTGGCGCCTGCTCTGCGTGGTCGTCCGCCAGACCCTGGGCTGGCAGGCCGCGCCGGGGCGGGACGGGGGCGCCCGCAAGGAGCGCGACTGGCTCACCCAGGCCCAGCTGGCCGCCCGCACCGGCCGCTCCACCCGGCCCATCAGCCGCGCCCTGGACGCCCTGGTGCGCCGGGGGCTGGTCCAGGTGCTCGCCGAGGACGGTCGGCCCCTCACCACGCCCGCCGCGCGCCGCCGCTACCCGGGGCGGCACTGGTTCCGCCTGGGGCCGGCGCTCACGGAGCGGGAGGACGCGGGGCCGAGGGACGCGGCGGGGCGGGACGCGGAGGGGAGGGACACGGAGGGCGCGGGCGACGGGGCGGGCGGACGGGACACCGCCGAAAGGACACGGGCCGCCCCCGGGGACGGGGCCGCGGGCGTACCTTCCGCTGGGGGGAAAGTACGCACAACAAAAGAAAGCACAAACAAAAGAGGGCCTTCCGGCAGTGAGCCCCTGGCGGGTTCACTGCCGGAAGAGGGACGGTACAGCGAAGAAAGTACACAGGCAGGGGAGAGCACACAGGCACAAGTGGTGGTGCCCGAGGGCGCAGGCGCGGGACGCGAAGGCCCGTCGGCCGAGAGCGGGGAGCGCACGCATGCGGGCCGGCGGGCGGGGGCCGGGGGGAGCGTC
Organism: Armatimonadota bacterium; assembly: GCA_019239955.1. Classification (GTDB taxonomy): domain Bacteria; phylum Armatimonadota; class Armatimonadia; order Armatimonadales; family Capsulimonadaceae; genus JAFAZD01. The sequence continues at coordinate 67,669 of JAFAZD010000348.1, read as the reverse complement.
CTGGGGCAACTGGCGGGGGCGACGCAGGGGCCGGAGGACGGCACGGAGGGGACGGAGTACGGCGAGGTGCGCCGCCTCCTGCTGGCCTACGAGCAGGCCTGCCGGCGCGCCTTCCCTCAGGCCCCCCCGCCCTCCCTGGCCTGGGGCCGCGAGGGCCGGCTCGCCGCCGCCCTGCTGCGCCGCTGCCCCCACGGGCGCCTGCTGGCGCTGCTGGGCCGCTTCCTGGCCGGCGCCGCCCCGGCGGGGACGCCGGCGGAGTGTTCCCTGGCGGCCTTCGCCCGCGCCCTCCCCCGGCTGCTCGCCGACGCGGGGCGGAGGACCGACGAGGGGCGGGGGGGCGGCACGGACCGGCGCCCGGCCCGCCCCGACCCGGTGCGCCTGTGGCGGGAGGAGGAGGCGCTGAGCATCCACGGGCCCGGCGACCGGCGGGCGCGGCGCGAATGGGAGCGCCGGGCCGCCGGCCACCAGTGGCGGTGGGACAAGGGGGCCGGGCGGTGGGCCCGCACGGGTGCCCCGCCGGAGGGGGAGCCGCCCGCAGGGGAGCCGGCGGGCCGGGGCCGGAGCCGCCCGTCGGCGTGACGTCTCCCCTGGGCGTGACGTCCCGCGCTCCCTCTCGCCCCACTTCCTCTCGCATCCGCGCCGAGGTGCCGGATCGCATCCGCGCCGAGGTGCCGGACGTGCCCCGGCGGGTGCGGCCCGGCGACCTGTGGCAGCTGGGGCCGCACCGCCTCCTCTGCGGCGACTGCGCCGACCCGCAGCAGGTCCGGCGCCTGCTGCCCCCCGGCCAGGCCGTCGACCTGCTGCTGACCGACCCGCCCTACGGCGTCGCCTACACCGGGCGCGTCCGCGCCGAGGGACGCGCCCGCCGGGGGAAGGGCGGCCAGGAAGCCCGCCGCCGGCCGCACCCGCCCCTGGCCGGCGACACGCTGCTCCCCGACGCCCTCCGGCACATGCTCGCCCGCGCCCTCGCCCTGGTCCCCCTGCGCCCCGGCGGCCCCTTCTACGTCTTTTCCCCCGGCGGACCCACCCAGCTGGCCTTCCGCCTCGCCCTCCAGGACGCCGGGCTGCCGGTCCGCCAGGAGCTGGTCTGGGTGAAGAACCACTTCGCCCTGGGCCGGGCGGATTACCACCCCCGCCACGAGGCGCTCCTCTACGGCTGGCGGCCCGGCGCGCCCCACGCCTTCCACGGGGGGAGGGGCCAGGACACCGTCTGGACGGTCCCCAACCCGCGCCACCGGCTGCCGCACCCGACGGTCAAGCCGCTGGCGCTGCTGGCGCGGGCGATCGGGAACAGCAGCCGGGAGGGCGACCTCGTGTTCGACGGGTTCGGGGGGAGCGGCTCGACGCTTTTGGCCTGCGAGCAGAGCAGGCGGGTCTGTCGCATGATGGAGATCAGCCCGGAGTACTGCGGCCTCATCCTCTGGCGCTGGGAGCGCGAGACCGGCGGCGCGGCCGGGCGGATGGAGGTCGCTCCTCCCTCAAGCCGGGGACGCTGCAACGGACGTGAGTCCACGGGACGGCCCCGTCGTCAGGCGGCCGCGTGAGGGCCTGCGGCCACAGCGCGGCCGCAGGGAGACTTTCGGTGAAGGCCCCTGCCGCCCACGCCCAAGAAAGCCGCGCTTTGTCAATTTGAATTGACACTTCCCCGCCGAGCGGCCGGGCAGGCCTCCGTGAGAAAGGACGTCCGCCGGCCGCGCCGTTATATAAATTACGGGGCTGTTTATGTTTTAGCGCCTGTTTCCGCCGGGTTTTCCGCCTCCCGGTTACACTCAAGAAAAAAATGTTTAACTTGACGGCGCAAAGCCCTTGACAAGCGGGCGCCGGGCCGCTATAATGTCCGCATACCCGCGGCGGCGGCCCGCACGTCCCGCCAGGACTCCCTAGATGTCCCGCCAGGACTCCCTGGCCGCCCCGCGCCGAAGACACGCACTGCAGACACGCACTGCCCGCGACCGCGCCCCCGCCGCGCGGTCCGGTCGGGAGGGTCGCCGATGGCTGTCCGCCGCCGTCCGATCGAAAACTTCACCGTCACGCAGGCCGCCAACGTCCTGGGGATCTCGCCCGAGACGCTGCGGCGCATGGACCGCCGCGGCGACGCCGCCCCGTCGATCCGCGAGGGCAAGCGGCGCATCTACACCGCCGAGGACCTCGGCCGCCTGCGCGAGATGCTCTCCGGCCGCAAGCGCAAGGCGACCACCGCCATCGCGCTCGTCAACCAGAAGGGCGGCGTCGGCAAGACGACCATCACGATCAACCTGGCCGGCGCCCTCGCCACCCAGGGCTACCGCGTGCTGATCGTGGACTTCGACCCCCAGGCCAACTGCTCGTTCGGCCTGGGCGTCCTCTGGAACGACCTGGAGGCCTCGGTCGCGGACGTCCTCGGCTACGAGGTCTCCGGGCCGACCCGGCAGATCGCCCAGATCATCCGCCCCGCCGCCCAGCACCCGAACCTGTTCCTGGCGCCCTCCCACCTGAACCTCGCCGCCGCCGAGATGGTCGTGCAGAACACCATGGGCCGCGAGATGAAGCTCGACAAGGCGCTGGACGAGGTGCGCGCGGACTACGACTTCATCCTGGTCGACTCGCCCCCGTCGCTCGGCCTGCTCTCCATCAACGCCATGGTCGCCTCCGACGCCGTCCTGATCCCGATCGACGGCGCGTTCTCGCTGGAGGGCGTCCGCCAGCTCCTCAACACCCGCAAGGGCTGCGCCGAGCTGTCCCGCCACCCCATCCACGTGCTGGGCGGGGTCCTGAACCGCCAGCGCGCCGGCACGGCCAACGCGGCGGCCATCATGGAGATGGCCACCGCCATCTTCGGCAAGCGGATGTTCCAGACGGTGATCCCCGAGCGCACCGCGGTGGACGGCTCCACCGCCGCGCGCGCCCCGATCGTCTTTTCCGGCCTGCCCGAGGCGGAGCCGTACCACGCCCTGGCGGAGGAGGTCATCAGCAGTGTCGTCGAGATCACCGGCAACTGAGTCGCCCTCGTCCCGGAACCGGCTCCGCGCCGGCCTCGCGGACACGGTGGCCGCCGCCGCCGGCCTGCTCGAGGAGGGCGACCGCGCCCACGCCGGGGTCGCCACCGACGCGCGCGACCTGCTCCTGGACGAGATCGCGCCCGACCCCGGGCAGCCGCGCCGCCACTTCGACGAGGCCGAGCTGCGCGCCCTCGCGGACGACATCGCCCGCCGGGGCGTCCTCCAGCCGGTCCTGGTGCGGCCCCCCGCCGCCCCCGGCGGGCCCTACCGCCTGGTGGCCGGCGAGCGGCGCTGGCGGGCCGCCCGGATGGCCGGCCGGGTCCGCATCCCCGCCCGCGTGCGCGACCTGGCCGACGAGGACGTCCAGGCGGCGCAGCTCGCCGAGAACATCCTGCGCGCGGGCCTGACGGACATCGAGAAGGGCCGCGCCCTGCGGCGTCTGTACGAGATCCGCAAGGCCCAGAACCACAAGGTCACCTGGGACGACGTCGGCGCCGAGGTCGGCCTCGGACGCGCCCGCATCCACGACCTGTTCAACCTGGCCTCCCTGCCCGGCCCCGTCGCCGCCCTGATCGAGGCCGGGCGCCTGAGCGGCAGCCACGGCATCCTCCTCCAGCGGGCCCAGGACAGCCTCGCGGAGGACGACCTCGTCGCCCTCGCCCGCCAGGCGGCCCGCCCGGAGGGGCGGCGCGTGGGCGGCTGCGCGCTGACCGTCGCGCGCCTGCGCGGCCTGATCCAGGAGCGCACCGGCCAGGGGCAGCCCGCCGCGCCGGCCGGCGCGGGCGGAGCGGCCAGTGACGCGCCGGCCGGCGCGGCGGGCGCGGACGGGACCGCCCTGAAGCCGTTCGTCCGCCGGACGCTGGAGGCGGCGGCCGGCGGCCGGCTGACGCCGGAGGAGCGCTCCCTGCTCCGGGAGGCGCTGGGCGAGGAGCCTCCCGGCACCCTGTTAGAGGAGCCTCCCGGCGTCCCTGCGGACGGCGGCGGGACGGCCGGGGAGCGCCGCCGGACTTCGCTGGCGGCACACCCGGTGGCGGGCGACGGGACATGACCGTCGCCCGCCGCGCCGTCGCGGCACCACGCAGGGGCAGCCCGCGACACCTTGCTCAGGGGGGATGACCTCCATTCGGGTCGGCGGGCGGCGGAAACTGTCAATTCAAATTGACAGTTTCGGGACATCGGTATGAGGCCGTACCCCCGCGGGGGGTGCGGCGGACGGCGACGCGAGGAAACGACGATGACGGGGGCGACGCCCCCAGGAGGAGCGCCCATGGACAGCCGGAGTGTGATCACGCTGTCCCCGTTCTACCACTCGGCGGTCAACGCCGTCACGGAGCCGAACCGGCTCGTCTTCTGCTCGCGGTACCTGGTCGAGCGCTGGTCCCGCCTGCTGGGCGGGACGGGGCTGCAGATCCTGCTCTACCTGCGCGCCCACTGCTACCACGACCGGCGCACCGGCGAGTGCCGCAACCACTGGCAGGTCAGCCGGGCGGAGATCGCCGGCGCCGTCGGCGTCTCCGAGGCGACCGTCAAGCGGGAGCTGGCGCACAACGCCGCGCTGCGGCGCTTCGTCGAGCCGCAGCAGGAGTACCGGCTCGGCGGCGGACGGGGCGGGGTGCGCCGCGACTCCAACTCCTACCGGATCGCCATGGACGACCCCGTGCATGAGGAGGACTGGCCGCGCGTCGCCGCCTACGTCCGAGAGGCGGAGGCCCGCGCCGAAAAGGGGGCCGGTCAGCCGGGCGGCGAGGACGCCGTGACGGCCGCCAAGCGGCGGGCAAAACAGGTTGCGCCCGCCGCAGTGCGACCCGAACGGGAGGCCGAACTTGCGCCGGGTCAAATTGACCCGGCGCTGGCTCAGAGTGAGGCTGGGGTCAAATTGACCCGACGCCGGCCCCCTATGGGGGTCAATTTGACCCCAGCGTCGGGTCAAATTGACCCGACAGAGTCTGGAGGATACTCGGAAGAGAATCCTAACGAACTAACGTTGAACGTTGGGAAGCCCAATCTTTTCACTCCTTTCGAGGAACCCCCGAACGAAACGGGGAGCACCGGGCCGGGGCAGTCCGCCTCCCGGAAGCCGAGGCCGCGCAACCTGAAAGCCGAGGTCCTGGACAGGCAGGCCGCCGCCCTGGCCGCCGAGCTGCACGACCTGGGCAGCGAGCGCCGCCACCGCCAGCTGCTCTCGGTCTGCGAGCAGCACGGCCTGCGCGACCTGCCGGGGCAGGCGCTCCACCTCACCCGCCAGCGCCTGGCCAAGGAGGGGAAGAAGGGCGTCGTGGAGAGGCCGGGCGCCTACTACGCCCGCATCCTGGTGACGCTGCTGGAGGCCCACCAGGTGTTCGTGCCGACGCTGGCCGAGAAGGCCGAGGACGACCCCCAGGAGGTGCGGCGACTGATCAAAGCCAGCCTTGATCAAAGCCAGCCTGACGTTCAACCAGGACCGCTAAGCTGGCGAGCGCCTGGCGACTCTTAACCCGAAGTCGGGGGGTGCTCTCCCCGCCCGCACCTGTTCCGGCGCCGCCTCGAACAGTCCACCGACAACGCCGTGGCGCGGGCCGACTGGAGCGTCGCGGCGTCTCCCGGAGTTCGATGAGTTCGACCTCGCCCCAGACAGCTTGCGAGTCCCGCGCTCGTTCGAGGCACATGCCTGGTGATCCTGCGGTAAGGCCGCCTGGCAGGAGGCCTCGTGCCACTGCAAGAGCTGGCTCTGACCGTTCGATGGGCCGTTCTCGAGCCGGCTACGTCGGGATCATGCCCGGCCGCGGTGCCGCTCCAGGATTTCGAGGCGAGCGGGTGGATGGCAAGATCAGTGCCAAGGCGAGCCCCGATGATCCGGGGGCGGATGACCGGGGGCGGATGAATGGCCTGACGGTGGCGCTCGCATACCTGAGGACGACTGGATGAGGAGGACGACTGGATGAGGTGGAAGCGATCTTCCGTCACACTGACGTCGGCGGCTCCGGCGACAACACCGAGACGGCCTTGGCCGGGACAACCCTAGTCGCGACGGAAGGGCTGCTGCTGTTCAAGCGAGGCGACGCCGTTCCAAGCGAGGCGACGCCGTTCGTGAACATGGGCTTTATCGGCGGGCCATTGAAGAGGCCGACACTCAGTCACGGCAGTCAGGCAAATAAACATCCTACTCTTCTTCAAAGCCGTGCGGGAGACCGAATGACGGCCCGGGATGGTGGCAAAGAGGGTGTGAACCGAGCGGGATCCGTCGGGCAGGCATGGGCCCCGGCGGCATCCCGCCCCCGGCTTTGACAATGACGAGGCCCGAAGCATCGGCATCGTCCGCTTCCTGGGCATCACGGGCCGCATCGTCCTCTTCCCTGTGCAGGCGGCGGGGCGGGCATACGGCGGCACTCGCCGGTTTGACCGCGGACAGGGGGTTGCTTCCCGGTCGTAGCACGTGCCCAGCCGGGCCCTGCCGCTGTCGGTCGCGCTGAAGGCGCACCGGGATGATCCATTGCCTGTGAAAAAATAATTGAAAAACTTTTGGTAAATCCCTTGACTCAATCGCGCTTTGCTGTTATCATTGTCTCAGAAATAATCGTACTGGAAATTACGCCGGGGCGGGCGTAGGGATGCCCGCTATCGCGGTCCCGGCTCCGCCGCCCGTGGCGACGGTGACATCGGCGGGCGGTGGCCTCGGAGGCCTGATGACAGATGACATCGGACGCGGGTGGTGACATCGGCGGGAAGGCCGCGATGGCGGACGGCGGCTCACCGCCTGGCAAGACGGACGCAATGGGCCCGGGCAGGACGTACCTGGTGGGCCGGGAGGGGACGGCGGGGCAGGGTCCCTTCATGCTGCTGGCCCTGGAGGTCCGCGGGGGGCGCGTCGTGGACGCCCGGTTCCAGACCTACCCGTGCCCGGCGGCGGCGGCGTGCGGGGAGTTCGTGGCGGGGTGGGTGACGGGCAAGACGCTGGCGGGGGCGGCGGCGCTGGACGGGGCGCTGATCGAGTCCTCGATCGGGAAGATGCCGCTGGGGCGGGAGCACTGCCCGGTGCTGGCCGTGAAGGCGCTGCGGGAGGCGCTGGCCCAGGCGCAGACGCTCCCGGCTGAGACACTTCCCGCGGGGATGGTCCCGGCGGAGGCTGTCGCGGCGGACGCCGCCGGTCCCTCGGGAGGCTCGGTGACGGTTTAGTACGGGAAGAAGGTTTACGTAGAAGATTTAGGAAGATTAGGAGGATGTCCATGAGCGTTGGCCCTGGCGCTGATCCAGGCGGGAACGTGACGGCGGCGCCCGTCTGCGTCAACTGCGGCGGCGGGAGCGCGGTCGCCGCCGCTGCCTACGGCAGCCCCTACCCGAGCCCGACCGGCGGCCCCTTCCTCAGCCCCTACGGTCCTTACGCCGCCCCCGCCGCCCCGCCGGGCGCGCCGACGACATGTCCGGTGTGCGGCCACGGCGGCAGTGGTCCCTTCGGCCCTGGCAGTCCGCCGAGCTTTGGCTTTGGCGGTCCGCCGGGCTTCGGCCCTGGTGACCCCTTCGGCTCCGGCGGCCTCGGCACCCCCGGGCCGCCGCCCATCGCGCGTTATTAGGCGACGCGCCGGGGGGCCGCCGGTGCATCCCTTGCCGCCAGTCGACCCCGCCGGTCTATGGCTTCAAGGCCTCCGGTTCATTCCGCTGGGCCTCAAGCGGCACAAGTATACTGTCGGCGCATGAGAAGTTCATGTTGCAGCCTCACAATGAGAGACCGCAATGTGAAGTTTTGACACGCCGTTAGTATAACAGCGACACAAGTAACACAGGACGGTCTGCACAGACAACTAACCCAGACACAACTAACCCAGACAACGAACTACGGCTAATGCGGAACAGTTAACGCGGAACAGTAGCTCATGTTCCAGAATGCGGCGGTGTCAGACGCCGCCGCACCGGCGGGAAGGTAGGGGTGACGATGGCGGACGGGAGGGTGACGATGACGGACGGGATGACGCCCCCGGAATCCGAGGGGACCGGACGTGGCGACGGCTTGGGCGTCCTGCGCGCTGCCTGCCTGGCGGGCGGGTTCGGCGGGAGCGCGGGCGCCTCCCCCGGCGGGAGCGGGGGTAGCCGCCCCGGCCTCTCCAATCAGGAGGTCCGCTCTAACCGGGAGGCCCGCCCCAACGAGGAGGCCTACCGCCCGCACCCCCGGCCCGACGGCTCCCTCCTCGTGGACCCCGAGATCCACCTGCCCTCCGTCGGCCTCGACGTCGACGTCGCCTACTTCTACAACGCCAACACCACCTACAACGGCCCCTTCGGCTACGGCCGCACCCTCTCCACCAACCTGCTCGCCCAGGCCTCCTCCCCCGCCTCCGGCGCCGTCGTCACCCTCACCCGCGGCAACGGCGGCGTCGTCAGCTACCTGAACACCGGCGCCGGCTTCGCCCCCCAGACGGTGGGGCTTCTGAACACTCTGATCCAGGACACCACCCACGCCTACTGGAAGGAGACCACCCCCGACGGGGTGACCACCGCCTACCCGCTCGACACCACTGGGCAGGTCACCTCGGTGGCCTACGTGCAGGAGCCGGGCGGCAACACCCACACCTTCAATTACAGCTCGGGCCTGCTGAGCACGCTCCAGGACGCCTCGGGGCGGCTGGTGACCTTCAGCTACAGCGGGGGCCTGCTGCAGGCCGTCGAGGACTGGGCGGGGCGGTACACGACCTTCACGTACAACACGTCCCAGGTGCCGGGCAAGCCGCTGCTGGCGCAGGTGCAGGGGCCGTCGGGCTGCATCACGCAGTACCAGTACAACAACCTGCCGCTCTTGACGGGGATCGTGGACCCCAACGGCTACGGGACCAGCTACGCCTACGACGGGAGCAACCGGGTGGCGGCGCGGACGGTGGCGGGGGTGGGGACGACGACCTACGCCTACGGGACGGGCACGATGAGCGTCACGGACGCGCTGGGGCACGTGACCACCCACGCGCTGGGGATCGCCGCCACGCTGCTGGGGACGCAGGACCCGCTGGGCAACGTGAGCACCTTCGTGCGCACCGACGGGCGGCTGGTCTCGCAGCAGGACCCGCTGGGGGCGGTCACCACGACCAACTACGACGGCTCCTTCAACCCGACGGCCACGATCGACCCGCTGGGGCGGACCACCACGTACGTCCACGACGCCTACAACAACACGGTGGCGGTGGTGGCGGCGGACGGGGGCACGACCAGCTACGTCTACGGGTACGCGGGCAGTCCCTACGACACGACGGGGGCGCTGCGGCGGCTGCAGGCATCGGTGGATCCGCTGGGGAACGCGACCAGCTACGCCTACAACGCGCGGGGCCTGCGCACCTCGACGACGGACCCGCTGGGCAACACCACCACGTACGGGTACGACGGGTTCGGGAACCGGACGGGGGTCACGGACCCGCTGGGGCACGTGTGGACGAGCGTCTATGACCTGGGGGGCAACGTCATCGCCGCGGTGGACCCGCTGGGGAACCGCACTAGCTGGATCTACGACGCGCAGAACCGGGTGGTCTCGGTGGCGGACCCGCTGGGGCACACCACCACCAGCGGCTACGACAGCAACGGGAATCGGACGATCCTCATCGACGCGCTGGGGAACCGGACGACGGCCACCTACGGCGTCTGGGACAAGCCGGTGAGCGTGACGGACCCGCTCGGGCACGTGACGACCCGTGCATATGACCCGCTGGGGCGGATGGTGAGCGTGACGGACCCGCTGGGGAACGTGAGCACCACCGCCTACGACGCCGCAGGCCGCCAGGTCGCCACGGTTGATGCGCTGGGGCACACCACCACCAGGGTCTACGATGTCGCCTCCCGGCCGGTGGCAAGCGTGGACCCGCTCGGGCACGCCACCACCACGGTCTACGACCTCTCTGGGCTTGCCGTCGCCTCGGTCGACGTGCTGGGGCACACTACGACAACGCTGTATGACTTACTGACGCGCCCGGTGGCGAGCGTGGGCCCGCTCGGGTATACGACTACAGTGGTCTATGACCTGGCCGGGCGCATGTTGGCAGTGGTTGATGCCCTGGGCAACCGCACAACCAACACGTACGATCACCGAAGTAGCCTATTATCCAGCCAAGATCCACTGGGGGTGTTCATCTCCTACTCCTATGATGGTGCGGTCAACCGTGTCCTGCGCGTGGATGCCCGGAACTGGCCGACCACCTACACCTTCGACGCCCTCAACCGCGAGGCGGGCCGGCTCTACCGAGACGGCACCCGTGTCACCTACACCTTCGACCCGGCCGGCCAGCAGGCGACCATGCAGGACTCCACCGGCGTGACGTCGTACAGTTACGACCGTGACGGCCGGCCGGCCTCGGTCCTCTACCCGACCGGCAAGGCGCTGACCTACGCCTACGACGCCGCTGGCAACCGCACGACCCTGCTCGATCCGGACGGCGGCACGACGACCTACGCCTACGACTCCCAGAACCGGCTGGCCCGGATCGCTAACCCCTTCGGCGAGGCCACGACCATCTCTTATGACGCGCTAGACCGGGAGCTGGTCAAGACGCTGGGCAATGGCGTGACGGTCAGCCACGTGTACGACCCGGCCGGCCGTGAGGTGCTCCTGGCGAACGTCACGGCGTCCGGGGCGGGGCGCGCGGTCTACACGTCCACCTACGACACCGCCGGCAACCGGCTGACGCTGGCGGAGCTGGACGGGAGCGTGACCACCTACGGCTACGACGCGGCCTACCAGCTGGTGAGCGAGCAGCGCGGCGGCACGACGCCCTTCTCCGTGACTTACGCCTACGACCCGCTGGGCAACCGGACGGGCACGACCGACGCGGGCGTGGTGACAGTTTCGACATTCGGGCCGGCCAACGAGCTGCTGATGGAGCGGATGGGGACGACGGTCACGACCCACAGCTACGACGCCAACGGCAACCGACTCTTGGTCAACGCGGGCGGGTCGCTGACGAGCTACGCCTGGGACGCGGAGAACCGGCTGACGGGCCTGGCGCTGCCCAGCGGCCAGGTGGAGACGTATGCCTATTCGGCGGATGGGCTGCGGCGGAGCTTGGCGGCTTCGACGGGGACAACGCAGTTCGTATGGGACGGGTTGAATCTTCTGCTAGAGACGAACGGGAGCGGAGTTACGCGGTTGCAAAACACCGGCTTTCCCAGCGACTGGGGTAACCTTGTTTCGGTACGTCAGGGCGGGGTGAGTCAGTTCCCCGGATTTGACCCGTCGCTTAATACCCGTATCTTGACTGCAATCGGCGGCGGTGTGACGGACAGCTACGTCTACACAGCCTTCGGCGAGGAGAAGAACATCGGGAGCGCCACGATCCCGTACCTGTTCGGTGGACACGTCGGTTACCGGCGTGACGGGGCCAACCGCGTCTACGTCCGCGCCAGGCATCTAGACACGAACAGGGGAAGATGGATCAGCAGAGATCCAGTTGTAGACTTCTTAACAGAGGCCAACTTATATCGATACGTAAGCAACAATCCTGCGTCCTATGTTGATCCTAGCGGTTTATTCTCCTTAGATGGTTTCGAGAAATGTCTAAGATCTTATCTTAAGAATGCCGCTGCAGGCTGCTGGATTGCCCTGCCTATACTCTGTAAAATCCAAGTTTTAGGGTTTATACCTTTATGTGCGGCTGCAAGTGCAATCGACGAGGAAACAACCTTTGTTCCTTGTGCTTGGAGTTGTATAAAGGGCATTCTCGCGCAATCAGCTTGTAACACTGCTTGTCTGAGAGGGATCCTCGGCGGTATCGGAGCTATTGTTGCTACTTGCGCGCAAATGAGTGATAGGTTTAAATAACTTTGTCGCTCGTAACGAATTTTCGAGGAGCTACGTCAGCAGTAGCCCGATCAAGGGCCGAGCAGAGTTTTTCCACGCCTACGGGCGTTGTGGAAAAACTCGAAGCCCAGGCATAGCGGGGGGTGCTCCTGCGAGACGCTCCGGCACGGGGCAGCCAGGAGTGCGGCAGCGGCCAGAAGCCCTCAAGAATGTTGACATGCACCCGGCAGGAGCCTCGCCGTCCTCATCGCGGCGTCCCAGCGTCGCGCGTGGTAGAGGCTTCCGTGCTCATAGCCCCACTCCGGCAGACGGGCGTAGATGGCGTACTCGTCCACCAAGGTTCGGGCCCCCGGCTGAACCATCTCGGGGATCAGCGGCTGGATCATTTTCTGCCGCACGGCCGATAGGATCGCTCCGCTGTGGTGGACCAGGGCGTGCCGCTTGAAGCCGAAGAATCAGCCCATGCTGCCCTTGCGTCCAACTGCGTTAGCGAAGTAGGCTCCTTCCTAGTGCAAGAGGCGCACCCGCCCGTGGCTGATGGGCTTGAGTCGGGCACGGGCAGGCCGTCCATCAGGTACAGCCGCCCGCTCAGGCCCTGGAGGCCGAGGGTGGCCTGTCATTCGCCCCACCAGGGCGGCTAGGCGGTGTAGGAGGGCGAAGGCAGATCGGAAGATACTGGCCACCAGCAGGTAGGCGCGCTTGAGCGTGTCACAGCCGAAGCACAAACCCTAAAGACACCTGTCAACGCTCATGAGGAAATGATTGATCCGCAATTCTGATGAAGCCCAGGCAGGCAGGCGGGACAGCGGAAAGATGCCCCATTAGCCGGGGGCCAGCACCTGCGCCCGCAACAGATCGAAGCCCGCGCGCCCGTACATAGAACGCTTGAGCATCTTCAGCCGGTTCACCTGGCCCTCCGTCTGCCCGTTGCTCCATTCCGAGGCCAGCCCCTCCGCCACAGCCGCCTTGTCCTGGGCCAAGCCCGCCAGTTCTGGCAGGCTGCTCCGCCGGGCCAGAGCAAAGTAGCGGCCAGACCGTAGGAGGCGTGGACCATGAAATGGCGGCAACGATAGTCCGGCATGGTGAAGCCAATACAGTGGGTACCGGCACGAATCTTCGGCAACGTGCGTAAGCAGTTCCTGTTCCTGTTCGAGAAGCACAACGCCGAGCGTACTAGGCTCTGGCGCACCCGCTCCAAGAAGGCTGCCTAAAAACGCAATAAATTCCGTTACCATGCTAGCACTCGTTTCTAAAGGTAGAAGGCCATGAATCTCCCTGTTGTTAGCTATATTCGTGGAGCGATAGGCGCAATCTTGGCTGTGATTGTTGACAGGTATTGGCTCAGTTCCTTAAGTGTCATGTTGCAGATCTTAATAATCGCTGGTTTTGCTCTGGTGATAGGCTTTCTTTTCGATCTGCTTGAAGCTGGCGTAAGGGTTATGATCACACGATCCAAGCGTCCAAAGGGCTAGTCCGGGTTGGTTTGATCGCTATTATCATTTGCCGAGTCTAGATGATTCATCCGCGGGTTTGATAACACTGGTGAGATCAGTAATGTGAGAAAATGCGCTGGCCTGAACACGAGCGGGGCTCGGAAAACTGGCTGACGCTCATGGCGCTGCCGGACAGGACGGCGGAGACGTATGCCTACGCGGCGGACGGGCTGCGGCGGACGCTGGTGACGATGACCTTCACGACACAGTTCGTCTGGGACGGCCAGAACGTGCTGCTGGACACGGACGGGTCCGGGAACACGCAGGCGCACTACACCGACAGTTCAGGGTACTGGGGCGGCCTGGTGAGCCAGCGGCGGGGGAGTGCGAGCAGCTTCTTCGTGTTCGACCCGTCGGCCAACGCGCGGGCACTGACGGACGGGCAGGGGGCCGTGACGGACGCCTACGTCTCCACGGCGTTCGGCGAGGAGAAGGGATAGCACGCCGCTGGAGGTTGGCTGAGAGCGGAGCGGAAGGCGTGGCGTCCCGGTGGAGGGGCCGCCAGATCGCTGGGGAGTGCTGGGTGCGCGGTTCCCCTCGGAGGACCGGGTTCCCGTGGAGGATTTCCGAGGTGGGGCTCGGGCGCGTTCGCCCGGAAGTTTGACGTGCGGGAGTTTGGCGGTAGAGCGATTGGCGGGCGAGGGCCTGCCGGGTGAGACGGCAGAAGGAGGCACAGGATGAACGCAGTGGCCGGGGGGACGTCGAGTTTCCTGATCTACAACCCGCAGCCCACGCAGTGCGGCCAGGGCGACTACGTCCGGTACGCGGGGGAGGGCCCCCAGCTGTACTGGAACATCACGGCGGACCTGCGCCTGGGGGGCGCGTTCGTGACGGTGCGGCCGCCCTCGGACGCCCAGCTGGGTCAGTACGGGATCTGGGTGGACGTCAACGACAACCAGGGGGGGTGCCAGGTCTACTCGATCGACCTGGAGGTGTCGGGGGGGACCTCGCTGCCGCCGCCGCCGGGCCCGGGCTCCTCGTGCTGACCGCCGGCTGACCGCCGGCCGGCGGGGCGGGCCCGGGCTCCTCGTGCTGAGGGGGCGGGCGCCGACACGCCCGGGCGCTGGCGGGTCGGGAGACGGATTGGCAGGGGAGACGGAGTAGCCGCGAAGGCGGGAGGGGGACGGAGATGGCGGGAACGACGGTGAACCCGTACCGGTTCGGGGGGCAGGCGGGCTACCGGCGCGACGGCGCGAATAGGGAGTACGTGAGAGCAAGGCACCTGGACGCCCAGAAGGGGCGGTGGGCCAGCAGGGATCCCATTGCTCACCGGCTTGGGCAAACAAGGTTGGTGCAGCAAGTAGCTGCGGCGAGCCTCCGACATGAGGCAAACGCGTATCAATATGTACTTAACAAACCCGTAGGTCTTTCCGATCCGGCGGGCCTCTCGGCCAGATCATGCGCATTGGCATGCCTGACGAACGTGGATTCGATTGCCAATATGCTATATGAGCGGATCGCGCAAATTGCGAACGGCCTATGTAGCGGAACAAACGTGGCAACCGCTGCTTTAAGATGCTGGAAAACACAGAGTTGCTTTGATCGGATTGGCTGGAGCTGCGACAGGGATGTGGTTGGGGAGGGTGACTCACCCCAATACACTCGGTCATGTTGCCTGCGGTGTGGCAATTGTGTTATGTATTATTGGCAGGGCCCACTCGAAAACGTGGTAGGGAAATGGCAGGCCCGAGCGGAAAAGATCTGTAAGCTCGAAGGCAAACTGAACCTTTATCTTCCTTTCCCGTATCCGCCTGCCCTCTCGATTACAGATCCTTGTGATCCGCAACCGGGGCCAGTGTGGCCATTCCCTTCTCACCCTGATCCGCGACCAGAGCCAGTGTGGCCGTACGTGTGACCTGCTCCCCCGGAAATGGGGCCACGGAAAAGGTTAGACTCTTCCTAGAAAATGGAGAGTCTCTTGAAGAAACCACGGCCCTTGGACGAACAGATCGTCCGCATTTTGCAGCAGGCCGAGCGCGGCGAGAAGCCGATCACTGCGCCCTGCAAAGAATATGGCAGCGCCGAGAACACCTTCTACATCTGGCGCCGCGGGTTCGGCGGCCTGGATGTGCCCGAAGCCCGGCAGATCAAGGAACTCGAATCCGAGAACGCCCGCCTCACCTCAATGAAGCCTCAAGCGGCTCCTCGCCGAGCGTGACCTCGAAGTCGATGTCATGAGGCAAGTGCTGGCAAAAAACTGACCGGAGCCCCGCAGAGGCGGGCGGGAGCCGTCCTGATGATTCGCCTGGGCCTTTCCCAGAGACGCGCTTGCCACCGGCGGTAGGCTAGCAAGCCTGGGGCGCTCCAGCTTCGCCTATTGTGTCCGCCAACCAGATGTCAAACGCCGATTGCAGATGAGCCACTATGCGCCGTAACTGTGAGCCACCCGATGGCCCAAAAAGCAGGCTTTGATGGGGCAGAATCTTCTTAGCCAGCGTCGGGCGGGTGCCCCTGACGGCTATGACGAAGGCCCCCCCATATCCGCGATGGTCTAAGCGGGGCCCTCTGCGTCGGCAGGGCTTCCGCTGTCATACGCCTTGTAAAAGTGGTTCTCCCGCGCATTTGATGAGTTGATGCTTGCTCGATAGCAGGAAGAGCCTCAGCCGTGGCGAAACCTGCGGCATGGAGACCACCTTGCTGCCCGCCCCGAACCTACTCCACCTGGAGTGCATCGCCCCGGCCGGGGGTGCCCGCACGCTCCGGCTCACGAGCGTCCAGCCAGGGGCAGCCTGTCCCCTCTGCGGCCACCACTCCCTCGCGCGTCCACAGCCGTTACGAGAGGACCGTCGCCGACCTGCCCCGGCGGGCCATCGCCGTCCGCCTGAGGCTCACGGCCCGCCGCTTCTTCTGCGACAACGCGGGCTGTGAGCGGGTCATCTTTACTCAGCCATGAACGTTCACACCATGGATTACCTCACTGACCGTGTGCGCAGGTTCCGACCGCTCCTCTTCGCTCTTGTGTGACTGCTGATGCCCGCGCCGGCCTCAGCCAACGGGGCCATGGGCCTGGCGCTCGCCACATTCGACTGGGGACCCTGGCTGGCCTACGTCGCCGTCACGGTCGCCTTTGAGGCGGCTGCCATGGGCTGGTGGCTGCGGATCCCCCCCGCGCGGGCGCTGGGCTGCTCCCTCAAGGCCAACACCGTCACGGCCCTCATCCGCGGCCTCTTCTCCGGCATCGCCTGCGCCTTCCTGGGTTTCTATGGGAACCAGTTGAACCCCGACCCTTTTGGCCGATCCCTCTTGCTGTTCACCGGGTTCGGGGTCCTCTCGGCCCTGGCCGAGGCGCGCTTCTGGGGCAAGGCCGCGAACTGGGGCAAGGGCGGGAACGCCTCGCCTGGGCAGGAGGCCACGGCGGGAGGCCCGACGCCGCCGCGCCCCTGGCACGTCGTCTCCCGCTGCCTGGCGGTCCACCTGGCGGGCGTACCGGTGGGGCTGGCGGTGCTGCTGATCCCGTCCCGCCCCTACCCGGGGCTGGAGGCCCAGGTCTACGCAACACGAGTCTACTACCTGGAGGACTCCGATCTGCGGCGGGCACTTCGGGAGTACGTGACGAACCATCAGGCGGTGCCCAACGTCCACTCCTACGGGGAGTTGCTGTCGCTGCTGCGGCCGGGCCTGGGCCGATTCGCCCATGCCCCGGACCTGTGGGCGGCGGCCTACGTGCCCGATTACCGCCGGTTCGACACCACGGAGGGGTGCCGCAGCCCTATCGAGTGGAACGGCCGCGCCGCCGGACGCAGGCCTTACGACGATGACGGTGTCACTGCCGGAAACGCCGAGCGCCCCCTCTGGCTGATTCGCAGCCGCCAGGGTAGATTCTGTCACGGGCTCGTGTTGGAGGGAGATTTGGTGAAGAGCACGCACGACCCCCGGGAGTTGGGGTATGACGACACGCCAGCGCGGCGCTGACCCGACACACACATGGCGCTGACCCGTTCCCCGTGCCTTGTTCCGAGACCGAGTAAGCCGTCCTCGGCTTTTGGGCCGTGAAGTCCCCGTGGTTTGCTCCCGCTTGATGACCGGGCGGCGACCTCGGTCCCTACCCGTTACGGAGGCCACCCCATTGTCTCCCCGGCGGCCGCGGACCCGCTGCGTGTCCGCTACGTGTCCGATACGCGAAGCTGTGAACGTTCATGGTAAACGGTTGATCCGCATATTTGATACTGCTCCGAAAATAGCCCATTTTCATTCCCGGCGGTGCCCCGCAGGAGCATAGAGTCTGCTGGCGAAATCAGAACGCGAGAAAACGTGCTGAGGCCGCCTCTAAAGCTCGCTTGCTAAGCAGGAGCAGCCCGGGGCCGACGCCTGCCGTGCGTGATGAGCGTCAATCTCAGCGTAGCGGAGCATCTCGTAGTTGATGAACTCGCTACCGTTGTCGGTGTCCAGGCCTCGGACGCAGAAGGGCAAGGACTGGCGCACCTGCGTGATCGCGTCGGTGACGCCGGCCTCACTGCGGTGGAGCAGCGGGCGGCACTCGGTCCACCCCGTCGCCACGTCGGTCAGCACCAGGGTGTTCAGGAACGAGCCGCCGGCCCACTGGCCGCAGTGGGCGACCAGGTCGATCTCCAAGAAGCCGGGCTGACCGTCGTCCCAGTCGGCGAAGGTACGCATCGGCGAAGGTGCGCACGGTGATCTGGCGCTTGAGGAGCGGACCGGGCCGGGTAGTGCCCACGCCCCGCCCGTCTTTGCGGCGCTCGGGTGCCAGGAGCCGGTCCGCGGTGGCGATACTCATGGCGAGCAGCCTGTCCCGGACGTCGGGGGCCAGTGACAGATGCCCGCCCCGCTCCAGGGCCTCCACCAGTTCGGGCAGGAAGGGGACGAGCCGCTTGGCGCAGATGCCATTGGCGGCGCGCCAGAGGGCGACCAAGGCGGCGAGCACCGCGTCGTCATAGCGGCGTTTCCGACGTCGGCAGGAGGGAGGACCGGCGGTGTCGCCGCGTCCGAGTACGGCGATGGCGTGCTTCCTGGCGTAGCCGGTGGCGGCAACGAACTCATCGAGGATGCGTCCCTTCTGTCGCCCGGTGGCCCGCCGGTAGCCCGGCGCGACACTGCCGATCAGTTCTTTGCGTGTGGTCAAGCTCATCTTTTGCCTCATGTTGTCCCTCCAGCGGCTTGAGCGAATGCGACAGCCACTGGTTAGGGTTAGGTTCTTGATGAGGCAACAACCTGCTAAAAGTTAGGAATCTCGTGAGGCAATGCGCCAGGACTTCTAATTGACGTTCATCACTCGGGCCAGGCGTCAGCGGCGGCTGGCCCGCTACGAGCAGGTGGTCGGCCTGCACCGGCAGGGCGTCAGCGCCCGCGCCATCGCCACGGCGCTGGGCCTCTCCCGCAACTGCGTCCGGCGCCTGATCCGCGCCCCGGACTTCCCCGAGAGCGCGCCCCGCCCGCGCCGGCCCACCGGCGCCGACCCGTTCGCCGCGTACCTGCGGCGGCGCTGGGAGGCGGGCTGCCACAACGCCGCCATGCTGTGGCGGGAGCTGCAAGGGCTGGGCTTCGCCGGCTCCGTCGAGGTGGTGCAGCGGCACGTCGCCCCGTGGCGGCAGGCGCTCCCCAAAGAGCAGCGGCGCGGGCGCACCCCGTTTCACCTGCCCCGGACGCCCACTCCCTCTCCCCGGTCGGTGCTGTGGCTGCTCTTGCGCCCGCCGGAGAGGCTGAGCGCCGAGCAGACTGCCTTCGTCGTGCGGCTTCATACGCTGTGCCCGGCGATCCGGGCGGCGCAGGAGATGGCCTGCGGCTTCGGGCGCCTGGTGCGCGAGCGACGCGCGGCGGGCCTGGACGGCTGGCTTGCTCTGGCCCGGCGGAGCGGTCTGCCAGAACTGGCGGGCTTCGCCCTGAGCATGGTCCAGAACAAGGCGGCCGTGGCGGCGGGCCTCTCGTCGGGGTAGAGCAACGGGCAGACGGAGGGCCAGGTGAACCGTCTGAAGCTGCTCAAACGTTCTATGTACGGGCGCGCGGGCTTCGACCTGTTGCGGGCGCGGGTGCTGGCCCCCGGCTAATGGGGCATTTTTCCACTGGCCCGCCTGCCTGCTCGGCCTTCACCAGATTTGCGGATCAACCACTTCTTCACGGCGTTTGACACCGGGCCCTCCATCTCCGGCTGGAGATCCCCGGCGCGCCGTCTCCGCGACGGCAGCGTTACGGTCCCGACACAGCCGTTCTCGCAGCGCCCGGGCCTCCGCCTGGGGCAGGTTCGCCAGCACCGTGGCCGCCGCCAGCCGGTAGAAGTCGTTAGCGCTGGCGGCCTGCCCCCGGCACTCGTCCAGCAGCACCGCCTCCGCCGCGGCCCGCTCCTCCGGGGGGAGGGCCGCCATGAACTGGCGGAAGCGGGGGTAGAGGCGCTCGCTGAGCAGGGTGCAGACCGGCCCCACCGGCTCCACGGCGTCGGTGTGCCAGCTGCCCCACCAGTGGTGGAGTGCGTAGGAGTCGGGGAAGCGCGCCCCCGGCGCCGGCCGCTCCTGCCAGCCGAAGGGGTAGAAGCAGGCCGGGGGCAGCCGCGTCACGCCCGACCCCGGGGTGCCCGCCGCCGGGCGGTGGCCCCACAGGGCGAGCTGGCGCTCGAGGAACTGGGGCCCGGTGCTGAGCGCGGAGGTGAAGGGGCGGAAGGCCTGCGCCCAGGGTTCCAGGTGGGCCAGGACCTGGGCGAAGAAGGGGTGGCCGGGCGCGGCGGCGAGCACGGCGATCTCGAGGCGCTGGGGGCCGGTCTCGGTGTGCTGGGGGGCGATGTCGCCGAGGAAGGCGGTCGCCGTGCGGGCCAGGGGGTCGAGGGGCCGCAGGCACTCCACGTCGGTGTCGGCGTAGACGCCGCCGAAGCGGGCCAGGAGCTCGTAGCGGAGGATGTCGGAGCGGGCGCCGGGATTGGTGAAGCCGTCGTAGAGGGCGCGGTTGCGCAGGGGCGGGGGGTTGTCGTCGGTCCAGAGGCGCATCCGCCAGCCGGGGTGGTGGTGCCGCCAGGTGCCGATGTAGTGACGGGCGGGTGCGGGGAGGGGCGCGGGGCCCACCCAGATGTGGTGGATGATCTTCGGGATGTGCATCGGCTCCGCGCCTCCTGACGCGGCCTGAGAGTCTCTACTGGTGCCGTGTCCGAGCTGTGCCCCATCCCAGGCCAAGATGGGTCTCCTCGGTGGACCCAGCATGCGGGCGGGAGGTAGGCCGCAGCAGCCCCGGCCTCCCGGTCGTCCCGCGCCCCCGCCGGCTCTCCCGCGATCCCACGCCTCAGGGGATCCCATAGGCCTCCAGGTAGCGGGGCATCCACGCCTTCGCCGCGCCGACGAAGTGGAAGACGCTCGCCTGCCCCGGCGCGAGGGCGGGGGCGTACCGGCCGGTCTCCGGGTCGCGCCGCAGGCCGTCCAGCATACCCTCTTCCATCTCACCCTCCGGCTCGTAGTTGTAGTGCTTGGGCAGGGCCACGGCGTTGCCGGCCAGGCTGTAGGCCAGGTTCCAGACCATCTCGTCGCGCCAGTGGACGTAGCCGGTGTCGATCCAGAGCGAGGCGAAGGGCTGCATGGCGAGGATCTGCGCCTCCACGCGCGCCAGCGCCTCCCGGTCCCCCAGGAACAGCCCGGCGTTGGCGAAGAGGCGGGGCCGCACGGTGCGCTCGCCCAGCAGGAAGCGCACGTCGCCGCCGTCGCCGCCGCAGCACTGGGTGATCCAGGCCTGCAGGTCGGGGTCTCCCGCGCCCCCTTCCCGGAGCGCCCCCGCGCGCCGCGCCGCGTCCTGCGCGCGCAGGGAGGGCAGGTTGGGGACGGCGTAGAGGCGGCCCCGGCGGCCGGCGAGGGCCCGCTCGAGGAGGGGGCGGAGGGGGCCGAGCACGAGCATGTCGGGCTCGAGGCACAGGTAGCAGCGGGCGTCCACCCAGCGGTGCAGGGAGTAGAGCATGCCCTTCATGGAGGCGTGCGGGGGGACCAGGGAGAGCGGCTCGACGCAGAGGGCGCCGTGGCGGCGGCAGACCTGGCGGCAGGCGTCGTCGGCACCGGGCATGAAGGCGAGGAGGGTGTGGTCCAGGCCCTCCAGGCCGCCGTTCTTTTTCAGCGAGCGGAGGCACATGTCCAGCAGGCCCTCGAAGCCGGGGGTGGCGACGAGGGCGACGCAGACGTGGCAGCGCCGGGGGCCGCCGGTACGGGGGTCGCGGAGGGGGCCCGCCGCGGTGGGGACCTGGTTGCGGCTCAGGCAGTCGATCCCGTGGCCGGGCACGGGCGTCGGCGGCTCGTAGGCGGCGGCGATCAGGTCGCGGGGGAGCGCCTTGAGGCCCTGCCAGGCGGTGACGCGCAGGTGGAGGTTGTTGTCCGCGGCGACCTCCAGGCCCAGGCGGGCGGCCTCGAGGTCGGCGTGGTCGCGGGCGACGGTGTAGACGGCTGCCTTGGCGGCCTGGCGGACGAAGTCGTTGCGGTCTGTGACCAGCGCCCTCAGGAGGGGGAGACCGGCGGGCCCCGCGTCGGCCAGGCGGCGGGCGGCCTCAAGGCGGGCAACGTCATTCGCGGAGGACGCGGCCTCCGCCAGTCGGGGGTCAATCATACTGGGCCCCGCTCTGATTCCGTCTGCCACATGATGTGGACATTTTGAAAGCCTCAAGGAAGGCAGGCGGTCGCCCTTGGGCGCCACGACTGGGCCATCCGGCATCCAGTGTAGTGCAGCAGAGAGCAGAAGGTGCGGACCTCACGCGGGGCAGGGCGCTGGTCTTGCCATGATGGTCGGCGGCAAGGAAGGAGCGGCGCTCCTCCTCCGTGAGATAGAGCCGATTGCCGACGGGATCAAAAAACTCCGACATGGCGTTTCCTCACTTGCAACAGTTCTCAGGAATGTTGTTGCATATTTGCGTGAACTCTCGCTACCATGGCCAGAGCTGCCCATGAAGACGGGCCTTCCCGCGCAGCCAGGCGGGGTCTTCCCAAATGCGGTCGGTGGCGCTCCCGGTCCAGTAGCGCGGACTCCACGGCGCGAGCCCACCATTCTGCGGATGGCGTGGATCGGGCACCGCGTCCGTCACCACGTACCGTAGCCGTTGCGGCCCGACCCACCGGTAGCGCCCCACGCCGCCCGGCCCAAAGAAGAAGCGCCCCGTCACCGCGTCTACACAGCAGAGCGCGCCCCGGATCGGCCCTCCTGAGTCAAACCCCGTGCTGCCACCCAGGAACGCGAAGCGCCGACCGTCGGGAGACCACCGTATGTCGGCCACTTCATCGAAGTCTGTGAACAATCCTGGGTAGCCCACCAACCGGGGGGATGGCCCGTACGCCAGTACAGCAGGCGGAACTGGATCACATCCGGCCCTGTTCCCGCTTGCTTATGCGCTTCTTTCACCGCCTCGACGGGATTTCCTCCTTCCGATGGATACTTTTTGTATATTCTCTGCGAAATTATGACTTGTTGTCTCTTCCGCAGCGTTCAATGGTCTCACCGAGAGGGCGACCTGCGGACAATACACGGGGTCATCTGTTGCCGGCGCGGGCCCGGATCACTTCGTCGGCTTCTCTGTGGCACTCCGTACGGTCTGGTCTGCAAAGCCGTCGTCCCCGCCGTCCGGCCTCTCAGGCGTCCCGGAGCCTCTCAAAGACCGTGAGGGCCTGGGCGACCACCTGGTCCATATTGTAGTACTGGTAGGTCCCCAGCCGCCCCGCGAACGTCACCCCCGGCGTCGCCTCCGCCAGCGCCCGGTAGCGCGCCGCCAGCGCCCGCGCCTCCGGGCACGGCACCGGGTAGTAGGGCTCCCCCGCCGCCTGCGGGTACTCGTAGGCCAGCGTCGTCCGCTCCCGCCCCGGTCCGAACGCCTGCCCCGTCATTTGTGTGAACTCGGCCACGCGCGTGTAGGCGTGCTCGTTGGGGTGGTTGACCGCCGGGGCGGGCAGCGCCCGGGTGACGGGCCGGGTCTCGAACGCGAAGCGCAGGGAGCGGTAGGGCAGGGCACCGAGGCTGTGGCCGAAGAACTCGTCGACGGGGCCGGTGAAGACCACGTGGCGGTGGGGGACGGTGTCCTTGACCTCCCGCCAGTCCGTGCCCAGCCGCAGCTCGATGGCGGGGTGGGCGAGCAGGCGCGCGAACAGGGCGGTGTAGCCGCCTTTGGGCAGGGCCTGGAAGGCGTCGGTGAAGTAGCGGTCGTCGGTGTTCGTGCGCACGGGGATGCGGGCGGTGACGGAGGCGTCCAGCTCCGACGGGTCCCGGCCCCACTGCTTGCGGGTGTAGCCGCGGAAGAGCCTCTCGTAGAGGTCGCGCCCGACCCGGCCGACGACGGCGTCCTCGGCGGTGCGGGGGTGGGCGCGCGGCTCGGCGCGGGCGGCGAAGAAGGCGGCGCACTCCGCGTCGGTGCGCAGGTCCAGGCCGTAGAGCCGGTTGACGGTGGTGCGGTTGATGGGGACGGGGAGGAGCAGGCCGTCCACCTCGGCGAGGACGCGGTGCTCGTAGGGGCGCCAGTCGGTGAAGGCGGACAGGTACCGGAAGATGCGCTCGCTGTTGGTGTGGAAGACGTGGGGGCCGTAGCGGTGGACGAGGACGCCGGCGTCGTCATAGAAGTCGTAGGCGTTGCCGCCGACGTGGGGGCGGCGCTCGACGAGGAGCACCGTCTTGCCGGCCTGGGAGGCGAGGCGCTCCGCGAGGACGCTGCCGGCGAACCCGGCGCCGACGATCAGGTAGTCGAACACGGGCGGCCCCCTCCCCCTGGGGAACATGGCCGGCCCCCTTCCCCCGCGGGGCCGGAGTGTCCCGTTGCGGGTCCGGCCTCTTCTCCCGCGCTGTTGTCACCTGCTGTCGAGATGCGGCTGCCCCCGGCCCCCTCGCCCGGTGTCGCGCGGGCGCCCTCGCGGCTCGCATGCCGGGCGGTGGCGCGGCGGTCGATGTAGAAGGCGTCGGCCAGTCCCAGGCGCACGGCGTCGAGGCAGTAGGCCGGGTCCTCGGCCATCGCTGGAGAGCCGGGGCGGGCGAGCGGATTGAAGCGGAAGCGCAGGCGGCTGAAGACGCTCCAATGGATGAGCATGTAGCCGCAGGTGCCGAAGGCGCAGCGGATCACGCCGTTCTCCTCGGTGACGGGCAGGTCCCAGTCCGGGTCGGCCATGTGGCCGGGGAAGACGTAGTGGATCGGGGCGTGCTCGCCCCGCCCCGGCACCAGGCCGCCGCACAGGGGCCTGCCGAGGGCGAGGAGGCGGCGCAGCCCGTCGGGCGCGGGGACGACGTCGGCGTCGACGAAGAGCAGCCAGTCGGCGCCCTGGCCGAGGGCGTAATCGAGGGCCATGTTGCGGGCGGTGACGATGCCCAGCAGCCGGCGCTGGTCCCGGTCGTCCTCCGGGAAGGCACCCTCCCAGCCGCCGCGGTGCCAGGGCTCGACGAGGGAGGGGGTGGGGTGGGCGGCGAGGAACGCCTCGAGGGGGGCGAAGTCGGCGGCCCCATCGGTCTGGACGCTGACGTAGAGGCGGATGACACCCTCCATGGCCAGGACGGCGGGGACGGCGGTGAGCTGGTCGGCCGCCTTCCGGTCGCACAACAAGGTCGCCGCGATCACCGTCATGGCGCCTCCCTCCCCTTCAGCGGCCCTGATTTCCGCGCCACCCCGTACTCCGTCCGCCGGCGGTCCGCCTTCCACTGCGGCGTTCCCGCGCCCTTCTCCCGGCGCGTCCCCGTCCTCCAGCTCCCCGAAGGCGGGGGGACAGCCGTTCGGGCACTCCCCGTAGGGGCGCCCCGAGCCGCAGGGGCAGGGCGCGCCGGCGTCAACGGCCGGCGCCGCCTTCGGGACGCCCGCCCAGGCGTCCTCGATCGAGCGCCAGGACGGCTGGGGGAGCACCGTGCCCCGGCTCTCCTGGATCGCCCGCAGCGTGTACAGCAGCGGGGCCGCGGTCGTGCGCACGTCGTGACGGGCCCGGACGTGCCGCGCAAGGAACGCGCCCCGCTCGCGCCGCCCGTCGGGGTCCTCCAGCAGCCGGACGGCGTGGGCGGCGAACTCCGCCGGGGCACGGGCCACCTCGCCGCCGCGCCCGCCCGTCTCGCGGTGGAAGCGCCAGTAGGGGGCCACCGGGCTGGCGACGTAGGGGGTGCCCCAGGCGCCGTGCTCCAGCAGGCGCAGGCAGGACTTGCAGCGGTTGAAGACGTCGTTTCTGAGCGGCGCGAGCGCCAGGTCAAAGGCCGAGAGCACGCGGGGGGCGCGCCCGAACGGCGCCGGCGGCAGGAAGACGACTCGCCGCAGCGGCAGTCCCCAGCGCTCGACGCAGAAGTGGCAGGCCAGGTGGGGGTCGGTGAAGAGGCCGAAGAAAGTGTTCTCCGTCCGGGCGAGGACCCGGGCGACGGCGTCGCCCAGTTCCAGGAGGCTGTCGTAGTGGGTGTTGCTGCCGGCCCAGCCGAAGAGCAGGCTGTCCGCGTCAACGGCACACCCCTGCCGCTCGGCCAGCGCCCGCCAGTTGAAGCGCGGCGCCTCCAGGTCCCAGTCCCGCTCCCCGAGGGCCAGGTCCAGGCCGTTGAAGAGCACATGCGAGGACCTGGCCGGGCCGCCATCCCGGCTCAGGGCGTGTTCGTACTGAGCCTGTAGCTCCCGGGTCGAGAAGATGGCCCCATCGGCGGCCGCCATGAAGCGGGAAATGCTGTCCAGGGCGGACCGGCCGGCGGGGGCGGCCGGGTCGTACGCGGGGAAGGCGGGGCTGGTCCGGGAGACGTGGTGCAGGCAGTCGTCGAGGTCGTAGACGACGGTGGCGCCGCTGAGGCGGGCGACGGCCTGGACGTCGCGCCGGAACGCGTCGGTGTAGGCCCGCGAGAGGTAGAGGACGTTGGCCCCGAGGAAGCTCTCCAGGGGGATCGGGGCGTCCGCCCGGCGCACCTCGACCCGGGCGCCCTGGGCGGCGAGGCACATCAGGGGGTAGCGGACGCGGTAGTGGCCGCAGGCGCCCTCGTCGGGGGCGACCCCGAGGACCGTGAGGGCGGAGGCGGGGAGGCCGGGCCGTCCCGGGCTCCGGTACAGCAGGCCCGCCGCGCCCGCCGGGCCGTCGCCGGTCTGCGGCGGGGCCGGGTTCGGCGCCTCCGAGTCTGGCGCCTCGAAGAACTTGGCCAGCACGGCCCTGGGGATCTCGGCCGTTGCCGCGGCGCGGCCGACCGGGATGTCTGACGCGTTCATTCTGATCTGCCCCCTGATCTGCCCCGCGGGAAGCGGCGTCTCCCGGACGCCCTTCCAGGCAGCCTTCCGGGCGGCCCTTTTCCTGAAAGGCCGTGTTCGCGCCCGCGAATCGAACCGTCGTCGGACGTTGACGCGGCGCAAAATTTCAAGTATAATACAGACACCTTCATTATACAGATTGTAACTTACTTTTGAAACCTTTGACTTAAATCACCGTCCGTCTTTAAGGGTGGAGTTACCCAAGAACGGCGGGCCGCCCTCGGCCATCGCGCGGGGACGGGACATCGGCCCGTGGTGAGGACCGGAAAACGCGTGGCCGGCGAATATTCCGTATGCACGGCTGGTCCCGGCCGGTCCAAGAGGGTGTCCGAGATCCGAGAGGGTGTTCCATGTCCGCGTCCGCCCGGTGGGCCGACCTCTACAACCAGACGCCGCTGTGTGACGTGCCGCGCCACTATGCCGGACTCAACGGCGCGCCCTTCCTCCTGGAGTACCTCACCGAGGTCCTGCGGCGCTGCCCGCCGGGCGGCCGCACTCTGGAGACGGGGGTTGGCTCCGGCTACGGCGCCGTCTGGCTCTCCGAGCGCGGCCTCCGGGCCGAGGGCATCGACTACGCCCCCGCGCTCGTGGAGCGCGCCCGCCTGGTCAACAACGTGCTCGGGGGCCGGGCCTCATTCCGGGTGGGGGACCTCTTCGATCTCTATCCTGACCCTCACTCCGCCGCGCGGGGCCGCTACGACGTGATCCACCACCAGGGCGTGCTCGAGCACTTCCCGGCGCCCCAAATCCGGGCGGCGCTGGCCCAGCAGGTGGCCTTGGCGGACTGGGTGGTCTTCAGCGTCCCCTCCGTCTTCTACCCTTTCGCCCCGGAGTTCGGCGACGAGCGCCTGCTGCCGCTCGAGGAGTGGGCGCGGGTGCTGGCCCCCTTCGACGTGGCGGGGCTGCGCTACTACGGCGACCCGCGCCTGGGCGGGAAGGAGCACGTCCTGGGCGTGCTGCGCGGCGCGCCCGCGGCCCCGGCGCTGCGCGCCCTGATGCGCCCGGGGGCCGAGCCGTACCCCGCCGGCGTCTCCGCCGTCGTCCACACGCGCAACGAGGCCCGCCACATCGCGGCCTGCCTGGAGACCCTGACCGGCTGGGCCGACGAGACGATCGTCTGCGACATGGAGAGCGAGGACGCCACCGTCGAGATCGCCCGCCGCTACACGGACAACATCGTCCGCCACCCCCGGATCCCCAACTTCGACCGGGCGCGCAACGTGTCGGCGATGCGGGCGGCGTGCCGCTGGGTGTTCTACCTGGACGCCGACGAGCGCGTCCCCCCCGGCCTCGGCCCGGCGCTGCGGGCCCTGATCGACGGGCCGGACCCGCCCTTCGCGGCGCTGCTCATCCCCTTCCGCCACCACTTCGCCGGCCGCTGGATGCGCTGCCTCTACCCGGGCTACACGGCGCCGCGGCTGCTGAGGAACGGGCGGTTCCACTTCAACCCGCGCCTGCACTCGGGCGCGCAGGTGGACGGGCCGGTCCTCTCGTTCCCGCCCGACGACCCGGGCCTGGCGCTGGAGCACTTCTCCTTCGACAGCCTGGCGCACTACCTGGAGAAGCTCAACCGCTACACGGACGGGGAGGCGGCGGACATGCACCGGGACGGGCGCCCCTTCCACTGGCAGGACGCGGTCGCCCACTTCGTGGCGGACTTCCAGGCCTACTACGACCGGGGCGGCGCCCCCCAGGACGGCGTCCACGGCTTCCTCTACTCGTTCCTGTCCGCCTTCTACCGGTTCGAGCAGCACGCCAAGCTCTACGAGCGCCGCTTCAGGGGCGGGCAGCTGCAGCCGCCGGAGGAGCAGGTCCCGGCGGGCGCGGAAGAGGTCCTGGAGTTCGCGCTGGCGGCGGCGCGGCGGCGGCCCCGCCCGGCGCCTACGGAGGTCCGGCTGGCGGCGGGCGGGGCGCCGGTGGTGTGGAGCGGGCCGCTGCTGGACCCGAGCGGCTACGGCGACGAGGTGCGCCAGCTCGTGCTGGCCCTGGAGGAGACCGGCGCCGCCGGGGGGGAGGAAACGCGTGAGGCCGGCGGGGAGACCGGCGCGGCCGGCGGGCCGGGGGGAGCCCAGGGCGAGGAGGCGGCGGGCGGCGACGGGGCGGCGGGCGGCCCGGTGGCCGCGCAGGTGACGCCGTGGGGCGAGCGGGAGGCGCCGCTGGGGGCGGGGGAGCGGCGGCGGCTGGAGGCCCTGACGCGGCGGGCGGCGGCGCCGGGCTTCGTGCAGGTGGTCCACAACTTCGCCCCGCTGTTCCGGCGGGACCCTCGGGCGCGGGCGGCGGTGGGGCGGACGATGTTCGAGACGGACCGGCTGCCGGCGGACTGGGTGCGGGCGTGCAACGCGATGGACGCGGTGTGGGTGCCCGGCGAGTTCAACCGGGGGACCTTCGCGCGGGCGGGCGTGGCGGAGGACAAGCTGATGGTGGTGCCCGGCTGCCTGGACCCGGGGCCGTTCCGGGACGCGCCCGCCCGGGGGGCGGCTCGCGCGGGCCTGCCGGCCTCCGTTCAGGAGGCCCTCGCCGGGGACGCCTTCGTGTTCCTGGCGGTCTTCGACTGGACGCTGCACAAGGGCTGGGACGTGCTGCTGCGCGCCTTCCTGGAGGAGTTCGCGGGGGAGGGCCGCGCGGGGGAGCCGGACGTGCGGCTGCTGCTCCGGGTCTGGTCCAGCCTGGGCCTGGGCGCGGACGGCATCCGGGCACAGGCGGCGGCGTGCGTGCGGGAGGCGCTCGGCGCGGACGTGGCGGCGCGCGAACTGTCGGCGCGCGGGCGGGTGTGGTTCGCGTTCGAGCACCTGGACCCGGAGGGCCTCGTCGCCCTCTACGGGGCGAGCGGGGCGTACGTGCTGCCGAGCCGGGGCGAGGGGTGGGGGCGGCCGTACCTGGAGGCAATGGCGAGCGGGCTGCCGGTGATCGGGACGGGCTGGGGCGGCAGCACCGCCTTCATGACGCCGGAGACGAGCCTGCTGGTCGACTACGACCTGGCCGACGTGCCGGAGCGGGGGTGGCGGGAGGTGCCGGCGTACCGGGGGCACCGCTGGGCGGAGCCGCGCGCCGCGCACCTGCGCGCGCTGATGCGGCGGGTCGTCGCGGACCGGGAGGAGGCGGGGCGGCTGGGCGAGCGGGCGCGGCGGCACGTGGCGGCACACTTCAGCCGGGCGGCGGTGGGGCCGCTGGTGGCGGCGGCCGCGGCGCAGGTGCGCGCGCGGCACACGCCGCACCCGGTGATGGCCCCCGCCGCCCCCGGGGCCGGCGCGTCGCAGGCCCCGGGGGCGACCGGGCCGCCCCACGTCTCCCCGCCTGACGCCGTCCCCATCCGGGTGCGCTGGGAGGGGGCGCAGCTGCGGTGGCACAGCCTGGCGCACGTCAACCGGGAGCTGTGCCTGGGGCTGCTGGACCCGGCACTGGTAGGTCCCCCCGGCGTGGAGCTGTCCGTCTGCCCGACCGAGGCGCCCGAGTTCGGCCCCGACGGGGACCCGCGCCTGGCGCGGCTGGCGGCGCGGGCGTTCGCGCCGCTCTCCGGCCCCGCCGACGTGCATGTGCGCCACGGCTTCCCGCCCCGGCTCGGCCCCGCCGACGAGGGGCGCCTCGTGCTGGTCCAGCCCTGGGAGTACGGCTACCTGCCCCGGGAGTGGGTGCCGCAGATCGCGGCGCACGTCGCCGAGGTCTGGTGCTACAGCCGCTACGTCCGGGAGGTCTACCGGGCGAGCGGGGTGGCGGAGGCGCGGCTGCGCCTGCTGCCGCTGGGCGTGGACGCGTCCGTCTTCCGCCCGGACGCGCCCCCCTACGTCTTCACGACCGAGGCCGGGGCGGCGGAGACCCCGGAGGGCCTGCGCGGCCGGTTCGTGTTCCTGTACGTGGGGGGCACGATCCACCGCAAGGGGGCGGACGTGCTCCTGGAGGCCTACCGGCGCGCCTTCGGCCCGGCGGACGCCGTGGCCCTGGTGGTCAAGGACACGGGCACGCGGACCGTCTACCGGGACCAGAACGAGGCGGCCCGCATCCGGGAGATGATCGCCGACCCGGCGATGCCGCGGGTCGTCTACCTGGACGAGGAGCTGCCGGCGCACCGGCTGGCGGGGGTGTACGCGGCGGCGGACTGCCTGGTGGCGCCCTACCGGGGGGAGGGCTTCTGCCTGCCGGCGCTGGAGGCGATGGCCTGCGGGACGCCGGTCATCGTGCCGGCCGGGGGGCCGACCGACGACTTCGTGGACGAGGCCGTGGGCTGGCGGGTGGCGGCGGCCCGCCGGCCGTGCCCGGAAGGGCGGGTCGGGCCGTGGGAGTGCGTGGGGCTGCCCTGGATGTTCGAGGTGGACCCCGACGACCTGGCGGGGCTGCTGCGGGAGGTGCGTCAGGACCCCGGGCTGGCGCGGCGCAAGGGCGAGGCGGCGGCCCGGCGGGTGGCGTCGGGGTGGACGTGGGGGCACTCGGCCGCGGCGGCGGCGGGGCTGCTGGGCGACCTGCGGTCCCGGGCCGTCCCGGGGTGGACCGGGCTCGCGCCGACGGGCGCTGAACCCGAGGGCGGCCGCGCGGCGAGGGGCGAGGGCCCGCCGGGGCGGGAGAGGCCCGGCCCACCGCCTGCGGAAGCGCCGCCCCGACCGGTGACGGCCCCGCCGCTCCCCGCCCTGCCGGTCCAGTGGCGGCCGCCGGCCGCCGTCCGGGCCGGGGAGGACACCCGACTGGAGCCCGCCCGCCGCCACGGCGGCCCGACCATCTCGCTGTGCATGATCGTCCGGGACGAGGAGCGCGTCCTCGGTGACTGCCTGCGGAGCGTCTGCCCCTGGGTGGACGAGGTCGTCGTGGTGGACACCGGCTCCACCGACCGCACGCCCGAGATCGCGCGCGCGCACGGCGCGCGCGTCGAGTCCTTCGCCTGGTGCGACGACTTCTCGGCCGCGCGCAACGCCTCGCTGGCCCACGCCACCGGCGACTGGATCTTCTGGATGGACGCCGACGACACCCTCCCGGAGGACTGCGGGCGGCGGCTCCACGACCTGGCGCTGCGGGCGCCGGAGCGCACCGCGGGCCTGATCGTGCAGGTGCAGATCCCGCCCGGTCCGGGGGAGGCCGGCTGCACGGTCGTCGACCACGTCAAGCTGTTCCGCAACGGCCTGGGCCTGCGCTTCGAGGGGCGCATCCACGAGCAGATCCTGGAGCCGATCTACCGGGCCGGGAGCCAGGTCGAGCGCACCGACCTGTACGTGGTCCACTCCGGCTACGACCACAGCCCGGAGGGCCAGCGCCGGAAGCGCGCGCGGGACCTGCGGCTGCTGGAGCTGGACCTGCGGGACCGGCCGGACCACCCGTTCGTGCTGTTCAACATCGGGATGACGGCCTTCCACATGAAGGAGTACGACCGGGCGCGGGCGGCGCTGGAGCGGTGCCTGGCGCTGAGTCGGCCCCAGGAGTCCACGGTGCGCAAGGTCTACGCGATGCTGGCGGGGTGCCTCCAGGGGCAGGGCGACGTGGCGGGGGCGGTGGCGCGGGCGGAGCAGGGACTGGCGCTGTACCCGCGGGACCCGGAGCTGCTGTTCCGGGCCGGGGTTCTCCACCACCAGGCGGGCGACCTGGCCGCCGCCGAGGCCAGTTACTTAAGGCTGCTGACGGACCGGGAGGTGGGCCACATCGACAGCCTGGATGTGTCGATGACGGGGTTCAAGGCGCACCACAACCTGGCGCTGGTGTACCAGGACATGGGGCGGTGGGCGGAGGCGGAGGCGCAGTGGCGGGCGGCGGTCGGGCAGGAGCCGGGGTTCGGGCCGTCGTGGGCGGGTCTGGCGGAGCTGTGCCGGCGGCAGGGGCGGCTGGCGGAGTTCGAGGCGGCGGCGGAGCGGGCCGCCCTGCTGGACCCGGCGCTGGCCCAGCGCCTGCGTCCCCGGGCGGGGGGGCCGGACCCGGGGGGGCAGGCCTGACCGGGACGGTGCCGGGAGGCGGCTCGGCGCGCGGGCCGCGAGCCGATCCGCCGCTGGACCCCGGCGGCGTGGGCCAAGTGCCTGCCGGCCCCGGCGGACGCGCGGGGGACAGGGGGATCATCCTCCCGTTCGAGGACCGCAGGGTTGGGGAGGGCCGGAGGGCCCTCAGGGAGGCCAGACCATGGCTGTCGGGATACCCGGCGCGGACAGCTCCGTGCCGTTCGCGGGGCATTTGCTCGACTTGGCACGCGACTTCTTCGGCGAGACTCCCCGGTTCTGGGGGCGCTATTTCAAGTCCCCCGGGATCCCCGGCCCGGCCGTCTACCGGCCCGCCTGGGAGAACGGCCCGCTGCGGGCGAACGGCCTGCGCGTGCTCCCGATCGCGCAGCAGACGGGCCATGTCTCGTCCGGCGCCGACACCGGGGCCGAGGACGGCGCCGGCAACGCCGAGGCGATCGTCGCGGCCTTCGGCGCCGACGCGGTCGCGGCCCAGGGGGGCCAGTTCCTGGTGTTCCTCGACGTGGAGGGGCCGCCGAGCCTGTCCGCGGACTATTTCATCGGGTGGGCGTCGGCCCTGCGTGTCCGCAGCCGGGAGCTGAGCGGCGACCGGTTCGAGCTGCTGCCCTGCGTGTACGCGCGCACCCACGACGACGCGACGTGGCGTGCCCTGCGGCAGGCGCAGGCGGCCGGGGCGCCGTGCTTCGGGGCGTGGGTCGCCCGCCTGCGGAACAATGCCTGCGACCAAGGGTTCGCCGAGTGGGACTCCGGTTTCTGCGAACCGGCCTTTGATCTGCCGTTTCCGGTGCTGCTCTGGCAGTTCGCGCAGGACTGCCCCGACGGCAACGGCATCGACTGCGACCAGACCAACCCGGCGGTCAGTGGCGCGGAACTGTTCCTTGCCCGGCTCATTTTGCCGCCGGAGGGCTGACGGTCCGGGCTCGCCGCCCGGCCGCCCAGGTGTGCGCATGGCCGACGCGCGGGTCCCGCCCCCGCCACGCGCCTCTCGACACGCGGTGCGTCATCCGGGACGCCCGATCAGGAGATCTTCCATGCCCCTTGTTCAACGAAAGCAGGATGCGACGCACCCCATCGGGGACAGCCCGCTCTGTACGGCCTGCGTCGTCGGCCCGTTCGTGCCCGGCAGCGCCCTGGACTATGTGGTTACGTCGGGGCTCGCCCTCGTCTACACGCAGGTCCAGACGGCGGCCCAGGAGATCCAGGTCAAGAGTGCCACCGTGGTCCGCGACGATGGCTCCGCGCTCGGTGTCCTGTTCGCGGTCGAGTCGCTGATCGGGGCCGGGGCGGCCACGACCGGCCGGGCACTGGTCCGCGTCACGAGCGCGCCCGCCGCCGGCGGCATCCTCCGGCCGGACCTGACGGCGCTCTCGGCACCGGGATCCGGCGATCAGGTCGTCATCCGCGCTGCCTCCGGGCCCGTCGCTGGGACGGTCGCGGACTCGGCCCGGACGATCCCCACCCCAGTGGACGGCGGCCCCGACCTGGACGACGGCTTCACCGTCCGCCTGCCGGAGGATGCCGCGTTGAACATGCAGGACTCCGGCGCCCCGGTCCTGGCGGCGGACGGGTCATGGCTCGGGATGTTCCTGTACGAGGACCCGGCCGCCCCCGTCGCCTACTGCACCAAGGCCGTCAATATGTGAGCGGCCACCGGGAAAGCCGCCGACGAAGAACAGGAGACCTGCTCATGCCGAACGTCCTGACACGGGCCCGGGGATGGCTCTGGGGGGGCGCGCCAATCCTCGCGGTCGCGCTGGCCGCAGCCCTGCCCCTGCCGCTGCGGGGCGAGACTGGCCCGCCCGCGACCGTCCAGGGCGATCCCGCCGCGCTCGCGGACACCGCCCTCCAGGCCGTGGTCGGGCAGATCGCATTGGACCTCCACGACAGGCTCGTCAACACGGTGACGACGGTGACCTGGCCCATCGTGCCTCATGACCCGGCGGGGCCCTTTGCGCCGCCGGCGGAGACGCCGATCGAGATCGGCAACGTCGACTTCGCGCGGTACAACGCCGGGACCCGGCAGGACCTGCCAGCCCGGAGCCAGAACGCGGCCCGGATCATGGCCGAACTCCGCGGGGACCTCCGTGACGATCAGTTCCTGTCCCTGCTCATGGATGACGGCGTGGACCCGCTCAAGGCGGGCGAGGTGGCCATCGACCGGCGGCGCGTCCTGGACATCCTCCGGGACTACGCCGGCGCCGCACTCTCGCTCCAGGTCGTGTCCGGCACGCAGCCCCTGCCGCCGCAGGCCGTCCCCTCCGAGCGGCTCACCTGGAGCTTCGTGCCGCACCGGTACGCCATCGGCGCCGGCAGCTATTACGTCTTTGACGTGAGTGTCGTCGCCCGGGACGTGGGCCTGACCCTCGACCCGAAGAACGGGGCGACCCAGAGCGTGAAGGTGACCATGACGCTGCTCCCCGATCCCAACCTGCCGGTCATCCACGCCGCGGACCGGTCCGCGACGGCCGAGGAGGAGGGCCTCTCCGACGAGGCCACCAGCGAGCAGACGGCGTCCCAGGAGGGGGCCGGCGCCCTTAAGCCGCTCCTGCTCTTGTTCGGACTGCCATCCGCGGACAGCCTGAGCGGCCCGGCGGAGACGGCCCTGCTGAACAACCCGCACGTCAGCGCCATCGCGGGCATCGTCACCTCGCGGGGCGGCAATAAGAGCCTCACCGGCGTCAACGCGCTCCTGTCGGAGACGCCGTCGCGCGGCGGCCTGCCGGGCGTCACCGCCGGGGTCGTCGACGGGAAGGGGGTCTACGTCGGCCCGAGCGTGACTCTCGGCGACGGGGCGCTGGTCCTCTCCGCCGGGCCGCAGTTCCCGAGCCAGGGGACGTCCGGCACGCAGTTCTCCGGCGCCGCCAGCCTCGACCTCTCGCGGCTGCTCTTCGGCAAGCCCGCGCCCGACCGGACCGGGCGCTCCATCAACGTCAGCCCCCAGCAGGTCACCGGCCTGTACACCAGCCGCCAGATCCTCACCGGCGACGGCGTCCTGGCCGTCAAGGGGCCGTCGGGGGCAATCCTCAAAGTCTTCCCGGGGGACGACAGCGGGGGGGGCGGCCTGGCGCAGCTGCACCTGACCCACGCCGGCCGCGACGCAGCCTTCCTCACGCCCGGCCGCTACACGATCACCGACAACGGCGTCGGGCGCGCGGCGATAATCCTGAGGGATAAGGTCGTGGTGGGTCCGGGGAGTGTCACCCGTGTCCTGATTCCCGCCCGCCCGCCGGGGGCCGGCGCGCCCGCCCCCGGCGGCCCGATCCCCGTCCTGCCGGCCCCCGGCGGCGTGACGCCCGGCAGTCAGCCGACCCCCCGCCCGCCCGCCCGGCGGGCGCCAACACGGCCGGCCCCGCCGGAGGGACCGGTGCGCCCCCAGGGGAACCCGGCCCCGCGGCCCCGCCCGTCACCGGCCGGCCCCCGCCCCGGCCCCGCGCCGGGCGTGGTGTCCGGGAGGGTCCTCGTCCACCCGCCACTGGTCGCCAACGTCGTCCTGGAACTGCGCCGACCGAGCGGGCGGCCCCTGGACGTGCGGTCCCTGCATGACGCGCAGAGGCTGCGCGACGGGGGGCAGAGCTTCCGCTTCACCGGGGTGGGACCCGGGGCGTACGTGCTCGTCGTCCATGTCCCCGGAGACAGGCGGGTCTGGACAAAATCCGCGGGCGGCGGGCCGAACGCCGCGCCCGTGACGATCACCGTGGATCCCGCCACGGCTTCGGAGGAGTAACCGCGCGAAACCGGAGGGTGGCCGCGCGAAAGGGGCACCGCGTATGGGCTGGACGACGCTGCCGCTCGACATGGGCAAGGTCCTCGAATTCCTGGACGCCTGCCTCGAGGCGGGGGTCAACTACGGCGTGACGGACGGGAACAAGATCCCGCACCACGGGGCCGTGCCCGGCGTCGACTTCAAGCACGTCGACTGCAGCGGCTTCATGTGGGAAGCAGTCTGGCGGGGCATCCGGCCCGCCGTCTCCACCTTCCCCGACGGGTCCGTTCGGCAGCACGACTGGGTGCGCAACCACGGGTTCGAGCCCAGTTCGCCGAAGGCCGGCGGGCTCGGCGACGGCCTCGTCCGCATCGCCTTCCTGGCCCCGGTGTTCCGGGGCCGCACGAAGGTCAAGGATGGCCACGTCACACTGATCTATTTGGGGTGGACCATCGAGTCCCACGGCGGCCGCGGCCCGGATCGCCGCGCGTGGGGGAGCCTCACCTGGCACGACGCGACCGACGTCTATGTCCTGGCCGATGCGTCCGATTGACCGGCGGGCGAGCGCGGCCGCGCTCGCCCGCGAGGAGAAACGCCCATGACGACCGCGGATTGCCGACCACCAGCCCGCTGGACCATCGGGACGACGCTGCTTCTCTGTTCGGCCCTCGTCCTCATCGCCGCCATTCCCTGGCTCCGGCTCGGAACCGGCGCCACCGCCGCGGGCGCCCGGGCCCACGAGTGGCTGCTCACCCTCGCCCTGGTGCTGGCGTTCGTGGTCGTCGCCGGGCACGGCCTCAAGGGCGTCCTGCCGGGCGCGTTCATCGACAGCCGGAACCACATCAGCCTCTCGCGGTTCCAGCTATCCTGCTGGACCGCGGTCGTCATCTCCGCCTGGGTCTCGGCGGTGCTGTCGAACCTGGCGAATGGGAATGACGCGATGGCGTCCATCGGGGTCCGGGTCCCGCAGGAGCTGTGGTACGCCCTCGGCATCAGTAACGCCTCGCTGGTCGGCAAGAGCCTCATCCAGAGCAACAAGCAAGGGAAGTCTCCGGACACCGATGAGCGCGCCAGCACCTTCCTCCAGTTGCGGAACCAGGGCGTCAACGGAGTCGTCAACGCGGACCCGCCGGACGGCCTGCTCGTCTACAAGCAGTGCCCGGCCGACGCGCAGTTCTCCGACATGTTCCGCGGCGAGGAGACGGGCAACGCCGCCACCCTCGACCTGGGCAAGGTGCAGATGTTCTTCTTCACCGTCGCCCTCCTCGTCTGTTACGCCTTCGCCGTCGGCCGGCACTTCTACAGCGCCGGCGCTGGCCTCGTCACGACCCTGCCGGCGCTCTCGTCCGACTTCGTCGTGCTGCTCGGCATCAGCCACGCCGGCTACCTAAGCCTTAAGGCTGCCCCGCACAGCAGGGAGGACGCCGGCTCCAGCGGGCCCGGTGGCACCGCGACCACCGCGCAGCCCGGCGGCACGGTCCCGCCCGGTGGCCCGGCTCAAGGGCCGCCGACGCCCGCCGACCCGCAGATCGTGCTCCTCTCTCCCGCCACCGGAGCGCCGGGCGACTCGGTCACGCTGACCGGCCAGGGGTTCGGCGCCACGCAGGGCGGCGCGCAGTTGCGCCTGGACAACGTTCCCATCCCGCCGGCGTCCGTCCGCGCCTGGGACGACACCCACGTCGACTTCCTGATCCCGCGCCAGCCTCCGGGCGGACAGGTCTGGCAGCCGAACCAGCAGGTCGCGGTCGCCATCGCCGTCAACGGTCAGGTGTCGCCGGAGACGTTGCCGCTGACGATCCTGCCGCCCGCATCCGGCGCTGCGGGGGCGGCCGGAGGCGCAGACCCCTAACCTTCGTCGGCCCGGGAAAGAGCGGACGTCGCGCCCCCCGAAAGTCGGACGGTCACGCGGGGGGAGCATCCCCTGGGCACAAAGCGGAGGCGGCGTTGAAGCGGAGGCTGTTTTGTCCGGCCGGCGCTGAATTCAGGGCGCAGATCGTCCCCGAAGTCGTCCCCGGCGTCAAGACCGGTGTCAAGCCGGCTGAAGTGCCGCCCGGAACGGGTCGGGCGTGCCCGGCCCGTGAGCGGCGGCATGGACCGAAGTATTGGGGGAAGCCATGCGGCGTCGGCGCGTCGCTTTTTTACGCCGCAGTCCTCGGCCGGGGACACTCCGCTGCTGTCTGGGGACGCTCAATGGCCGTTCCCGTGGGTTTCACATGTCGCGTGTATTGGGCGAGTGGGAGCCGAACTCGGGGGAGGGGACCATCATGGCACGCTTCACCAAGGACGCCGGCCGACCGCTGGCCGACCACGACGCACCCGCGGCGCGCCTCCCGCGTCCCGGAGGCAGGGGCGGCTGCCGCCGAGCTGTCTCCCCGGGCCCGCCTCGCGGCCCGCCCGGACCAGCCGCCTGTCCACGCTCCAGTCACCGAGTGAGTCTGCCGTTCGTGCCGCCGGTGTGGGTCGTGCCGTAGGGGTGGGCGCGCGTGAAGGTGATGCCCGCGCGCCGTTGCCGGGCCTCTCGTGGTGGATGAACTCGCTGCCGACAGACGCAGTCCTGGTGGTCCCCGCGGACCGCGGTGCTTCCTGGCGTCCTGCCGGGAGGCCGGGGAGGTTCGACGTCCTGACCGGGCGAGCGCGGACGCTTGGGGCGCCGCCGGTGCCCGTGCGCCTCAGCGGAAAAACCGGCAGAACTGCTGTTGACATCTGCCGCCGAACGTGGTAAGTTGATTACGGTCTTGATAGAGAAAGGACGCCGTCCGCTAGACCCCGCCTAGTGAGGAATCTTGTGGGCCGCCCGGCCCACGACTGTAGCCCGCGGTTACCGACAAATTCCGCATGTGTCTATCTTGACCACTGCCCCCTCTTTCCGCACTCCCCGACTCCGCCCCGCCAGGCGGAGTCTTTCCTTGTGGCGGGTCGGTGGCCGTGACGGGTCCTCGCGGGGGCTAGGCCGAAGCCGAACTGCCCGTCGCGCCGGGACCGAGGTACTCCTTGCGCTTGAAGTACTCCCGCCCCGCGGTGATCAGATGCCGGAACTTTTCCGGGTGTTTCCCACAGGTCTTCGGAATTTCACGATGGATCGCGTCGAGGAATCGCCAGTCCAGGACATCCGCAAACACGCCGTCGTCCTCGATGATCTTCCTGCTGATCGCTTCCCGGACGCTGCGCAACTCTTTCAGCTTCTCCCGGCGGAGGCCGGCGAACTGCGCGTTGTGTCCCGGCCCGTTCCACTCGTCGTAGACCCGCAGGAAGGTCTCGAACTGGGAGCGGGTCGCGGCATACATGATCGAGTGCAGTGGGTTTTCCGGGTCATGGTGAGCGACGACGGCGAGGACCGTCTTGACCTGGTCACAGGCGTCGTCCTCGAATCCCTGCCGCTCCGCCGCCGCCAGGTCCGTCAAGAGAGCGGCCAGTGTACAAGTCCGGAGGTAGTGGATGGCCCACCCGATGGAGCCTCGGTGTCTGGCCACCCGGATCCGCTGTTTGAGCATCTGGGCTGGAAT
This sequence comes from Armatimonadota bacterium, assembly GCA_019239955.1. GTDB lineage: Bacteria > Armatimonadota > Armatimonadia > Armatimonadales > Capsulimonadaceae > JAFAZD01. Next base: position 28,199 of record JAFAZD010000348.1, on the reverse strand, counting down.
CATGTAGGAGCGCCTGCTCCCGCGAGTATCGGCCCGCACCACCATCCCCACGACGGTGTCGGTGCCATACTCGCACACCGGCCCACCGCTGAAGCCCTGCGTGATGTAGTCGGGGCGGGCGTCGTCGCCATTGAGCTGGAACCACCCGGTCTCCGTCCGCCCGCTAATTGATCCCTCCGCCCACACCCCGATTTCGGAGTCGCCGGGATAACCGAACGCCTCGACCGGGCGGCCGGCGATGGGCCGGAGGCCGGACATGAGCGAGAATCCCACGGCGGGCGGGCGGGCGGCCTGGATCTCCAACGTGGCGATGTCACCGCCGCTGTCGCGGCAGCGGCGCGTCAGCTTGGTGGCGGCCTCCCAGCCGACGACCCGCGCCTCCTGTGCTGGAGCTTGTGGATCGAAGGGAAACTCCACCAGGATCTTTGATTCCTTCGGGGGGTGGCTTTGCTCATACGGTTCCCGTCCGAGCGCAAAGTTGACGACGTGGGCACAGGTCAGGAGCTGCTGAGACGTGACGAAAAATCCGACCCCCGCGATCCCCCCGCGACCGCTCAATATCCGGACGATATGGTCTTCTCGTGGCACGGATGTTCTCCCTCACTTCCATCTCAGCGTGACCCTGAAGTTTGCCTCCACGCCACCGGAGGTGATGATCACGCCGCTTTCGGCGGTCAGCTTCAGTCCGAATTCGACTTCATACTCGTCCGGCGTGCCGTCGAGGTGGTCCAGGCGGTTAAACTTCTGGGTGATCGCCTGGACGGTCGCCTTCACACTCTCCATCGCCGCATCGAAGGCCTGTCGCGCATGTTCAACCACGCAATCCACCGGCGAGGCCGGCTCGATACCTCCCGAAAGTTCCCCTTCATGCACCTCGACGAAAATGCGGGGGCTTCCGGTCGGTGTTCCCTCTAACTCCAGCAAGGTGGTCATAAACGGTCAACCTCTGTCCCCACTCGGCCCCGCGCGGGCCGGGCGTCTCGGCAGACTGAAAGGCTTCTGCCAATCGACGAGCTCCGTGAGCACCCGGCCCCTCCGGGACCCGGGCCGGCGTCGTCCACAGCCTCCGCGGGGTAGCCGGACAGGTCCTTCGTCGGTACAGGCATTATACCTTAACATTATCAACGAATGTCAATGGAGAATTACCAAAAGTTTTCATGGCCGATGATGCGCGTTCAATTTCAATGCCCGTCGGGTTCGGAGCCGGCGGGCATAGATCCGGCCGCTACAACCTCCTGGTCCCTCTCCCGCTCCTGGTTCCTCTCCCGCGCCAGGCGGGCCACCTCCGCTGTCATTCGGGCGGTCGGTCCCATTCGCTCTGTTGAGGGGCCTCCGGCCGCCGAAGTGCGGCAAAACTGGGCAGTCGGGACTCAGCACGGTATTCAGGAGGAGTATGGGGCGGGAGGAACACAGAATGGTGTGCTTCCGTGCGAGCGATCAATTGCCTCGTTGTCTCCTCCCGGACCGTCTTCCCTCCCCATGCGCCACAACAGAGGCTCCCGATAACAGAGGCATTCCGTGAGCCAAAGGGGGAAGGACAGACTCGACCGGGGACTGCTCCGAAGCCGTGTCATCGCTACTACGGCGATAGTGGCCGGGCCGGCTTGGGCCGCGCGCAGGGGCAATAGCGGCCCGAGCGACACGCGGCCCGAGCAACACGCCGCGCCACCCTGATCGCAGCGGCGTGGTACTCGACGAACGTATCACTGCATGTCCGCGATGCCACTGTCACCCGTGTTCTCGGCCAGCCGCCCCCTCTCGGCCGCCCGGCCCCGGTCGCCGTAGGTTCGACCCGCCTGCCACCCCGCTTTGCCGTCCTCCTCGTCCCGAACCGCCGGGGATGGCGTTGCGCGGCGAGGGCATGCGGTCGAGTCCCCATTAGGGGAGGTGCCGCTTCCCCGTTCCCGGAGGTGTGCCGCTTCCCCCGGTGCGGCTTGCGCTCTCGTCCCTCAGATTGGTGAAGAGGCTGTTGCCGCCCCGGTCGCCACCCGGAGACCACCGACTGACGCTCATGCACGGGGCGACTGGACGCAAAGACGGCCGCCCGCCCCGGTTACCGGCTGTAGAGCAGGCGGAGGGCGGGCTGCCACTCTGTCCCAGGGCACTTGACAAACAGGGATCTTTACAAAAGGGTTTTCACCCTGTCCTCGATCGCCCCGTCGCGCCCCATGGCCCGCAGGTAAGCCCGCACCGTCTCCTCGGCCGCGTTGCAGAACGGCTCCGGCGGGTGCGGCGGGCGGGCGGAGCGAGGCGGCTCCGAAGCGCGCGGCGGATCACCCGCCCGCCGCGCCGGGCGCAGCCCCGGCCCCCGTCCGGGCAGCACGACCTGCAGCAGCCGGTCCGCGGCCCCCCCGCCCGCTCCCGGGCGGCCATGTGTCAGCCGCCGCCGCACAGCGTCGAGATGGCGCACTCCCGGCACTTGGGGTGCGAGAGGATCGTCCGCCCCACCCACCGCCCGCGCTCCTCGGCCCACAGCGTGAGGTCCGGGTCGAAGCGGCCCACCGCGTGCTCCGGCCGGCCGACCGCCTCCGTGCAGCTGTAGATCAGCCCCTCCGGGGTGAAGACGTACTGCTTGTCCGTGCTGGCCTCGCAGTACCAGTAGCGCGGCCCGACCGGCCGCGCCCCGCCCCGCCGGCCCGGCCCCAGCCTCTCCGGCTCCAGCACGCTCACCAGGTACTCCAGGTGCCGCAGGAACCCCAGGTGGCACAGCCGCGCCACGCGCGGGTGCGCCTCCGCCAGCGCCACCACGCGCCGCGCCAGCTCCAGCTCCGAGAGCGCGCGGTCGTACTTGCTCCGGCAGCCCCCCGCCTCCCCGTGGACCGTGACGGGCGCCAGCGCCAGGGCGAAGGCCGGGTGGGCGGGCCAGCCCTTGGCGTGGAGGAAGTCCACCAGCGCCGGCAGCGCGTCCACGTTGGCGGCGTCGAGGTTGACCCGCAGGTCCACGTCGATGCCCAGGGACAGCAGCAGGTCGACCCCGCGCACGATCTCGTCGAAGGTGCCCTGCCCGCCCAGCCGGTGGCGCCGGGCGTCGTGGACGGCCCGCGGCCCGTCCAGGGTGACCTGGACGACCGTGAGGATGTCGGCGTATTCCGTCAGCAGGTCCTCGAAGCGCGCCAGGTTGACCCCGTTGGTGGTCGCCGCGACCAGGAAGCCCTCGGCGGCGGCGTGGCGCAGGATCGCGGCGACGCTGCGGCGGGTGCTGGGCAGCAGCGGCTCGCCGCCGAACAGGGCGATCCAGGGGGGGCCGCTGAGTGCGTCCGCCTGGCGGGCGGCGGGCTGATCGGCGGACGGTTGATCGGCGTACTGTCGGCGCAGGCGGGCGATGGCCGCGAAGGCCCGCCCGACCTGCTCCTCCGCCATCACCCCCTGCGGCTTGTCCGCCAGGCTGTCCCCCTCGAAGCAGTAGCCGTAGGCCAGGTTGCAGGCGAGCGTCGGGCAGAGGGTGTACATCTGGGGCTGCGCGCGCGCCATCCGCTCCCAGGCCCCCGTCACGGCGGCCTCCAGGCAGGCCTCCTCCTCGCCGGGGCCGTCGAACAGGTACAGGCGGGCGCGCAGCGCCGCCTCCTGGGCGGGCGTCAGCGCCGCGTCCTCGCCCCGCCGGAGCCGGTCGAGGCGGGCGACATCGGCGTCGGAGGCCAGGTCGACCGCGCCGGACAGCGGGTTGAAGAGCAGGTGCCGGTCCGGCCCGACCGTCTCGACCAGGAGGCGGCGCATCAGGTGTCTCCCCCCGGCCGCGCCCGGCCGTGCCGGCGCCCCGGCGCGAGGAAGATGCGGCGCGGCGGCCGGTGCCGGGGGGCCGGATCGCACCGCCGCCGGCTCCGGGGACCGCTCCAGGGCGATGGCGCCGCCGTACTGGGTGGTGGCGCCGCCGTACTGGCGCGGCCGCTTGGGGGGACCGGTCCACGCCGGACAGATGTTCCAGCAGCAGACCGGGTCGGCGAACTCGGCGGGGAGGACTGCTCCCCCGCTCGTCGGGCGCGCTGCCCCGTCCGCGGGGGACGCGGCCCAGGCCCGGAAGGCGTCAGGTGTCAATGGGTGCATGAGGGGTTCTCCGGCCGCCGGCCCGAAGTGCGCCGGCGGGCTTCGCGATGAAATTTACGTTGACGTGACAAATAGTTTTCCGGCGGACGATCTACGGCCCGATCGGGACGGTCCAGTCGCCCGGGGACGGCACCCCGCCGGGGTGCGCGGTTCTCTCTCCTTCCTGGGCCGAGCCCCCGAGAGGGGAGGCCCCCTGAAACTCTGCGGCGGCCGGGGCGCGGACATGCCGCCGCGCCGGGCGCTCCCCCCGGGAATGCCGGAATGGGCCTCACGAGGACCCGAATGGGCCTCACGAGAAGTTGATGACCAGAAAGAACTTGGCGTAGGCGATCAGCGCCAGCAGCATCGCCAGCAACAGGAACGCGCCCCAATGCAGTCCGCGCCGCAGCGCCGCGCGGGGGAGCGTATGCAGGGCCGACGCCCGCGCCGGGGGAGCGCCTTGCGCCTGCGCGAGCAGGCGGGCCAGCCGGCGGCGCAGCACCGCGTCCGGGTCCTGGTGCCCCCACTCCTGGCCAAGCAGCATCGGCAGCACGGCGTCCGGCAGAGCCAGGGCGTCCGGCAGAGGCGGGGCGGCGGCCGGGACCGGGCCGGCGCGCCGGGGGGCGGCCCACTGCGCCCGCAACCCCCGCAGGTGCCGCCGGCACTTGACGATGGCCTGGGCCAGGTCGGCGGCGTCCCGCGCCGACGACACCGCCTGCCGATCGCAGAAGGCCTCCTCCTGCTCCATCGCCTCCCGGCTGAGCCAGGACGTGAGCGGGTTGAGGCGGCCGAGGTCCTCCACCCAGAGGAGCAGCCAGCGCCACCAGTGGTCGTGCCGTCGCAGGTGCGCCAGCTCGTGCCGCAGCGCCATCTCCATCTCGGCGTCCGAGAGGGTGGCGGCGAAGGAGGGAGCCAGCAGCAGGTACGGCCGCCACAGGCCCAGCAGCAGCGGGGTCGGCGCCGGCAATTCGGCCAGCACCAGGCGCGGGAGCCCTCTCGGCGCGGCCAGACCCAGGGCGGCCGCCGCCCGGCGCAGGGCCTCCTCCACGCGCTCCCCCAGCGGGCCCTGCGCCGGGCGCAGGCCCTCCGCCGGCTCCGGGGCGGGCCGGGGCCAGTCCCGCCCCGTCGGCGGCACGCCCGCCGCGCCGGGGCGGACGCACGGGAGGCTCCCGAGCCAGGACAGCAGCGCCGCCAGTTGCAGCCCCCGCCGCAGCAACAGGACGAGGTCCGCCCCCGCCAGCAGCGGGCCGACCAGCTCCGTCGCCATCGTGGGACGCCACACGGAATAGACGGAATAACTGGCGCGCGGGGCCAGGTGGAGCAGGTCGAAGGGACTGGGCAGCTGAAGCCCGAAGCCGACGGGGCGCCCCGACCGGAAGCGGTGGTTGTCACCCAGGATGAGGTAGAACGCGCCCTTGCACAGGGCGGCCAGGAGGACGAAGTGGCGCAGGCGCAGGTGCCAGTCCTCGATGGACGGCCCCAGCGACAGCCGGCGGACCAGCCGCAGCGCCCCCAGCCCCAGCAGCGCCGTCAGCGCCGCGTTGGCCACGGCCAAGACCCAGTGCCGCGCGAGGAAGACGCCCACGAGGTATCCCAGGGAGCGGCCGAGTGCGTGCCAGGCCGCCCCGCCCCGCCAGACGCGCCGGACGTCGTCGAGAAGATGCAAGGCCGCGAGATCCATGGTGTGCCGTGTGCGTGTAATTCGGTGGAACGGTCGGCGAAGCGGATTTCCCCACGGGACGACCGGTGGCCGCCGGTCGGCGGCGGGCGGTCATGCCCCCGGGGGCACGTGCGGGTCGCCCTCCTCCCGGCGGGCCAATTCCTCCAGCGCCTGCAGCAGCTGCTGCACCTCGGGATCGTTGGCGTCACGGCTGGCGCCGGCGTCATCGCCGCCGGTGCCTTCGTCCGGGGTGGGGGGCAGGAAACCGCCGACCAGCCGGGGCAGGAGCGCGTGCAGGGGCCGGCCCAGCAGGGTCTCCGAGACGTTGTTGAGAATGCGGGCCGCCATCTCCTCCCGGTTGACGGTCGGCGCGTAGACCGGGGTGCGCTGCTCGTGCTTCTCGCTGGTGAGCAGCCCCTTCTGCGTCAGGCGCCGCAGGGTGGTGGCGATCGTCGCGAAGGAGGCCGGCTCCTCCCCCCGGGCGCGCCGCTTGTACAGGGAGTGCTCCATGACCTCCATGCCCGTGGCCGGACGGCCGATCTCCCAGAGCACCCCCAGCACCTCCGCCTCCAGGCTGCCCAGGGACGTGATCGCCCGGAGCCGCCCGCCGCCCGGGCCGGGCTTGCGGTGCCCGCCGATCCCGGCGTACTTGAGCCAGTGCCGCCCCCCCGCGTCCTCACCGCCCGCCGGCGCGCCGGCCCCCTCCGATGCCTGGCCGGAGCCGCCCGCCGCGTCTTCCGGCACGCCGTCTTCCGCCATACTGTCCCTTTCGTCCATGTCTTTGTCATCCATAGGCTTGCATTCGCCGCCAGCGGCCGACTGGCGGGCGCGAACGCTCCATCTTATCACATGGAAAAAGAGATTGTCAATTCCTGGTCCAGCGCTGCACTCTTACGACTCTTCGTCGGAAACCCCGGCGGCGGGGGCTCCCGGCCGGCCCCGCCCAGGCGGGGCCCCGCTTCGGGATTCGCCGGGGGCCATCGGAAGCTCGGAAGATCAGTCGTGAGGACTCCGGGCCGCCGGAGCACTCCGGGGTGCCAATGACTCCTGGGTGCCAATGACTCAGGGGTACCAGCACCCGCCCCGGCCGTCCTGGTCCGGCCGGCACCCGGACGTGCCCTCCCCCTGGAGCAGGGACCACTGCCGGAAGGCCGACAGCTGCGCCGCCGGCACCGACTTGACGTGCCCGTCGGCGTAGGCGACGCTGACGCGGGCCGCGGCGGGCGGATCGGCGCACCAGGCTGCCTTCGGCCCCGCGTGGCGCCAGGACAGGTCGGCCAGCATCCGCGCCGGGCTGAAGGGGGGACTGCTAGCGGCGTCACAGTTGGCGTAGATGAAGCCGGTGTTGCCCGCGTCGATGGGCGGCGTGGCGAGCGCGTAGCCGGGCAGCTGGCGGTCGTCCGGAACATCGTCTCCGCGAGCAGCACCGTGCCCGCGGGGGCGACTGCCTCGCCGAAGGCGTGGGGGACGCCGGTGGTGCCCGAGCAGTCGTCGGGGCAGATCTGGTCCACCCAATCGTCCGTGAGGCCGTACGAGGTGAGGGCGGAGTTCCCGAAGGCGGTGACCTGTGCCGCGTCGTAGGGGGCCGAGGGACAGACGAAGACTTTGGAGGCGCCGTTGAAGTCGGCGGTGGCCTGGCGCTGGACGTAGGGCGCCACGGACTGGGGCCAGTACGCGCCGGCGTTGTCACTGTAGGGCGGGCAGCGGTCGTCGTTGTCCTGGCTGTACATCAGGATCCCCAGGGTGAGCTGGCGTAGGTTGGAGAGGCAGGCGACCTGATGGGCCTTCTCGCGCGCCCGCGCGAACACGGGCAGCAGGATGGCGGCGAGCACGCTGATGACCGCGATGACCACGAGCAGTTCCACCAGCGTGAACCCGGCGGGCGCCCCTGAGGAAGGGGCGCGGCCGTCGCCCCCGCTGCCGGCGGGGCGGGGGCGGCCCGGCCTAATGCGCACTGACATCTTGCCTCCTCTTCACCCGATCGCGCCCGGAGGGCGCGGGCGGCGGGGGCCCGGGCGCGGGACCCGTGCCCTTCTGCCGTGCCTCCGCTGCCGTGTCCGACGTGAAATTCCCTGCTGAAATGAGAATGCCTTAATGCATCATGAACTTCATTATAGCACGAACGCCGGGCATTTGCGGCGGAATTTTTCACCAGAATGGGATTTTCCACCGGAATGAGCCCTAGCGGGGCGAATGGATCCGGCAAGAACGCGCCCTCACGCCGGGGCTGGCGCGCCCGCGGCCATCGGCGTCACGCCGGTGGCCTGGGGACCAGACTTCCTCCACGGGGGCCGGCTCCGGGAGCACGTCGCCGCGGCCGTCGCGCGGGTGCCGGGCGGTCCACCCGGCCCTGTGCCCGAAGAACACCATGCCGACGGCGATCCGGGCGGACGGGTCGCGCCCGGCCGGGGAGGCGAACGACGCGATGGGCGTTTCCTGGACCACGCCGGCCAGCAGGTACGGCGTCCCCGGGGACGTCTCGCGATACTGGACGGCGACGAGGTACGTCTCCGCTGGCGGGATGATCTTGATCCGCGCGAAGCGGCCGGGGGCGACGATCTCGCCGTTGACTAGCCAGGCCGCGGCCTGCCCCGGGTCATCCGGCGCCCTCACCGGCTCGAAGGCGATCCTGTCCCGGCCGGGCTTCAGGTACTGGACGTCGAACGCGCGGTAAGTCAGCGACAGGAACTGCGTGGAAATCAGCGACAGGAACTGCTCCAGGCTCTCTATGGTCATCGTGCCCCTCCTTTAGCGTGCCCTCCTGTGGTAAAGGCCGCAGCGGGAGGCCCTCCGCCGGAGGGAGGGGGCGTCACGGCGCGAGCACCCCGCGGCGCCGGAGGCCGCGGCCGGCCCACCAGGCCAGCCCGTCGCGCGGGAGGGAACGCCCGAACGGCGGACCCGCGGCGACCGCTGGCATTGGGGAACCACTGGGGAAATTATGACACACGCGCCCTGGATGTATAAACATCTTGTAATTTCTAGGAAATTTTCAAGATTTCGGGGCAATGTGCCCGATGCTGACGGGCCAGAAGATGAAGCGGCTGTCATGGGGAGACACGCTGGGCGGCAGCGGCGAATTGTGGGCCGCACTCGGTGCCGACCGACGGTCGGCGGCGGAGTTTTCCCGGTCACTGCCCTTTCGCCCGCCTCTCAGGCCGGCGGGACCCGTCCGGCACTTATCCGCCGCGTTGCCTGGCGGCGGGAACCTGAGCGGGATTTAACGTTGGCATGACTAAATGTTTTTCAAAGTCACTATTCAGAAACCATTGACAAGTGTCTTGACTCCGTGTTATTATAAATTACCCCCCGATAAGATAACGGGAAGGCTCCTCCGGCTGAACGACCTCATTCTGGACAACGTCAGGGCGGCCTCGCTCCGGCGGTGGTCTCGCTCTTGACAGTAACCGGCCGGTTCGAATGAAGGCAGGCATGAATGGTCAGTCGTTTTGGCGGGCGGGTGAATGCCCTTCGGGACTGCTCTCGTCCGGGCGCTACACGGTCGTCGGGACTGCGGAAAACGTCCGGGAATCCGAGGTACAGGATATCGGCCTCGATGCGGGGGGAAAGGTGTCCGTCATATATCCAGTTCGGCGCGAGGCGATAGTCCGCTGAGGTGTGGCTGAGGCACCATTTGGCCCAAGCGCTGTCATCACGGATGCACCACTTAGCATCGCGAACAGTATTGATCCCTGGTCTTCACTACCGGTATGGCTACGAGGTCGCTGGGCTATTTTCCTCCCACTGGTGTCCCCGGCGACCGTGACCGCAGCAGCGGGAGGTGGTCTGTTCCGCGAAATGAGTGCCAGGGACAGCCTTGGTCCATAACTAGAACAGTGACCAAATCTTCTTCCTTCAACCGCCCATAATGAAGATGCCCCAGTGAATATCACATGACAAATCTCACAGTAACATTGTGGAATTTGTCACACCAGGGGCGGTGTAATGATGGTATCGTAGCTAAAGTGCTGTTAACCGGCGGAGACAAAGGCCTCCCATGCTTATGAGGAAAGGATGAGGCATTCCCTTTTTACCGTGGCTTCCTATCTTCTCTTGGGGCCGCGGCTTAATCGTATAACGTTCTTGATGCCGCTGGCGAATTGCCACGCGGGTCATGCTTGCTCCTAGAGCTCGCTTGCTAAAGGATCCGCTGGCCGGTGCCCGGCACCTGGTTGAGAAACGACTGTGCTCTGAACGCCAAGCCTGTCGCTTCCTTGGCCTGTCTCACTCCTGGGCACGGTACCCGCCGCGCCCAAAGAGTGAGGGTCCGTTCTGGTGGAGCGCCTGTAAGGAGTTCGCGCGCAAGCGTCGCCGTCGCGGCTACCGCTTGGCACACCGGAGTTGCGCCGCCAGGGTGCGGGTCAACCACAAGCGGGTGTACCGCCCGTGGAGGCGGGAAGGGCGGTCGGCGCCGCCACGAAGGCGTCCGCAAGCGCGTATCCGGCGTATCACCGGCGCGCCCTGTGACGGCGGATCGGCCGGGAGCGGGCTGGTGTCTGGACTTTGTTGAGGACAGCACGCGTGCGGGCGCAAAGCTGTGCATCCTGTGCATCTGCGATGAGTTCACGCGAGAGTGGCTGGCGATCGAGGTCGGCATCGTTTCGGAGCGAGAGGGTGTGCGTGGCACTGGAAGGAGTTATTTTATTGGTAAGCCGTGACGTACCGGATTCACCTCGTATGGACTATGGGCCGGAGTTCGTGGCTCTGGTACTGCGGGGACTGTGTCATCGGTACAGCATCAATCCGACTTATATTGATCTCGGCAAGCCCTGGCAGGTCGGCTTCGCGGAGAGTTTCCATTCTTGTCTGCGCGACGAGTTGTTGGACGGAGAGATATTCTTACCGGTGCAGGACGCGCAGATGCGATTAAGCCTCTGGCGCTGTTACTGGAACAAGGAGCGCCTGCACTCAAGTTTGAGGGCGTGCCCCCTGCCACGTTTGCAGCCCGCTGGGCTGCGCGATCAACAAACGGCAAGAGGCTAAAGCGACTGCTAGTACATAAAACGGGAGCAGACCAGAGCCGAGACGATAATTACAAAGGCAGACTTCATTCCGCGTGATTTGAGGAGGACCGCATGAGCCATGTCTTTTTGAGCCACAACCATGCCGATAAGCCATTTGTGCGTATGGTCTCGGCGGATATCAGAGCATCGGGTCTTATGGTATGGCTTGATGAATTGGAACTGGCGCCGGGCGACTCGATTATCGCTCGTGTGGCGGAGGCGGTGGGAGACGCTGAGTACGTTGTTGCCTTCCTGTCCCCCAACTCCATTGGCTCACACTGGGTCCAAAAGGAACTCTCTATTGGCCTGACGCTCGGTCTGCAGCGCCGACGGGTAGTCGTTGTGCCCGTCCTGATTGGCGACCTCCGAACCGACCAGATCCCGTACACCGTCATCGATCTCCTGTATGTAGACTTCAGCCAACCGGCCCATTACGATGCGGCCTTTTCCCAGCTGTTGCGTCGCCTGAAACCTGAGTTTGCCCCGGAACGAGTGCTGAGCATCGACGATGCCCGGCGACAGCATCTCCTCGCCACAGCCCGGGAGCCGGCAATGGCCGCGTGGGTGACGCGGTACTTGATCGAGACCTTACCCGACCGCCGCGATGCGACGGAGCGGTATTGGTCGTATGTGACATTGGGGGACATTGGTGGTCCTGATGCGGCCAAGGCGATAGCGGGGGGCCTGACCGATGCAACCGCCATGGGCCAGCAGGGAGCCCGCGATGCATCGGAACAACTCCAGGAACGCCACACCGAGGGTCGAGACGCTCGTGGGATACTGTGCGTCCCCTGACGCCGCGCAAAGAGGGACATGGCTGGGAGTCTTACCTGAAAGTTGCATCGGTCAGCAGCCGGCATGCCGCCAGATGTGTCCTTTGCCAGATCAACATGCGCGATCCGCATCGGGAGCGACGGTCCCTATCCACTCGACGGTGCTCCCTTCATACGTTCGAAGACACTCACCTGCACCAAAAGGAGGACACGTACCATGGTAGCAAAGCCACTGCGTAGCCTTGGGCTCCTCACAGTCTCCGCTGTATCCCTGCTGTGCAGCTGCGGCCCAAGCCAGCACGCTACGCTGGAGCCGACCGGACAGCCCGGCGCCATCCACCTCAGCTCTTCCCAACCGGCGGCGCGTGAAAGCGTTGCATCTCTGGCAGGCACCGCCGGGGACGTGGCGCGGGTTGTGCGGACGTCTCCCGGAAACCACGGGGCACCCGTGATCGTGTTCGAAGAGCTCCACAACTCCCGGGCGGCACAGATCCAGGAGGCCATCGCTCTCGTGCGGTTGCACGACCACCATGCCCTCCGGCATATCGCCCTTGAGGGATATCGGCAGGACGAGGCACCCATCAAGTCAGATTGGTATGACCAAGCCGTGACCCGGGCCGACTCGCGAACCGGGCCTGCCGTCGAATTGCTCAAAGAAGGCGAAATCAGCAGCGCCGAGTTTATGAAACTCGCGTATGCAGATATGAAGGTCGATCCGATCGAGAAGTCGGCCGATTACAACGTGGAGGAACCCAATCCCATCCCCGCATTTAACGGCGCCGTGTCCATCCTGAACCGCGTCGCTTTGAAGTCCATCCCACCACAACGGATCGCGCCCCTGGTTAGCCGGATCCGCCAGATCAAACAGCTACAGGGCGCACCGCGTGCCCGCGCACAAAGCCAGCTGATGCAAACGATCCTGGCGGGCAGCCCGTGGGCCAAGGCCACATTGGCGAGCTTGCGCCAGGTTCTGAGTGGCCAAGACGTTGACCTCGAGCACGAGGTGAAACTGTTTAACGGAATCAAGCAGAAGGCCCAGGCCCAGGGGATTGTGATCGATCCCAAGGATGAGCAGGCTCTGGACCAATTCCTCGCATTCCTGCAGGCCCGACAGCGTGCCAGCCAGACCATGGCCGCGGCGGCAGGTCAGATTGCCGATCAGCCCGACGTGTCGGTGCTGGCAATGATCGTCGGCGAGGGTCATACGCACGGCGTCTGCCAGCAACTGGCCGCCGCCGGACGGCCTTACGCCCTCTTGCAGCCGAAGGCACTCGCCAACAAACAGGACCCGAGCTCTCTCAGTTCTACGATGAGTGAGCGCAAATATCATCACCTTTCCATCTTTTCGGACGACGTCTTAGGCCGAGCGGCAAAGAAGGCCTTCAGCAACAACGGTGGCACCAAGAAATATCCCACGGTTCTGAATGAAGAGTGGCTGCAAGGCAAAGCCACGATGTATGGCTACATCGACGAGATCACGCGGCGACTCCTCCCGGAGTCTGGCGGCGGCAGCACAGGCGGAAACAAAAACAATAGCGGTAATAACAACAATGGCGGCGGACATGGCGGTGGCGGCGGAGCCGGCGGTGGCGGCGGAGGGACAGGGAACCAGCCTCCCTGGGGCTTCCGCAATGATGACTTTCGAAGCCGGCTGGTGTTCATCGATCCGCATGGCATTCGTAAGGTCGATCATGGTCGGGCCCTGATCATCAGAGTGACGCTCAATCCGGATGATCCCGCCCGGCGCCAGACCATCTACGTCAAATCCGCTCGCGGTCGTGACGCTGACGTTCCACCTGGGGAGAAAGAACCCACGGAGCGGATGCTCAAGGATGCTCTCCATGAGGTCGAAGCACCGGAACGTTCTTATGCGGAACATCCCAAGGGCGCAACGCATCCGGGCGATGAAGCCGGGCGGATCAAAATCAGCCGAGAAACGGTCGCGGCCTTTGCGGCCTCGGAAGGCGACGCGGAACGCGCCCAAGTCATCCGGTTGTAATCGGTCGGCCAGCGCGCCTCACCCACGAGCAAAACAGGCAGACGCCTGCTGGAATTCAAGACGAAGCTGGGTGCCCTTGGGCACCCAGCGTCCTTCCAAAGAGAGATGGCGCGCCGACCTATATCAACGGAATCGAAAGTGTCTTGAGCCTACTCAGTGTCCCTCTGTTCCTCTGTCATCCGCCGTTCCCTGGCCAGCCGCGCCACGGCGTCCATGACGTTTGCTAGCCCGGGCTCCAGCGTTCCCTCGTCCGGCTCCCGGCCCACCCGGCCCATTTGCACAGTCATTCCCATGACTGCCGGCTCGGTGTCCGCGCCGACCCAATTTATCGGCACGACCAGGCGCGCCTCGCGGTCCCCGGGTCGCCGCCCTCCGTTGGGGTGCCGCCGCCCGTGAGCGGCTCGTCCTCGCGGAAGACCTCGAGGGAGAGCGCGGGCGCGCTGGGGGCCGGGGAGAGCAGGAAGCATGGCATTGGGGGCGTCGCGGGCTCCGGCGCCACGTCCTGGAGCAGCCCGGCGCGGGCGCGGGCGTCCAGGCGCTCCCGGAGCCGGGTCACCGCGCGGGCCTGCGGGATCAGGGCTGGGGCGTGCGTCCGGTCAACACCCGGTACGCCTTCCGCGTCTACGCCCTGCGCCCGCCGGGCCAGGAAGCGCCGGCACCGGGGCCCGTGCCCCCGGCCCGCGCCGCCGCAGGCGGAGGGCCGATGATCCCATCCGATCCGACCGCCGGCAGGGCCGGCGGTCCGGCACCGCCGTCGCTTCGTCCGCCACGTCCAGGCCGAACGACGAGGAGCCGTTCGACTCGGTGACAGGGCGCCGTCCCCCGGTTGGTCGACCCGGCACCCGCCTCGCCGCGTCCAGGACCGGCTCGCGCGTGAGGCTGCCGAGGCGGTCGTATTCGGCCGTCGGCAGGGGGTATCGGGTGCCCTCGCCGCCCCGGATCAGCCGTGAGAACCCCGCGGCCTCCATCGCCCGATGTAGCGCGCCCGATAGGACGTCTCGTGGTCCGTGGTCCGCGCCGGTCGCGTCGTGCATCTCCACCGTTTTTCGCCCCGGCGACCGAGACGACGCGCCCCGTGCCGTCGCGCCCCGTGCCGTCGCGCCGGGGCCGTCGGCGCCCTCGGCGGCGGCACCTCGCCGGCGGACTCCCGCGAAGTTTGACTAGGAAAATACAAAAAGTATGCGATCTCCGGCCTCCCCGTGTCATAATACCCTCGGGGGCCCGCCCGTGCCGCACGACGCGGCCCCGGCGGGAGCCTCCCGCGGCCGTCCTGGCCGCCGGGGAGGGCGTGATGACCATCGAGAGCCTGGAGCAATTCCTGCTGCTGGTCTCCCAGCAGTTCCTGTCGTGGAGCCGGGACCTCGCGTTCGACGTGCAGTACCTGAAGCCCGGGCGTGACGCGATCGCCTTCGAGGCGGCCGGAGACGGGGGAACGCGGGCGGACGCGGCGCCGGCCGCGCTGGTCAACGGAGAGATCGTCGCCGCCGGCCCCGCCGCGCGGGTCAGGATTACCCCGCCCCCGGGGACGTACCTCGTCGCCATCCAGTACCGTGAGACCTGCCCGGAGACGCCGTACCTGCTGACCGGCCGGGTCGAGGAGACGCCCATCGCGTCGTTCACCTCCCCGGCCGGGACCGGCCCGTCCTCCCGGATCGCCATCGGCTTGGTCTTCTTCGGGCGCCGGGCGGGGCGACCCCCGGTGCCGGAGACCGGGCCGCCGGCGTGAGGCTGGGCGCGCATCCCGGCCATCTCCACCGGCGGATTACCCGCGAAGATCTTGAAGCAAATGCCCAGTTCCGTGTTGCAGAGAAATTCTGGCCGCAAATCCCCGGCCCATGTGTTATAATCATGGTGAGGATGGATGTCGCCGGGAAGTTCATCGCGCGTGAGCGGGTTCCACGAGCGGGTTCATCGCGCGTTCGCCGATGGACGGGCGGGGGCGGGGAGGGGGTAAGATGTCCGGGAACGTTCGGCCGGGACGGGGGCGGCCCGCCGACGGTGGGGGCGGCCGCCCGCCTTCCCCGCGTGCGGCGTGCGGGTTCACGCTGGTGGAGTTGCTGGTGGTCATCGCTGTCATCAGCGTGCTGGCCGCCGTCCTGCTGCCGGTGTTCGTGCGGGCGCGCGCGAAGTCCCAGCAGGTCGCCTGCCTCTCCAACCTGCGGCAGGTGACGCTCGGCATCCTGATGTACAGCCAGGACAACGACGACCGCTGCCCGCTCTACAGCGACGGCGCCGGCACGTACTGGCCCCAGTTCGTCGCGCCCTACGTCCAGCGGCAGGCCTCGGCGGACTTCAACGGGGCGTCCAAGGTCTTCGTCTGCCCCGCGGCCCCCTACGACGCGGCCCAGGTCACGGCCTTCGGCAGCTCGGCGCTGCCCTCGTACGGCCTCTCCGACAACTGGGTGGACCAGGTGTGCCCGGACGACTGCTGGGCCTCGACCGGGGTCCCGCACGCCCTCGGCGAGGCGGTCGCCCCGTCGGGCACGGTGCTGCTGGCGGAGACGATGGCCCGCACCGAGCGGGGCCTGCCCGGCTACGCGCTGGCCACGCCGCCCATCGATGGGGGGAACATGAACGGCCCCGGCGGCCCCTACTTCGACTGCGGCCCCGGGGAGGGGGCGTTCAGCCCGGCGCGGATGCTGGCGGACCTGTCCTGGCGGCACGCGGCGCCCAAGGCGGCCTGGTGCGCCGACCCGCCCGCCGGCGCCCGCATCGGCGTGGCCTACGCGGACGGGCACGTGGCGTCGGTGACGGCGGCGCGGCTGTCGGCCTTCCGGCAGTGGTCGCTGCGGCAGGGGGCGGGGGCGTCCGGCTGCCGCCCCGACGCCGCCGGGGACGGCCAGGGCGGCTGCTGGTACCCCTGAGGCCCGCGCCGAGGATCCCTGCGCCGGGAGCCGCCGGCCGCCGGCGGAGCCGGGAAATTGGCAATAGGCCTCTTGCCGAAGTCCAGCGGCTGTCAAAAATTACAGATGGCCGCGAGGTGGCGGAAAGACCCTTATGCAAGAGGTCTAATCCCGTGGCGGGGTGCCACGCGTGGGGCACGCGCGCCCCCGGCCGGCGGCGGATGCAGACAGGTGACACAGACATGGACGATCAGGACCGCACGGACGATGGGGACGGCCCGCCGGACCCCAAGGACGACCGGGACGGCCCGCCGGCGGCCGGCGGGCCGGAGGGGGGTGAGGGCGCGGGGGGGCTGCGCTGGCTCAAGTACACCGGGATCGGCGGGCGCGGCAAGTCCGGCCCGGCCGGGCCGGGCCTCACCGGGCCGGCGATCACCTCCCTGGGAAGTCTGGAGGCGGAGGTGCTGGGGGTGCTCTGGGAGATCGGCCACCCGGCCACGGGCATGGAGGTCATGGAGCGCTCCCTGTACAAGCGGCGCGCCCGGGGGGAGGAGCCGACCGCCTTCGCCACGATCGCCACGACCCTGCGACGCCTGACGCAGAAGGGGCTGCTCACCGCCGAGAAGAACGCGCAGCGCACGCCGGTCTACGCGCCGACCGTGGGCCGGGAGGAGATGGCCGCCCGCGTGCTCAACAACGTCTCGGAGACCCTGCTGGGCCGGCCCCTGCACGCGCTCCTGCCCCGGCTCGCGGGCGCCCTCCCGCCGGGGCCGGCGGAATCCCCGTCCCCCGAGGGCGCCTCGCTGCCCCAGCTGCTGCAGGCGCTCCACGACCTCGCCGGCCAGGAGGGGCAGGGCGCGGCCGGCGCGGAGGAGGGTCGGGGTGCGGCGCGTACCGGCGCGCCGGAAGATGTCCGGCGCGGAGATGACCGGGGCGGAGACGCCTGAGCCGGCCACCCGAGGCGCCGACGGGCAAGGACCGACGGGGCACGCGCGTGATTGCTTTCTTTCGTTTTCTCGGCCACCTGTGCGGCGTCTTCCTGGCCCGGCACTGGCTCCTGGGGGTGGCGAACGCCGTCCTGACCGCGCTGCTGGGCCTGGGGGCCCTGCGGCTGGTGCCGGGCGCCGCCGAGGGCCTCCGCCTGCGCCTGCGCCGGTTCATCCTCCTGGCCGCGCTGGCCAAGGGGGCCTTCTACCTGATCCTAGGTGACGGCCACCGGATGCGCATCCCGGACAACGTCGGGTGGGGCTTCCAGGTGCCCAGCCCCCTGGACCTGTTCCGCCTCGTCCCGGCCGGCACCTTCTCCGTGTGGCGGCCCACCGGGGCCACCGAGCAGGTGGGACTGGCGCTCGTCGGCGTGGCGCTGCTCCTGCTGGCCCGGCGCGGGGTCCAGTTCGCCTTGCTGCTCGCGTGGCTCGACCGCCTGTGCCG
The DNA here is from genome assembly GCA_019239955.1 of Armatimonadota bacterium. Lineage (GTDB taxonomy): Bacteria > Armatimonadota > Armatimonadia > Armatimonadales > Capsulimonadaceae > JAFAZD01. The sequence goes on along the minus strand of JAFAZD010000348.1, from coordinate 10,473 downwards.
GCTGGGCACGGGCGGCGGGGCCCCGGCGGAGGCGCGCGTCCGGGACGCCCTCCGCCGCGCGGTCGGGCGGGTCCCGCCCGGCGGCCCGCTCCCGACGGTGGTCCTGGCCGAGCTGCCGGTGGCGACGCCCATTCTGGTCGGGCTGCGGCGGCCGTTCCTGGTGCTGTCCCCGGCATTCGCCGCCGCGCTCTCGGACGCCGAGCTGGAGATGGCGCTGCGGCACGAGCTGGCGCACCTGCGCCGGCGCGACCACTGGTGGCGCTGGCTGCTGCTCTGGGTGGGGGACCTCAGCCGCCTCATCCCGCTGGCCCCCTGGCTCGGCCGGGAGGCGGCGGCGGCCGAGGAGGCGTGCTGTGACCGGATCGCCGTGTCCTCCGCGCCCGACGCCGCCCACCTGGCCGCGGCGCTGGTCAAGTGCCGCCGGCACCTGGCGTGTCCGCCGCCGGTCCCCGCGCCGCTCCCGGACGCCGTGCTGCCGATGTTCCTCGGCGGGCGGTTCCGGCGGCGGGACGTCGACGCGGCGCTCGCCCGGCGCCTGCGGTACCTGCTGGCCTGCGCGCAGGCGCACCGGGCGCCCGCCGCCCCCGCGCGCGGCGTTCGGACGCTGCGGCACGCGCTGGCGCGCGGGGGCGAGTGGCTGCTGACGGCGCTGCTGGCGCTGATCGCGTACACCAAGTTCTTTCTGATCGTGAACTTCTCGTGACCGTGATTGCCGCCGGCTCGCCGAGTCCCGCCGGGGGACGCGAGGCCGTTCCCGCAAGCCCTGGCGGGGGGACGCCCGTGGCCCGTGAGCGACATTTTGTCGTTTCCCTATAAAATCTGGCATTGAATTCCGCCGGGGCATTGGCGGCGAGAGGAGACCCCGTTCTCGGTCCCCATTTCATCCCTTTAGCAACGTTTTGTGCTTTGCCCGCAACGCTTCATTACGAACTCCGCCGGGGCCCCGGTCTCGGCGGCGAGAGGAGATCCTATGCACCCCTTGACCGTACGCGCCTCCGAACCGCAGGCGCCCGCCGCCCCTGCCGCCGCGCCCGGCGCGGCGGGCGCCCCGCCCGCGGACGCGGACCCCGTCGCCCGGCCGCCGGGCCCGGCCTTCGCCGACGCCCAGTTCTCCGACGCCGTTTGCTGCTGGAACGTCTGTGGCTCCTGGACCGGTCCCCCGAACCGGCCGCGGGCCTCCGCCACCGGGATGTTCGACTCCGCCGTGGCGGCCGCCGGCGGGCCGGGGGCTCCGTCAGGCGCGCGGCCCCGGCACCTGACCCGCCGCCTCCTGGTGGAGACGGTGGCCCCGGGCCGGCACGTGCTCTTCAACCCGCTGTCGGGCGCGGTGGACCGGGCGACCGACACCGACCTGGTGACCCTGGAGCGGCTGCGGGCGGGCGGCCCCGTGCCGCTCGACCCCGCCCAGGAGCGGCGGCTGCGGGAGCGCCTGTACCTGTTCGACGATCCCGCCGCGGAGGAGGCCTGCCTGGAGGCGGCGGTGGCGGGCGCCTGGGGGCGGATGGCCGCCGCCCAGCCGGAGATGTACACCGTCTGCCCCACGCTCGCCTGCAACCTGGCCTGCGGCTACTGCTTCGAGGGGGACAGCCTGCACGACAAGCCCCAGGGGGTGATGACCGAGGCCCAGGTCGCCCGCCTCTTCGACGCCATCGGCCGGCTGCGCGCCGGGTACGCGGCGCACGACCCCGCGGCCGCCGGGCCGCCGTGGCTGTCGCTGTTCGGGGGCGAGCCCTTCCTGCCCAGCACCCGCCGGGCCGTCGCCGCCATCCTGGGGCGGGCGGCCGCCGAGGGCTTCCTGGTCGCGGCGACCACCAACGGGGTCAACCTGGCGCGCTTCGAGGACCTGCTGACCGAGCACGCCGAGATCCTGACCGTTTTCCAGGTCACCCTGGACGGGCCCAAGGCCGTCCACGACGCCCGGCGCCACCGGCTGGGGGGCCAGGGCACCTTCGAGGAGGTCGTGCGCGGGATCGACCTGCTGCTGTTCCTGGGGGTCGGCGTGGACCTGCGGGTCAACCTGGACGCGGCCAACGTGGACGCGCTGCCGGCGCTGGTGGACTTCCTCCACGCCAAGGGCTGGCCCGCCCACCCGGCCTTCGCCCTGGCGCTGGCGCCCGTCACCGTCCACGACGCCCCGCGGGGCCACGACGCCCCGGGGACTGCTGGGGGGGCGGGGGGCTGCCGCAGCCGCTACGACCGGGCGCTCTCGGAGCTGGAGCTGGCGCGGCGGGTGATGGCGCTGGCGGAGGCCCACCCGCGCGTGGCGGCCCTGTGCCACCTGGGCTTTTTGCGGCACCTGGAGTACCTGGTGAGCGTGCTGGAGCCGGAGCGGCTGGGGCCGGGCCGGCGGCGCGCGGGCCGCGCGGTCGGGCCGCGCTACTGGTACTGCGAGGCCAGCACGGACAAGCAGTACGTGTTCACGCCCGAGGGGCTGGTCTACAGCTGCACGGAGGGGGTGGGGCGGCCCGAGCACGCGGTGGGCCGCTTCGACCCGGCGCTGGAGCTGTGGGCGGCGGAGCGGGGGCAGTGGGTGGGGCGGACGATCCTCTCGCACCCCAAGTGCCGGGAGTGCGCCATCTCGACGCTGTGCGGGGGCGGCTGCCACGTGGCGGCGCGGGAGCGGGCCGGGGCGGCCGGGGAGCGGCTCCCGGGGGAGCGGCTGCTGCAGGTCGCGCTGCCGGGGCGGGGGACGACGCGCCGCGCGCCGGAGCGGCCCCCCTCCTCCGAGCGGCCCCACGCGCCGGAGCCGTTCTGCAACGCGGCCGAGGAGACGGTGCGGGCCTACCTGCGGGCGGTGGCCGCCGGCCCGGCGTTCCGGGAGCGGGTGGGGGGCCTCCTGTAGATGCAGGCCGGCGCCGTCGCGGCAGGCGGGAGGGGGTGGGGCCGGAGGAGGGGGGCATCGCCGCCCGCCCCGGCCCCACCAGACCCGGTCGCCTTGGCCGCCGGCGTCAGCGATCCGGCGTCAGCGATCCGGGGTGAGTGAATGACGTGGGCCCCGGTTGCGGGGCCACCACCGGGAGGGCTGGGGGCACAGCCGGCGAGCGGACCCAAGTGAGCGGACCCAAGCCCAAGTGAGCGAACATAAGACCCACTACGAGGTCCTGGGGGTGCCCCGGGACGCCACCCCCGACCGGATCCAGCGGCGCTACCGCGAGCTGGCCCGTCGGTACCACCCCGACGTGGCCGAGGACACGGCGCTGTCGCACACGCTCTTCGCGCAGGTCACGTCCGCCTATCGGGTCCTGCGCGACCCGGCGCAACGGGCCGCGTACGACCGGGCCCTGGCGGCCCCGCCCCCGGCACCCCGGCCCGCCCCCCGTCCGCCCGCCGCGCCGCCGGCCGATCGGACGAGCCCACCCCCGCGGCGGCCCCCGGAGCGCTCGCCGCTGGAGTCGGCGGGGATGGAGCGGCTGCTGAGCGAGGCGGAGGGGGACGCGCTGGCGGAGGCGGGCCAGTACGAGCGGGCGCTGGCCTTCTATCGTCTGGCCCGGGGCCGCTCGCCCAACCCGCCCCTGGAGGCCAAGATCGCCCGCCTGGAGGGGGCGCTCCGGGAGGCGGCATCGCGGGAAGAGACGCCCCGGGAGGACGAGGGCGCCGGGGCGCCCGTCCCGGCGGAGGGCGACCGGCGCCCGTTCTGGCGGCGATGGTGGCGGGGCGCGGGAGGCGGCTGAGCGGCCCGACCCTCTCTTGGGGGCGCCCTCGCCGGGCGCTCCCGGAAAGGCATGGGGGCATTGGAAGAGGCGACGGGGCGCGGGCCGGAGGGAGGGCCACCGGAGGAGGGGCGGGCAAAGGAGGAGGGGCGGGCATAGGAGGAGCCGCGGGCCGGCGGGCGCCGGGGGCGGGGCCGGCGGAGGTGCGCCGGACGGCCGAGCTGCTCTCCACCCCCCTCGGCCTGGCGGGCCTGGTGCGGGCGGGAGTGCTGGAGCGGCGGGGCGCCTGGTACAAGGTTCACCGCTGGGAGGAGCTGCCGGAGCACGCGCAGGCGCAGATCAGCGACTGGCGGCCCGGCGAGGAGACGGTGGTGCGGTTCCGCCGGCCCCCCAAGCGGCTGGGGTGAGGCCGGCGGGGTGAGGCAAGCCGATCCTGAAGTCGAGCGACCTGTCGGCGGCGCTCGTGTCCGCCTTTCCCCTTGAAAAGCGACCTTGGCTCCACGTCCGGGCCGGACCCGGCGTTGCCGACCGAGGGGATTTATCGGATATGGCCGCTTGCTCGGCCATGGGCGCCCTGTGAAACAAGTGTGCCCTCTGCACCCGGAAAGCAAACTGCACTGTGGGGGGCGTGTCATGAGTGCCCTGATTGGGGCCCGGATGGCAAGCAGGCGTAAGGCCGGAAAGCCCTCGGGCCAGGCGGAAAAACAGGACGCTCTGGGCCTGCTCTGGAGTGCCGCAGGATGCCTCGTCCCGGCACTCTCACCTGGCCCGGGGTTGCGGCGGCCGGGACGCATCCTTATCATGACCGGAGACTCCTGCAAAGTCAGCGAGGGCCTTGCACGTGCTCATTCTCATCCGCCGCCCCGCCCAGTCCATCCGCGTCGGCGAGGCCATCGAGGTCACCATCATGGAAGTCCGGGGGAACCAAGTGCGTCTCGGCATCAACGCCCCGGGAGGCGTCCCCGTCTACCGCAAGGAGATCTGGCTGCGACGCCGGGCGGAGAACCACGCGGCCCCAGGTTCCCCGCCGGAAGCCGTCCCGGCGACGCCGGGGCAGTGCCCCGGTACCATTCAGCACGGGGGCGCGGCGAGTTGACGAGAATCGGGTTATCGGTCCCGAGAATTGTTTGGTTGGGGCACGGTCATCATTGTCCTGCGGCCTTAGGGAGGGTCCTGAGCGGCGGGCGCTGCTCGTGCCGGTACCGGAGCGCCCGCGGGTAGACCGGCCCCGCCCCCGGCGCGGACCCGTGCCCGTCGAAGATGCCCCGCAAGTGCGGGTTGAACTTCTCGCTCGCCCGTGAGCGCAATCTCCAGTCTATCGATTGTGGAGCACGCGCCGCACCTCCCGCCCGGGCAGCGGAGAGCGCCGGCTCGCCGTCGGTGGCGGCGGGCGTCCGGTCGGCACCCACCGTGATCCACACGGCGACGACCATGGAGGCCGCGTGGGGAGGGCCACCCATGCCCGAACGCCACTCGATTCGGCCCCCCGATCTTCTCCCGCTTCTCCTTTGCCGGGCCGGCGCGGCGGGGGCACGTCAACGCCCCGGGCGTCCGCCGGCGCGCCCGGAACGATGACTCCCTCGGCCGCCGCACTCCCGCGCTTTCCCGGCCCTTGATGAGGAATACTTCGCATGGATTGATGTCCTGGTGGCGGGGAAGCGGGCGGTGCCGCGCCGCGCAGGACGGTGAGGAAGTCTTAATGAAAAATTAACAAAAAATTTACGAAAAGTTGTGCCCGACCCACTTGACGTAAGCGCGGTTTCGTGCTATCATAGGCATGAACTTACCCTCGGGGCCTTCGCGGGGCCACCCCCTCCGCCAGCAAGACCTCCTGCACCTAGGAAATCTCATACAGCGACATCGCGTCCGGACCGGCCGCGCCTGCGGACAGGGGAGCCCCGCTCATCCCTTGGGCTTCGAGCCGTGCTCCTCCTTCCCGCGCCGTGGCCGCCGCCGCTCCGCCTTCCCACGCCCGTGCCGGGCGAAGGCGGGCCGGACCCGGCCGGCGGCAGGGCGGTTCCTTGTCGCTCTTGTCATACGGTCGTCCGTGCGGGAATGCGCGCCGCACCCGGCGCATCCCCGTCCGGGCGCTGGCCGGCCCACGCGGTCGCCGCGCTCCGGCCCGGTTCCGCGACCGGCCCCGGCCCCGCGCGCCGTTGCGCCGCCGGTCATCCTGTCCGCCCGTGTTGTCCGTCCTCGCCGTCCGCCCTGCCGATGTCCGTGCCGTCCGTGCCGGACGCACCGGGAACGTACCGCGTAGGAACGTTCTGGACGCCGCCCTGAAGACCGCCGCCCTGGACGCCCCCGCCGTCCCGCGCCCTGGATCTTCTGCCGCCCGGCGTCGGTCGGGTCGCGGGGAGGCGTGTCGCCGGGGAGGGGAGGACGTGGCATCTGCTCGGTCTGCTCGGCGACGGCCGCCGGCCCTTGAAGTGGACTCAGCCGTTCCGCCGGCTCGCCGGCCCTGCCCGCACCGCCCGGGGCAAATCCGCCCCCGCCCCGGCCGAGTGTCGTCTCCCCGGCCGGGGGGATGACCGTCAAAGATTCGGTCAAAGATTCGGTGATTCGGCCCCCGAGAAAGACGCGGGGGTTCGGCCCCCGAGGCCGCCCGCCCGGAGCGCCCGAACACCAGGAGTACGCCATGCGCCCGCCCACCGCCCGGTCCACCCGCCCCGGCCCGCATCTCTTGCGGCTGTTGCCGTGGCTGCTGCTGGCCCACCTGTTCGGCCCCGCCGCCCTGGCCGGCAGCTGGAGCGGCCCCGTCTACTCCAGCAGCGGCACCTACTCCCAGCAGCTCGTCAACGGCGGCGTCAACGGCGGCTCCTGGGACCCCGCCGGCGACGGCTATTCCGTCGGCCCCCAGGACAGCCTCTCGGTCAGCGCCTCCGGCACCGTCACGGCCACGCTCACCTGGCAGCCCGCCGCCGGCCAGAGCCTCCAGACCGACCCGCCCCCCGCCACCGTCCCCGTCCTGGAGAGCGCCGCCGCCTCCGCCGGGGCCAGCTACACCGGCACCGGCGCCGCCCCCTGCGCCGCCAGCGACGGCATGGGGCCGCCGGCCTCGGCGGTGAATGGCGCCTCCGCCAGCGACGCCAACGTGGTGCTCTTGGACGGCACCAGCGGCAGGGTCGTCGTTCAGGACACGCTGAGCGCCGCCACCCCCGCCGACCCCCCCGGCTACGGCCCCGGCGGGCAGGGCCCCTACTACTACGCGGGCACGGCCGGCCTCAGCTTCACCGCCGGCGTGCCGACCGGCCCCGACGTCGCGCTCACCGGCGGGGGCTGCACGGTCGCGGCGGGCCAGGGCGCGGCGGCCTCCGTCGCCGTCGCCGCCGTCAACGGCTTCACCGGCACCGTCACCTTCAGCTTCAGCAACTGTCCCGGCGGCCTCGGCGTCGGCCCCACGCCCCCTTACGGCTTCAGCCTCTACCTGAGCAACTCCGGCACCGACACCGAGACGCTGCCGCTGACGGTGACGGCGGCGCACTTCATGCCGGCGGGCGGCTACGGCGTCACCGTCACGGCCACGGGGACCTACGCCGGCCCGGGCCCCTACCACGGCCTGACGGTCACGCGCACGGCGAGCCTGACGATCACCGTCACGGCGGCGCCGGCCCCGCCGCCGCCCTACGCCGGCCCCGCCAGCCCCGACGACCGGGCCGGCCCCGACCCCGTGGACCTGGCCAACGGCGACGACACCTTCCCCCAGAGTCCGGACCTGGTGGTCTACAACCCGGACGGCCCCGCCGCCGCCTTCACGCGCGCCGCCCACAGCAACCTCGCCCTCAACAACTACGGCTCGCCGGGGCTGTCGCCGGGCTGGACGCACAACTACGACTACGCCATCTACCGGCTGGCCCCGGCGGGCCGGTGGGGGCCGCTGCTGCTGGTCTACCCCAACGGGGCGGCGGAGAAACTCACCCCCGTGCTGGACGCCAACGGCAACCCCACGGGCGCCCTGACCGCCCCGCCGGGGGCGCCCTACGCCGTGACCGGGAGCGCCTCCGGGGCCGGCCTCTGGAACTCATTCACCCTCACCTTCACCGACGGGGCCCAGTGGCAGTTCACCTACCTGACCAGCGGCCTCTACAGCAGCGACAGCTACGCCCCGACCCGGATCACCAACGCCCTCGGCCAGGCCCTGACCCTCTCCTGGGGGGCCAACCGCCTGCTCCTGTCCGTCACCGACGCCGCCAGCGGCCAGGGGCTGCTGCAGCTCGGCTACGGCAACGGCGATGTCCTCACCGCCCTCCTCGACGTCTCCAACGACCGCCAGGTCACCTACGCCACCGGCACGGACGCCGGGACCGGCCTCAGCGTCCTCACGTCCGTCTCCCAGGTCGCCGCGGTCGATGCCAGTGGCGTCCCCGCCCGCGCCTCCTACGCCTACGTCGCCCGCCCCCGGCCCGGCCTCGATGGCCCCGCCCTCCTGCCGCTGCTCGCCCAGGTGACGGTCCCCAGCCCCACCGGCGGCGGCGCCAGCACGGACACCGTCGCCTACGACGCCGGCGGGCGGGTGACCTCGTTCACGGACGCGGGCGGCAACCAGCGCGTCTACTCCGCCGGCGGGGGCGGCACCCAGGTGCAGGCCGAGGACCCGGCGGGCGACGTCGCCCTCTCCTGGACGGTCAACTACGACGGCCTGGGGCGGCTCACCGGCACCACCGACGCCGCCGGCCACAGCACCCGGGTCGCCTACGGCGACGCGGGCAACCCCTACCGGCCGACGCGGGTGACGGACCGGAACGGGAACGCGACCGCCTTCACCTACGACCCCTACGGACACGTCCGGACGATGACCGACCCGCGCGGGGTGGTGACGGCCTACGCCTGGGACTACTCGCAGTTCGGGCTGGGGCGGCTGGCGGGCGTGCAGGTCGGCTCCCGCACGCCGACCACCTTCACCTACTACGAGCCGGCGGGGCTGGTCCAGACGGTCACCGCCGCCGCCCCCGGCTCCGCGCCGGGCGGGGCGACCGTCACGACCTCCTGTACCTACGACGGCCTGGGCGACGTGCTGAGCGTCACCGGCCCCGGCAACGGCGCGGCGGCCGGCCGGACGGTCACCTACAACTACACCGATGACCCCGGCGACCCGGCGCACGGCGTCCCCGGCTACAGCCGGAACGCGGCGTCGGCGGGCGAGCCGCTGACGGTGACGGACGAGCTGGGGCACGTCACGCACCTGCGCTACAACGCGCGGGGGCTGGTGCAGACCGCCTACGACGCCCTGGGGAATGAGACCGACACGGCCTACAACCTGGCCGACCAGCCGCTCTCCGTCACCCTCCCGCCGACGGGGCAGCAGGGGGACGGGCGCGCGGTCCGCGCCCTCTCCTACCTCTACCCCGGCGGCCCGCTGACGGGCGAGGCGCTCACCGACGAGGCCGGCAACCTCGTGCGGCAGGTCGCCTACGCGCGCGGGCCGGAGGGGGAGACGCTGTCGGTGTCGGGCGGCGCGGAGCCGGCCACCTACACGTATGACGCCCTCTACCGGGTGACGGCGCTCTCCGACGGCAACGGCCACGCGACCCACTACTTCTACAACACGGTGGGCGAGCTCTCCCAGGTCGCCTACCCGCTCTCCGGGGCGACCGACGCGCCGCTCTCGGCCGGCTCGCCCGACACGCTCACCTACACGTCCTTTGACAATGACGGGCACGTGCTGACGCGCGTGGACGGGGACGGCACGACCACCACCTACGCCTACGCCGAGCCCGCCGCGCCGGGCCTGCTGCTGTCGGGCGTCCACTACGCCCCCGGCCCCGGCGTCTCCCCCCTGGCCGACACCAGTTACAGCTACGACGCCTACGGGCGGCTGACGGGCGTGGCGGACGCCACCGGCAGCCGCGCCTACGCCTGGGACGACGCCGACGACCCGCTCAGCGTCACCACCACCTACAGCGGCCTGCCCTCGGCGACGCTCGCCTACGCCTACAACCCCGACGGCAGCCGCCAGGCGATGAGCCTCACCGGCCTCTCCGGCCCCTTCTCCTACGCCTACGACGCCGCCGGGCGGCTGACGGGCCTGAGCAACCCCTCCTCGGAGGCCACCGCCTGGGCCTACTACGACAACGGCTGGCTGGCCTCCCAGGCCCTGGCCGACGGCGTGAGCACGGCCTACGCCTACGACGCGCAGGGGCGGCTGAGCGACCTGCTGAACCGGGCCGGGGGCGGGGCCACCCTCTCCGAGTTCGCCGTGCCCGCCCAGGGCGGCTACGACGGGGCGGGCGGGCGCGCCCAGATCAACGCCGCCGTCCCGGCCGCCCCCGCCTACGCCGGGAGCGTCCTGTGGCGCTACGACGCCCGGGGCCAGCTCAGCGAGGAGTACTCCACGCGCCCCGGCCTCCCCTACGACAACGTCTACCACTACGACGGCGCGGGCAACAACACCAGCCTGGGCTTCGCCCTGAATGCCGACAACCAGATCAGCGGCCCCGGCTTCGCCTACGACGGGGACGGCAATCCCGCCGCCTACAACGGCAGCGGCCTCTCCTTCGACCCGGAGGGGCGGCTGACGGCCTACGGGGGCGCGCTCTCCTGCGGCTGGCGCGCGGACGGGATGCGGGCCTGGAAGCAGAACGCCCAGGGCGCTCGCACCTACTACCTCTACGACGGCTCCCTGCCGGTGGCCGAGACCGACGCCGCCGGCAACGTGACGGCGGTGAACACCTTCGGCGCGAACGGCCTGGTGTCCCGGCGCAGCGGGGGCGCCAGCGTCTTCTCCGCCTTCGACCCGCAGGGCTGCCCCGCCGAGCGCCTGGACGGGTCGGGCGCCGTGCTGTCCCACAGCATGTTCGCCGCCTACGGCTACCGCCAGTCCACC
>JAFAZD010000300.1 GCA_019239955.1 Armatimonadota bacterium | reverse complement strand
ATACAGCGCCGGGGAGGCGGCGAGAGGCAGGGCGAGCTTGTCCGCGAAATCCCGGAAGAAGGCGAGAGTCGAGGGGTTGTTGCTCCCTCGATGATCCACGGCCAGGGAGTTGGCGAAGAATTGACGGGTCAGGCCGGGGTAGAGCAGAGCGTTTAGGGAAAATAGGGCGGCGAAGCCGAGGAGGCCGGTGAAGAAGGCGCCCCACTGCGGGCGCGGCGGGACCAGCAGGAGCAGCACGAGAAAGGCGATAGGGATGATCTTGAACTGCGCGGCCAGAATCAGGCAGGCGCAGAAGGCCCAGGGGCGGCCCGACAGCAGCGCGGCAAAGCCGAGCCAGAGGGCAAGATCCTCGAACACGGTGACGTTGCCCGTAATGATGTCCGTGTACAGTGTCCTGTTGAACGCGAGCAGGAAAAACAGGACCGTCGGCGCGCTGAGGGCGCGAAGGGGCAGAAAGCGGCGGCTCCAGACGGTCAGGAGCGCGGCCAGGGCGATCAGTTTCAGCCCAAGCCAGAGCGCGGCGGCGGGCAGGATCGGCGGCAAGGCGAACAGCCGGAAGAGAGTCAGGGTCAGCGGCGGGTACAGGAACGGCAGGTAGCCAGCGGGGGTGAAGTTCTGCGGCGACGGCGCGTAGGGGTCTCCCCCGGCCGCGAACGTCCGCGCCGCGTAGTAGTAGACCTTGAAGTCCCACTGATACCGCGCCCCGTGCGCGGCGGTGTTGGCGAGCAGCGCCAGAGCAAACAGCCAGGCGAGCGTGGCGGCGAGGCGTTGCGGTCCGAGGGGAGCCTTAGACATCGGGCGGGAGGTAGCCGGGGGTGTAGGGGGCGAGGCGGCCCGCCAGGTCCTTGGCGATGTCGGCGCGGACGGTGATCTTGTCGGGGCCGTAGTCCACGGAATGCACCTTGCCCATCTCGTAGCAGAGGGCCACGATGTCCGAGCGGTCGTAGGGCAGTTCCAGGGTGACGGAGGCGAGCAGCCCGCGCAGGGTGGCGGCCATGCGGTCCATCAGGTCGGGGAGGCCCTCGCGGCGCAGGGCGGACAGGGCGCAGGAGTTGGGCGTGGCGGCGACCATCTCGCGCAGCAAATAAGAGTCGCGCACGGTGTCGGCCTTGTTGAACGCCGTCACGGTCGGCTTGTCGTCGGCGTCCAGTTCCTTGAGGACTTCATGGACGGCGCGCATCTGCCGCTCGCGCTCGGGGTGGCCGGCGTCCACCACATGCATCAGAAAGTCGGCCTGGTGGACCTCCTCCAATGTGGCGCGGAAGGCGGCGATCAGGTGGTGGGGCAGGTTGCGGATGAAGCCGACGGTGTCGGTCATCAGCACGGACCAGCCGCCTTCGGGCAGCACCACGCGGCGGGTGGTCGGGTCCAGCGTGGAGAACAGCATCTGGTCGGCCAGGACTTCGGCCCCGGACAACAAGTTGAGCAGGGTGCTCTTGCCCGCCGACGTGTAGCCCACCAGCGCGCAGGTGGGGAAGGGCAATTTGTGGCGCAATTGGCGCTGCTGGGCGCGCTGCTCCTTGACCTCCTCCAGCTCCCGCGTCAGCTGGGCGATGCGCTCACGGACGCGGCGGCGGTCGGACTCCAGCTTGGTCTCGCCGGGGCCGCGCCCGCCGATGCCGCCCTGCTGTCGCTCGAACTTGGTGTAGAGCGAGGAGAGGCGCGGCAGGAGATAGTTCAATTGGGCGAGTTCCACCTGCAGTTTGCCCTCGCGGGTGCGGGCGCGCTGGGCGAAGATGTCTAAAATGAGTTGGGTGCGGTCCAGGACGGTGAGCTGCAGGGCGTCGGAGAGGTTGCGCTGCTGGGTGGGGGTCAGCTCGTCATCAAAGATGACCAGGTCGGCCCCGGCGGTGGCGGCCTCGGCCTTGAGGTCCTCCACCTTGCCGGGGCCAATGTAGGTCGCCATGTCCGGCGCGCGGCGCGACTGGGAGAATTGGCCGACGACGCTCGCGCCCGCCGTCAGGGCGAGCTCGCGCAGCTCGGCCAGGCGCATCTCCAGGTCGTCCTCGCCGCCGGCGATGGACAGGGAGACGACGACGGCGCGCTCTTCCTTATGGGTCTCGTAAAACGTGGTGGACGCGGGCATACCCGATCATTATACCTTATGGAACGTTTGCGGCGACGGGCGGGGTGTAGACGCGCAGGGCACGCACGGGCGGCGTACCGGGGCCATCGGAGAGCAGCGTCAGCGTATAGGGGCCGTTGGGCAGTCCCTGCGCCAGCGTCTCGACCTGGTCCCGCGTTGGGTCAAGGGTCGCGGGCGGCGCGTAGACATCGTGGAAGAGCGGCACGGCCTGCCAGCGGATCGTGTAGCCGATCGTCACCGGGGCCGGATGAAACGACTCAGGGGGCCGGAAGAAATCCTTGGGGTCAATCCGCACCCGGCCTGACTTCGAGACGAACACGGCGTCCGTGCTGCCGCCGCCGTCGGGGCCGGTCTTGGAGCCGGATACGTCGTAACTCCAGCCCGTGCCGTCCGGCTTCACGGACGTGACCGTCAGCGTCCAGTCCTCAGTTTGCAAGGGGGCGGCGTGATCCACCCGGACCAGGGCCAGCATGGACCAGGGGCCGGGCTGGGGCCGGGTGAAGTAGTACAGGTCGTCTTCAGAGGGCGGGCGGCCGTCAATCAGGACCCGGGCCGACGGGGAGACGCCCTTGCGGACGAGGGCGGGCAGGGCGTCCAGCCGGTTGCCAGTGAAGGTCAGCGTCAGCCGTCCGTTCTTCGGCTTCAGATCCTTGCCGACAGCGTAGGTGTGCGACAGGCTTTGCCAGTCCGTCTTCGGCAGATCCGGGCGGTAGACCAGATAACGCTCGATCAGGCGGGCCATGAGGAAGTTGCCCCAGGCGTTCAGGTGGACGCCGTCGGCCAGCAGCGCGTTCGGCTCCAGGTGGTTTGCACGCAGATAATCTAGCCAGCCGCCGCGCACGTCCGCCAGCCCGCAGCCGTAGCGGCGGGCAATGTCCGGGAGAAACTGGGTGTTCATCAGCCGGTCCCAGCGCGTCCCGCCGTCCTCCGCGACCCCATGCGCGGCGGCCTCCGGCGTGCCGAGCGGCCAGAAGGTGACGTGGTCCCGCTGCATCAGCACCTCCGCCGCCGTGCGGGTGCGGACGTTCCTGATGATCTCCTCATACTCCTGATTGCCGCCGTAAACGTGGAAGATGAGCAGGTCGGGGTAGAAGGGGTACAGGTCGTGCTCGGCGGGGCGGCGCAAAAGCTGGCTGGCAAAGCCGCCGATGGCGCGGTTCTCGATCTGGAGGTCGGCGTCGGGGAAGCGCCGCCGCAGGTCATCGGCGACCTGCCGGCTCCAGTCCTGCTCGGTGATGGACTGGCCGTAGAAGAGGATGCGGACGGTGTTGCGGTGCTTGGACGTGCTGGTCGCCAGCAGCGTCATGGCGCGCTGGACGCCGCGCCCCAGTTGATTGGGGTCGGCGGGCGGGGGCGGCACGGGATAGGTCTGCGTCATGGGGGCAACTCTCGGTGCCGGCGCGGGCGGCGGGGCCGTGGGCGTCTGGGCCGACGCCGGGGCGATCACGGCGCAGGCCAGCAGCCAGGGGGCAGGGCGTCTCAGGTCCCCTCGCTCCGCGCCGCCATTCCTTCGACAAACCTTCCCTCTCAGACTTACCATAAGCATCAGGCGGGGCCGGCCATCATCTGGCGTGACGCTTGGCCTTCATGTGGGCGCGGTGGCGGTGCTGGCGGGCCTGGTGCTCTTTGGCGTACTTGAGGTTACGCTTGTGCTGCTGGGCCGGGGTGCGCTTGTGGTGGCGGTACATCCGTGCGCCGTGTTCGGCGTGGTACTTCTTCTGTGGCTTGGCAGCCTGCGCTGCTGCCGAGAAGAGCGGCAGGAGCAGCAGGGACGCAAGGATGGTCAGGGCAAATTTACGCATGCGGGTCTTCCTCCGGCGTTGGTAGGACAAGAGGTCGTCCTAGCCTCCTGCTTGCATCGTGTATACCCGCAACGGCGCGAAATGTACCCGGATGCGACACTTGACAACTTCATTATCGCGGGACTATAATGAACGCAGACAACTTGAGAAGACCGCTGGGGGTGCCGGCTGAAGACGCCGGCTGAGAGGTCCAGAGACCAACCCCAAGCACCTGATCCGGGTCATGCCGGCGGAGGGAAGCGGAGGACTGGTTTTTTGCACAGGCAAGACCGCCGCCCCGATCCTCCAGGGCGGCGGTCTTGTCCGTTTTATCGCCCATCCGAGGAGCACGAAATGGCATCCAGCAACGGCACCAGGCTCGACCAGGGCAAGACGCCCACCGGCCTTTCCAGCGATTACCGCTTCCCCGCCTCCCGCAAGGTCTACACGCCGGGGCGGCTGCACCCCGACGTCCGAGTCCCGCACCGGGAGATCGCGCTGACCCCGACTCACATTCATAACAGCGACCGAACCGAGGAGAACCCGCCGCTGCGCGTGTATGACACCAGCGGGCCGTACACCGACCCCGCCGTGACCATTGACGTGCGGCAGGGGCTGGCCCGCCTGCGCGAGTCGTGGGTACACGGGCGGCAGGGGGCGACGTATGAGGAGGCCGAGCCGAGCTACCGGCCCATCGCCGGCCATTCGGACACCGGGCTGCCGATGCCGCCCAAGCGCAAAGCCCTGCGCGGCTCCGGCCTGGTGACCCAGCTGCAGCAGGCACGGGCGGGGATCATCACGCCGGAGATGGAGTACATCGGGGTTCGGGAGAATCAGGGGCGTGATCGCTCGCAGTCGGCCGGGCAGCACCCCGGCCACTCGTTCGGCGCGGCCATCCCGGAGGTCATCACGCCGGAGTTCGTGCGCGACGAGGTGGCGCGCGGGCGGGCCATCATCCCGGCCAACATCAACCACCCCGAGTCGGAGCCGATGATCATCGGGCGCAACTTCCTGGTTAAGATCAACGCCAACATCGGCAACTCCGCCGTCACGTCGTCCATTGAAGAGGAAGTCGAGAAGATGACTTGGGCGACCCGCTGGGGCGCGGACACGGTGATGGACCTTTCCACCGGCAAGAACATCCACGAGACCCGCGAGTGGATCCTGCGCAACTCCCCCGTCCCCATCGGCACCGTGCCCATCTATCAGGCACTGGAGAAAGTGGGCGGCAAGGCGGAGGAGCTGACGTGGGAGATCTACCGGGACACGCTGATCGAGCAGGCCGAGCAGGGGGTGGACTACTTCACGGTTCACGCGGGCGTGCTGCTGCGCTACGTCCCGCTGACCGCGAAGCGCATGACGGGCATCGTCTCGCGCGGCGGCAGCATCATGGCGAAGTGGTGCCTGGCGCATCATAAAGAGAGTTTCCTGTACACTCACTTCCGCGAGATCTGCGAGATCATGGCGGCCTATGACGTCTCGTTCTCGCTGGGCGACGGCCTGCGCCCCGGCTCCATCGCCGACGCCAACGACGCGGCGCAGTTCGCGGAGCTGGAGACGCAGGGCGAGCTGACCCGGATCGCCTGGGAGCACGGCTGCCAGGTCATGAACGAGGGGCCGGGCCACATCCCCATGCACATGATCAAGGAGAACATGGACAAGCAGCTGGAGTGGTGCAAGGAGGCCCCGTTCTACACGCTCGGCCCGCTGACCACGGACATCGCGCCGGGCTACGACCACATCACCAGCGCCATCGGCGCGGCGATGATCGGCTGGTACGGCTGCGCCATGCTCTGCTACGTCACCCCCAAGGAGCACCTGGGCCTGCCCAACAAGAAGGACGTGAAGGACGGCGTGATCGCGTATAAAATCGCCGCCCACGCCGCCGATCTCGCCAAAGGCCATCCCGGCGCGCAGGCTTGGGACGACGCCATCAGCAAGGCGCGCTTCGAGTTCCGCTGGGAGGACCAGTTCCACCTGGCATTGGACCCGGAGACCGCCGAGCAGTTCCACGACGAGACCTTGCCCCAGGAGGGGGCCAAAATCGCCCACTTCTGCTCCATGTGCGGCCCCCACTTCTGCTCCATGAAGATCACCCAGGACGTGCGCGACTACGCCCACAAGCTGGAGATGGCGAAAGCGCCGCTTCAAGAGGACGTGGCCGCTGGCCTGGAAGAAAAGGCCCGCGAGTTCCGCGAGCAAGGCGGCGAGATTTACCAATAATATGCCTTCTGAACCCTCGCCTCGGAAGTAGGTTCTACTTCCGAGGCAGGAGGAACCAGCGATCAATGGATGAAAACACCTGGGCAGATAATCAAGAAGACGACGAGTACGTAGCAACAGAGCCGGAGGATGAAGAAGAATTTGATCCTCACTCCATAAGGTGGGACAATGGCATAGTACTATTCATCGGTCGTCTGCCACAGGAGAGTGCTACAACTGCGGCCAAGACAACAGGTCGCGATTATATTACTAAGCTCCTTCGCTCGTCGGCAGCAAATTGGAACACCATCAACGAACTCATTCAGGAAACAGGCTCTAACCCTCGGACGCAAATTGTTTGTACACTGACAGAAGATGATTTATTTAACGCATGCCTCCCAGACTACAAGGAAGCGTTCCAGAAAATCCTCGTCTCCCTTGAGGGGACGCGGCATCTTGTGCTTGTGTATTACAAGATTTTGCAACAAGAGTTCAATTGGCTTAGTCCCTATGCTGTTACGAGGATCACCATCTCTAACAATTACACTCAAGACCATGTGAAAGCGGTGGAAGCATTACGCTCCCTAGTGGCGCGACTTAATTCGGGCCGTTTGCGGGTGTTACCTTACCGCAAACGGATTGAGTTGAATTCTTCAATGGCGGCATTTCTGACTGAAGAATTCACAGGGCTTGTGTTCAGGCTTTACGTTCCGAACGACAGGCTATGGGGAGATGAACTCGATAAGTTGCTCACGCTGTTCCGTGATTATCTTGTCCGTGTCGTTGGTGTTCAAGTCGCGTTGAATCAAAACCGAACTGAACACGGCATCTCTTACAGCTTCTACTCACGGGACTCTAATCTGGTAGGCGACAATTTCGCAACAGCATTGCAAGGGTTTAATTCATTTCTGGATGTCTGCGCCCAGGACCCTATGAAGGCATCGGACATCCTCCGCGCAGCCAATGTACCTGAGGCAAACGTTCGGGACATCGTAACCCGGTACTCTCGTGACAGTCGAAGACTAATGCTAGACATTGAGTATGCTCGAAAGTCTGCGATGGACCAAATTCAGTATAGGCTCATGTCTGAATTAATCGATTTGGAAAGCCAAGAGCAGAGCCGTTTGCTTTCAGGCAAGATTGCTGAGAAGTCTTTACCAACAG
>JAFAZD010000220.1 GCA_019239955.1 Armatimonadota bacterium | reverse complement strand
GCCGTGGACCCGCTCACCTACGCCGACCGCAACCGGCCCCGGCGCGTGCTGATGATCCAGGCGGCGCGCGATCTGCTCGTCCCGCCGCACAACGCCGTCGTGCTCTGGCGCGCGCTGAGCGAGCCGCCCATCCAGTGGCTGGACGCCGACCACTTCGCCCTGACGCTCACCCCCGTCCCGGCCTTCCACGCGGCGGCGACGTACCTGTGGGGTGTCTGGCGCGGCCTGCCGGACAGTGCGATTCGCGTGCCGCGTGCTTACGCCCCCACCATCAAGATTGGCCTCATGGCCCAGTCAGGCGTCGGCCTCTCCCCCGCCATCCAGTGGCAGTTCCTGACGCTGCTCTCCCGCCCCGACCACATCGCGCTGCTGCACCTGGACGCCGGCCTGACCGGGCGCGGCCTCTTCGCCGGCCTGGGCCTGACCCTGACCCCGTTCATAGACATCGGCCTCTCCCCACGCCTGGACGGCCGCGCTCCCCGGCCCTACATTTCATTCCATGTCTTATACTGAAGTCGCTGCACCACGCTAATTTTCGCACGAAAATTAAAGCCATGGCAATAATCCGGCGCTTGATGGTGTATAATAGAGAACAGAATGCGATTCGCCGAAGGAGCGCCCGTACTTGCAGCCGACCATCATTCTGACTCAGAAGCAGATTGACTTCTTTCACCAGAACGGTTATCTTTGCCTGGGGGCCATCACGACGCCGGAGGAGGTCGAGCGGCTGCGCGGCGTCTACGACCGGATTTTTGAGCGGCGTGCGGGGCGGGAGGAGGGCAACCAGTTTGATCTCGCCGGCTCCGACGAGGAGGGCAAGGAGGCGGCGCTGCCGCAGATTCTCGGCCCGCGCAAGTACGCGCCGGAGCTGGCCGACACGCTCTATGAGGCCAACGGCCTCGCCATCGCCCGGCAACTGCTGGGGCCGGGCGCCGTCTTCACCGGCGACCACGCCATCTTCAAGCCCGCCGGGTCGGGCGCGGCAACGCCCTGGCATCAGGACGAGGCCTACTGGGACCCGAATCTGAACTACCGCTCCATCTCCATCTGGATGCCGTTGCAGGAGGCGACGCTGGAGAACGGCTGTATGCAGTTCCTGCCGGGAAGCCAGGACTGGGAGATCGTGCCGCACCGGAGCATCGGCGGCGACACGCGCGTCCACGGCCTGGAGACCGTGGAGCCGGTGGACGAGTCGCGGGCGGTCGCCTGCCCGTTGCCGCCCGGCGGCGCGACCATCCACGGCTCGCGCACGATGCACTACACCAGCGCGAACCGTTCCTCGGTCCCGCGTCGCGCCTACATCCTGGGCTTCGGGGCCCCGACGACACCGCGCGCGGATGGTCGCCGCTTCCCCTGGAACGAGGCCAAGCGCACCGCCCGCGAGGAGCGCCGCCGGGCCGCAGGCTCGTCGGACGCGGAGCCAGGCGTCAGCGTCAAGGCGGCGATGTAAAACCAGCCATCAAAGACAGCCCGGCGGGTGCGGCCGGGTTGCTGCTTGGCACACTTTTTGCAATAGGACATCTATAGCGTCCGTTCAGGCGGGTAGGCTGGATGACACGCTTTTCGCAAGGCGAGAGCAATCTGCTTCTCCCACTGCGCTTCCCCTTTCTGTCTCTTCCGCAGTTCCCGTTCTCGCCGGCCGTCTCTGGCCGGCGAGATGAGGGCTGCCATTTGCCGGCGTATGTTCTGACCGAGATCGTTTGCGCCTGCCTCGTTTGAGCCATCCCGTGGGGCGGCTGGGAGATTCGACGCAAGTGAGCCAACAGAAGACCCACTACGAAACCTTGGGAGTGCCTCGTCAGGCCACGCCCGAACAGATCCAGCAGAGATACCGCGAACTGGCCCGCCGGTACCACCCGGACGTCGCCAAGGACACGGCGCTGTCGCGGCAGATATTCACACAGATCACGTTCGCCTATCAAGTTCTGCGCGACCCGAAGCAACGCGCCGCGTATGATCAGACCCTGTCGGCGCCACCGCCCGCCAGGCCCTCCGCGCCCCGGCCCACCCAGCGTCCGCCCGCACCCTCCCCCGCCGCGCCGTCGGTGAAGCCGACGCCACGGCGGCCCCCGGAGCGCTCCACGCTGCAGTCGGCCGGGATGGAGCGCCTATTGAGCGAGGCGGAGGGCGACGCGCTCGCCGAGGCGGGGGAGTACGAGCCGGCGCTGGCCTTCTACCGCCGCGCGCGGAGCAACACGCCCAACCCCCAATTGGAGGCCAAGATCACCCGCCTGGAAGCCGAACTCGCCCGCAATGTCAGCGATGCTGGCGAGGCCGAGGGAGACGCCCCGGCGCCTCCCGAGAAGCAGCCCTTCTGGCGGCGGCTATTCCGGCGGGACGAGTAGCATGGCTGAAATGCTCCCGCTCCAGAGCCTCTTCCAGCGGATTCCCACCTTGGCACGGTTCATGCAAGAGAGGCCATGCGAGGCTATCTCACTGCAAGCTGGAAGGGTCATCCAAGTAGGATCAACGATGAGCATTCCCAACGCGAAAATCTGTCCGCGCTGCGGCAAGGTCGTGCCATTGAGTCTGGGCGTCTGCGACCACTGCGCCCGCCTGTTCCGCACACCGTTCGATGAGGCGGTGACGGAGAACCGGACGATGATGTTCTACCACCTCCCATTCCCGCCCGCCGCGCCGCCGGCCCGAAGGCGGGCCCTGTGGCGGCGGGCCGTGTGGCAGAACGCAACCCGGCGCCTGCGTCAGATCGCCGGGACTATCGCCATGAGTGGTGCCAAACGTATGGCTGTCATTGATGAAGGCCTCCTTGGCCGGCATCGGCGCAGGCGGGGCCATCGCCGCGCCCGTGGCACCGGGACGACGGCGCTTCCGTGAAGCGCTGAGGCGTGGGAGTGGCCGCCCCATCCTAGTGGTCGCCCCATCCTACTTGTGCTGCATCAGCACGGCGCTGATGAACAGGCCGATGGCGCCGGCCACACGCCAGGGATTGAGCGAGACGCGCGGTACGCCGAGCCAGCCGAAGTGGTCAATCATCACGGCGGCCAACAGTTGACCGAAGACCTGCGCGCCGATCACGATGCCGGCGCTGACGCGCGGGATGCCGATCAGCGCCGCCGTCACGGCGAAGGCCCCCAGCAGGCCGCCGCCGGCCCACACCCACCAGGGCGTCCCGGCCAGCGCCGACATTTGCCCCCCTTCCCAATACGCCCATTAGTACTACAGCCGCAGTTGACGTAAGTTTTTGAGGTATTCTCTCTCCGAAGGAGGGAGGGATATGGAAGAGGCTGTCGCGGCCTGGGACGAGCAGTTGCGGGCCCTGCACCGGCGGATCGGGCCCCGGTTCGCCCGCGCCGAGCCGCGGCGGCGGGCGCTGGCCTACCTGAAGGGGCTGACCAGCCCCTGCGAGCGCAAGAACGGCTGGCAACTGGCCGAACTCTCCGGCGAGACCACTCCTGATGGTGTGCAGCGCCTGCTCAACCAGGCGCTCTGGGACGCCGATGAGGTCCGCGACGACCTGCGCCAGTATGTGATGGAGCACCTGGGCGATGAGGGGGCCGTCCTGGTGGTGGACGAGAGCGGCTTCGTCAAGAAGGGCGGCAAGTCGGTCGGGGTGCAGCGCCAGTGAAAGATGTGTGTACAGCGGCACCGCCGGGCGCGTCGAGAACTGCCAGGTCGGCGTGTTCCTCGCCTACGCCAGTGCCAAGGGCAGTACCTTCCTGGATCGGGCGCTGTATCTGCCGAAGGAATGGGCCGAGGATCAGGAGCGCCGCCGTGAGGCGGGCGTGCCGGAGGCCGTGCAGTTCGCCACCAAGCCGGAGTTGGCCCGCCAGATGTTGGAGCGGGCGCTGGCGGCGGGCGCTGGCGGCGGGCGTGCCCTGCGCCTGGGTGACGGGCGACACGATCTACGGCGGTGACCGTCGCCTGCGCGTGTGGCTGGAGCAGCGAGGGCAGCCGTTCGTGCTGGCGGTCCCCAAGAGCGAGCCGCTGTGGATGCCCTCGTTCCGGCAGGTGCGGGCCGACGAGATCGCGGCGGACTTGGAGCAAGAGAAAGGGCGTGAGGCGTGGCATCGTCTCTCAGCGGGCATGGGGGCCAAAGGGCCGCGCCTGTACGACTGGGCCTGGCAGAGACTGGACCGGCTACAGCTGACGCCGGAGGAGCGGCGCTGGGGACACTGGCTGCTGGTGCGCCGGAGCGTGGACGAGCCGCGGGAGCTGGCCTACTACGTCGTCTTCGCTCCGGCGGACACGCCGCTGGCGGAGTTGGTGCGGGTGGCCGGGAGCCGCTGGAGCCTCGAGGCGTGCTTTGAGGCGGCCAAGGGCGAGTTCGGGCTGGACCAGTACGAGGTGCGCCGCTGGGACGCCTGG
>JAFAZD010000145.1 GCA_019239955.1 Armatimonadota bacterium | reverse complement strand
TGACAAAGGTTTGAAAGCCGCTGACGTCGTTCACCTTCACCCAGGCCGCGGCGGTGAAGCTCTTGGTCGTGTCCACCACCGGCGCGGGCACGTCCACGAAACTGCCCGGCCGCCCCGGCAGGCGCAGGGCGTGCGCGCCGACCAAGCCGGGGCCCCAGCCGGCGTCGCCTTGCAGCGTCCCGTTATTGCCATTGCCGGAGATATCGGCGGCGACCGTGCCGGAGCCTTCGTCAAATGTCCAGTGGGCGGCCAGGGCCGGCGACTGCGCGCGCAAGGGCCCGGAGCCGAACGCCAGCAGCCCGGCCAGCGCCGTGAGCGCGAAAAACGTGTTCTTCCTCAATACTCATCTCCTTCAAAGCCATGCGACGGAATGCGACAGCGAATGAATTCGCCACTGAGGGCCTGCGGCCGAGTCTCCACCTGCGTGGAGACGGGAAAGGTCTTTCTTTGTCCTTACCCTCGGACACTCGGCGTCTTGGCCTGGAGCGGCGAATTCATTCGCTGTGGCTGTCATTCGCTGACTCCGGCTTCGCAAATATGCTCTTAATCCAGCGCGAGCGTGATATCCTGCCCGGCTTCCAGCGTGAGGCCCGGCGTGAATGTCACCAGGGACTTTCCTTCGTTCGCCGCGACCGTGGCCGGCACGGACTTGCCGCTCTTGCTGGCCGTGACCGTGGTGAAGGCTCCTGCCAGTGCGAGCGTGTTCAGCCGCAGGCGGCCATGCTTGAGCGCCAGAGAGGCTTTAAGCGTCTTGCCGTGCCGCTTCTGGGCGAAGCTCCCCCACCCTTCCGCCGAGGTGAATGCCGCCTTGAAGTCCTGCGGGGTCAGGCGCGGCGCGAAGCCGAGGTGCCGCTTTGGGCCGTGACACTCGAAGCCACAGACGCTCACGAACGATCCGTAGGAGGCCATCGCGCGGGCGTAGTGGTCGCTGCACTCGATCTCGTTGTACGGGTTGCGCCGGAGCGGATGGTAGCGGTCGTGGACGGCGCGCGTGACCGCCAGCCCTTCCAGCAGCAGGCCCTCGGCGATCATGTGACTCGCCGCCTGGTGCTCGAAGCCGCTCATGCACTCGTTGAAGTAGCCGTGCTGCCAGGCCGCCGAGTCGCCGAAGGGATCGGGCAGGTGCTTCGGGTTGGTCGCCATGAGGAGGCCGGCGTCGCCGGCAATCGCATAGGCGCGGCCGTCTGGGTTCTTCCGGCGGAACGGGCCGACGTCCGGCGCGAAGTTGTATTTGTACAGCGCCTTGAGCGCGCTGACCGTCTTGTCACGGTCCAGGACACGCCCCAGGCCGACCTGCCAGGCCCAGCTCTGGCCGTGGACCTGGTCAACGTGGCAGGTTTGGTATACGCCCAGGCTCTTCTCGTGCCCCGGCTCCGGCAACTGGATGAAGTACTCGCCGTTGAAGAGCTTGGTCTCGATAGCCTGTTTGGTTTGCAAGAATTTTTGGCGGCAGAGGCGGGAAAAACTCCCGTCGCCGGCCTCGGCGGCCATCCCGTCGCAGGCGCTCAGGGCGGCGGCGTAGAGCGAGCTGATCCAGGGAATCTTGCCGTACCAGGCGGCGTCCAGCGTGTTGTCCTGCGGGCCTTCCAGGAGGCCGTCGCCGTCCGTGTCGTGACCCATCAGGAACTCCATCGCGTCGCGGACGCGCAGCCAGAGCCGCCGCAGGAACCCGTCATCGGCGCTCATCTGGTGTTCGCGGTAGACGCCGAGGATCCGCCCGCACTGGCCGTCCACCGCCGGACCGGTGTTCTCGCCCCGGAAGCCGATCTTGCCCGTCCCGGCGTCCAGGGCGACCCCGAAGTCCACGCGCTCGCGCGTGTCGCGCTCCAGTTCCGGGAAGAGCCGCGCGACGGCCTGCGCGTAGTGCCAGACGTGGGTGCAGGTGCCCTCGCAGCAGCCGACGCCCTCCCAGCCCCAGAACCGCCCGGTGCCGAGACGATGGCAGGTCGTGGTGGCCAGGGTGGAGACGTTGGCGAAGGCGCGATCCAGGAACCAGTGCGGCAGCGTCGAGTCGTACCAGGTGGCGTGCCAGAGCTTGGTGTCGTGGGAGAGGCGCGGATGTTCCCGCGCGACGTAGGCCGCCACGTCGGCGGCGTCGGAGAACCGCTTGGCGTAGTAGTTGCCGGTCTTGGCGTCCGGCACGTTCAGGCCGCTGTTCGGGAAGTGCCAGGCGACGACATAGGTAACGGTCTTCTCCTCCCCGGGCGCGAGCCGGACGGACTGGGTGACAGCGCCGATCAGCGTGTCCCCGGCGGCCCTGCGCGCGTCGCCGGACGCAGGCGCGTCAAAGACGGCCTCGGGGGCCGCGTCGGCCTTGCCGACGCCCCAGCCCAGCAACGCCAGCGCCAGCGTCCCATCGTCGGGTTCCGAAGTCGCGGGCAACGCGGCCCCCGGGGCGCGGTCGAAGCGGGACGCGAGGATGGTCGCCTTTTGGGTCTGCCGCACCGTGTTGACGCGGCTGCCGGAGCCGGGATGGGCACTGTGGAGGCGGACGGCATTCTCCAGCCATCCGCCCATCTCCGCCTCGACGGGGCGCTTGCCGACGTTCTTCAGCGTGAACTCGCAGACCGTCGCCGGCAGCCCCGAATCGTCGGCGTTCAGGGGGATGAACGGCGTGTAGGCGGTCAGCGTCACCGAGACCGGCGATTTCGGATCGGTGTACGTCACCAGGCCCAGCGGGTACTCGCCGGTGAAGGCGACGTCCTCCCATCCGCTCGCGTTCAGCCTCCGCGTGAGGCCGCTTACTTTGAGTGCGAAACCCTGATCCAGCGGCGACTGCGGCTCGTGCGGCTCCACATACGAGGCGCCGTCGCGCGGCGAGACGTCGCGCTCGCCGCCGAAACCCTTCCAATGGACAGTGCGCGGCAGGATGCCCTCCGTGTTGCCGTTGAAGATGTCCCAGGCCCACAGCCGGCCGTCGCCGCCGAGATACAGGGTGCCGCAGCAGAGGCCGCCGACCGGCATCCCGATGTAGCGCAGCTCGCCGCGTTTTTTGGTGTAGACCGCCGGTGCCCCCCGCGCGAAAAGGGACCGCACCCAGTCCGGGCGCAACTTCTTGTCCGGGGGAACCAGTGCCGCGAAGTCCGCCGCCTCAAACGGCCCCGCCATCGCGGGCAGGACGGCCGCCAGCATCGTCAGGCCGGACAGGGCGAGAAAGCCGCGCCGGGGCATCGCGGTCGGCGAACAGCCGCACCCCGGCCCGCAGGCGACGGCTTTCCCTTCCGGGTCAGAACTCATGCGTGGCGTTTCCGCACCAGAGTCGCAGATTCCTTCCGGGGATATGCGGGACATCATCCCGCAGTGATCTCTGAACGCCCCAGACATAATCGCGCGTACAATCCCTGGGGGGCGATAGTCGTCCGCGTCCAGAGGATGTCCAGGGTTCGCGCGCCGAGGCCGGCGAGAGTAATGAGCGCCCGTTCGCGCTGCTGCTTCCACCGCGTCAGGCTCGGGGAAAATGCCCCGTCGGGCCGGGCGCTCTGCGGCACCAGCGCCAGCATGAGGACGAGAAGTGCCACGTTCCTATTCATCAAGAAGTTCTCCTTCCCGGCGGCGCGCCATCCCAGGGTCATTCCATTCTCGTGCCTGGCGACTGAAGTCGCGGCTATTCAGAGCACTGTCCCCCGCCGGGGACGTTTTGGCCCCCCGGGGGCGTTCTTGCCGCTGGCGCGGACGTTCCTGCGTCCGGGGAAGGCCGGGTCTGCGTCGGCGCAGGCCGACAGCGCCTCGGATAGCCGCGACTTCAGTCGCCAGGCGAGAACGGAATGACCCTGCGCGCCATCAGACCGTGAAGTCTACCGTGTAGGCGAGCGTGGCCTTGCCGACGGCGGGGACGGGGACGGTCCACTGGGCGCGGGAGGCGTCCATGCTGACGTGCGGCGCGGACTCCCGGACCACTTTTGCCCGGCCCGCAAAGGGCTGCACGACGCGCAGCGACACGGCCCCCATCTTCTCGTTGTGCAGGATAACCTCCACCTGCTTGCGCCAGACGTGCTTGCTGACCTTCTGGACCTTGACGACGCGCCGCTCGGTGAACACGTCAAACGCCCTGTCCAGCGTCAGCGTCACCTTCTGGTTGCGGGGCGTGTCCCCAATCTGGGCGGCCCCGGCGTAGCGCAACGCGCCGGCGGAGTCCGGCTCGTAGAGGCGGATGGCCCCGGCGGGCAGCGGCGCGCCCAGGCCGTCCTTCTGCCGGTTGAAGAAGGTCAACGCCAGGGCCACATCGCCGTGCTGGGGCGGCCCGGCCTCATCGCCGTAGTCCCACGCCGACAGGGGCGGCAGGGCGGCGTTGTAGTCTTTCTGGACGGGGACGCTCGCGCTACTCAACAGTAGCAGCCGGTTCATCTGGTCCTGCACCACGGTCGTGGGCTTCTGGAGCTTGTAGGCATGGAAGTCGCCGACGGTGGTGGGCATCCCCCCGGCGAGGTTGGGCGAGGCCAGTTTAGGCTTCAGCAATCGGGCATGGGCGACAAACAGGCCGTTTTCCGCTACCCCGCCAGGATAACCGCCACCACCGCCATAGTCCTGTGCCTGGCGGGCGGCGCGGTTGGGGGAGCCGGCGATCAGGGTGACGCTCGCATCTGGGTAGTCCGTGCCGGTCCGGTTGGTGACGGTGGCCCAGCATTCCAGCGACAGGGTGTTGCCCTGGGGCGCAAGGGTGCCGACGTAGTCGCCGTTCCAGGACAGGCCGCGCGTCAGGTAAGCCATGTCCAGCGACGCGCCCTGGGCGGCGGGGCTGTCCGCCTGCACCGAGAGCTGCGGGATCGTCACGACGTTCGCCTGGGCGGGGACGACCAGGGTTCCCGGTGGGTTGACGTAGAAGTTGCCATCGGACTGCAGCACCACCTGCCCGTCGGCGTCGTGCATCAGGGTGCCGGCCTGCCGCTCGGCCTCGCGCCCGTCGCTGCCGTAGCGGACCAGCGTCACCGTCTGGCCCAGATACCGCTTAAGCAGCTGGTCGCCGCTCGACAGGCCCATGTCGTAGGCGTGGGCGACGATCTGCGGCAGGTTCTGGGTATTGCCCTGCCAGCGCAGCAGCACGGATTCGGGGTCCAATTGCCGGCTCACGTCGGTCAACTGCAGCCGGTTCGGACCCTGCGCCAGCGTCAGCGGGCGGACTTCGCGGACCATGGCGAAGTCCTCGGCGTAGACAGTCAGCTCCACGTTCCGCCGGGCCGGGGCTGGCGCGACGACGTCCCCGGCATGGCCGGGCCGGGCACGGACGGCCCACCCGAATCCGGCCAGGAAAAACAACAGCAGGGCGAAGGCAACGTAACGGCGTGTCATCGGACGGTTCTCCTTTGACAGGTTAGTGCCGCCGCGCCCGCGTCGCCTTCAATTGGCTCCGCGCCGCGTACCAATTATTGCCGGCAAGTCAGAACTGTTTCTTCCAGTCGAGGCGGACGCTGGCGTCCAGCGCGGAGGGGGTCTGGGGCGTCTCGGCGTCCCAGTCGGTCAGCTCGGCGTTCAGCGTGAGGTAGTCCGCGTCGTCGGCCTTGCAGTTGTAGGCCAGTTGGACGGTCGGGCCGGAGACCGCATCGGAACCGGCGAGCTGCTGGCGGCGGCCCACGGAGAGCTCCAGATTCTGCTTGGCGCCGACCGTGCCCTGGAGGCCGAACAGGATGTTTTGGGTGCCGTCACAACCGGTGCGGTCGGACTGCTCGCAGCGCGCGCTCCAGCGCAGGGCGCGGGTGAGCGGCCCGCCGAGCTGCCAGGACAACTGCGTGGCCCGGGTGTCGGCCTGAGGATTGTCGGCGCACGAGTGGTTGTCGTGGTTCCACTTCAGGTCAAAATTCAGGTCGCGCCGGAGCATCCAGGCGAGGTGCGCCTGACAATTCCGGTCCGCGCCGCGCGCGCCGCCGGGGTTGAGTTTGTCGGCCCAGCCGCCGTCCAGCGTGAGGACGCGACCTGCCTTCCAGGTCATCTGCAGACCCTGGGTCGTCTGAATGGGGCTGCCGCACGAGGCAGGCGTGAACTGCTGCCAGTCGGCTTTCAGTGACAGCGAGCCCGCCTGCCGGGTGAGCTCGCAGGCAAGCGTCCGGTCGGAATGGCCGTCGGCATTGTGGTTGGCTTTTAGATCGGCGGTGAGGGACAGCGCATGGGCCGCGTAGCCCAGGTGGGAGGTCAGGTGCTGCTCGGAGTGGCCCTGGCTGTCGTGGATCAGGACAGCGTCGGTGGCGAGGGATGCGCCCTTGACCGGCGCAAGATTCAGGCTGAGGTGGTCGGTGCTGGTGGTCAGCGTGTTGCCTCCTCCCGACGGACGCAGGGCGGTCGTGTCGTGCGTGGCGGCGAATTGGGCGGCGGCCCCGAAGGACTTGCTGAAGGACAGCGTCTGGTGCGTGTCGGCCTTGCCGGTCGTGTCGGCGATGCTCTGGTAGGCGAACGAGAAGGCCGCCCCCTTCATCGGGGCGAGGCTCAGGCTCAGGTGATCGGTGGTCGTGGTCAGCGCGCCCTGGCCGTTCTGGGGCCGGAGGTCCACGGTCTCGCGGGAGGCCTCAAAGGAGAGGCCGTGCCCGAAGGAGCGGCCTAGCGACAGCAGCTGCCGGCGCGTGTCCGCCTTGCCCCCAGCGTCGGCCAAGTTTTGGAAGGTGAAGCCGAAATGGCTGCCCCGCGCCGCGTAGCCAGCGGCGAAGCCGAGATCGCGCTTGCCGCGCAGGGCGTCGAGTTCGCCGAGCGCGGCGCTGGTCATGCCGGACATCGCCCCCAGCGCACTGGTGGCGCCGCGCAGCGCGCTCAGGCCGTCGGCCTTCGCGTCCAGGGACTTGAAATGGGCCTGCATGTTCCAGCCGCCAGCCGCGTAGGTCAGTGTCTGGGAGAGGGCCGACAGCAGCTTGCCGCCGGACAGGGAGAACACGCCGTCCAGGTGGAAGCGGCCCAGCGCCAGGCTGTTGCTCAGGCCGTAGGCCGCCCCCTGCGGGTTCCAGACCGGCTTCTGCCCGTCGGCGAGGGTCAGGGCGGCGGGCCGCGCGTACAGGAACGAGACGCCGCCGCTCCCGCCGAACGACAGGGTCAGCGGCAATGTCAGCGGCTTGCTGAGGTCAGAGTCTTTCAGGGAGAAGGCGTCCGTGACGAGGCCGCTGCGGCTCGCGCCGATGTGCGCGGCGTCCTGAAGCAGAGAGGGTGCGTCCATGCGCCCGGCGACGAGCGCAGGCGTCGGGAGCTGGATGCCCTGCGCCACTGCGCCGTTCGCGGCGGCGACGAACAGGGCCGCCAGCCAGACCGCGATTCTCCCGTGCCGCACCGCCCGCGAAGAGTTGGACACCCGCCACATAACCCAGTCTGCCGATCTCGTTCATGGTGATTCCCGTGAGGTGCTCTCTTTTACCCGTTGTTTTTGAATGAAAAACCCTCAGACATCGGCAAACTGGAAGGCGGCACACGTTTCCGAAAAAGATTTTATGCCCGTGGTCGCGCCCAGCGCCTGCACGGCGCAGGCGCCGACGGCGTTGGCGAAGCGGGCGGTGCGCTCCAGATCCCAGCCGTGGGTCAGGCCGCACAGGAAGCCGGCGGCCCAGGCGTCTCCCGCGCCGAGGGCATCCACCGCCTCCACCGGGAATGGCGGCACGGTGAACTCTCCGCCCCCGGCGGCGCGGACGTAGCAGCCCTGCTCACCCAACTTGAGCCCGACCACACCGACACCCCCGTCCAGGAAGACTTGGGCGATGTCACTGGGCGTCTCCCACCCCGTCAGGCGGCGGGCCTCTTCCAGCGAGGGCAGCAGGTAGTCCAGATGCGGCAGGGACGGTGCGAGGACAGCCATCCACCGATCCGTGGAGTCCCAGACTGTGTCCAGCGTAGTGATCTTGCCCAGCCCTTTGGCGCGGCGCAGGATGTCGGCGCACCCCTCGCCGATGAAGCGGGGCATCAGGAACGGGCCGGCGACATGCAGGATGTCCGCCGCCTCGATGAGCGGCCAGGCCACGTCCTCCACCGTGAAGGCGGCATTCGCGCCGGGGTAGTGCAGGAAGGTGCGCTCCCCGGCGGCGTCCACGGCGACCATCGTGGCGGACGTGGCCTCCGCGCCGCCCTGCGCGACGCCCTGCGCGTCCGCGCCGGCCCGCCGGATGGTCTGGAGCAGAAAGTCGCCGAAGCCGTCGCGCCCGACCTTGCCGAGCACGGCCACGTCCACGCCCAGCCTGGCGAGGGCTATGCCGGTGTTGGCGGCGCATCCGCCCGCGTGCAGCTCCATGCGCTCGACGGCGGCGAGGGTGCCCTTGGCGGGGAAGGCGTCAATGGGCTTGCCGACGACATCGGCAACCAAGATTCCGAGGCAGGCGACCTGGGGCATGGCGGGTTCCTAGCGATGGGATTGTCTGTGGTTCATCATACCCGCCTGGTTGATTTTCGTCCCAGGCGGCAGGTATACTCCTCGTCATGAACAGTGAAAACTCCGCCCCCGAACCCGTCCCGATGACCAAAGAGAAGACCGTCAAGGAGGACGGGCGTTTCCTGTACTACTACTCGTTCCCGCCCGAAGCCCCCCAGCCTCCAGACCGGGGGGAGTCGGAGAAGAAGCCGGAGGACGCTGATGTCTGAGTTGCGCTGGCACCCCATCCTGGAAGAGTGGGTCATCACGGCGACCCACCGCCAGGACCGCACCTTCTTCCCGCCGCCCGACTACAACCCCCTCGCGCCGACCAAGCCCGGCGGCTTCCCGACGGAAATCCCCGCGCCGGACTACGACATCGTCGTCTTTGAGAATAAGTTCCCCTCGCTCCGGCGCGACCCGCCGGCCCCGGCCGTGGAGGGCACGGAACTGATGCCGGTGCGGCCCGCCGACGGCGTCTGTGAGGTGGTCGTCTACACGCCGCAAGCCGACGCGACCTTAGCCGAACTGCCCCTGGACAAGATCGAGCATCTGATCTGGGTCTGGACGGACAGGTTCGCTGAATTGGGGGCGCGCCCGGAGGTAGAGTACGTCTTCATCTTTGAGAACAAGGGGCGTGAGATCGGCGTGACGCTCGCGCACCCGCACGGGCAGATTTACGCCTACCCATTCATCCCGCCGAAGCTGCAAACCGAGTTGAACGCAGCGAAGAAGCACTGGGACAAGACGGGGCGCAATCTGTTTCTGGATGTCTTGCAGCAGGAATTGGAGGACGGGCGGCGCGTCGTGGTCCAGAATGACAGTTTCGTGGCGACCGTCCCCTTCTTCGCGCGCTACCCCTATGAGGTCCACATCACTGCCCGCCGGCCCGGCGCCTCGGCCCTGACGGACATGGACCGAAAAGAGCAGCGCGACCTGGCGACCATCTTGAAGACCATCCTGGGCAAGTACGATAACTTGTTCGGATTCTCGTTGCCGTATATGATGGTGCTGCACCAGCG
This sequence comes from Armatimonadota bacterium, assembly GCA_019239955.1. Taxonomy (GTDB): domain Bacteria; phylum Armatimonadota; class Armatimonadia; order Armatimonadales; family Capsulimonadaceae; genus JAFAZD01. The sequence continues at coordinate 4,270 of JAFAZD010000145.1, read as the reverse complement.
CCCCACGACCGGCGGCGCGGACGAGTTCCCCCACTACCAGTTCCACATCGAGTTCTACCCGCCCTACCGCACCAAGGACAAATTGAAGTATCTGGCCGGCTCCGAGTCCGGCGCGGGCGCCTACATCAATGACACCCTGGCCGAAGAAAAGGCCGCCGAGCTCCGGGCGCTGGAGCCGCAATCGGCCTGAGCGGACTCCGACGCCGAACCTCAGAAAAGGATGAGAAACCGCAGGATGCGTCTTAAGAAGGTCCGATACGCCGCCCTCGTTCTGTCGGCATACTCCCTGCTGGCCCTGCCGGGTCATGCCAAGGCGGCCAAGAAGAAGCACCCGCCGCACCCGCAGGCCGCGCCGTCGTTCTCTGTGGACGCGCCGATCTCCACCTGGCACCAGAACCCGTCCCTCCTCACGCAGTTAGCGTCGGCCTTCCCCGTGGCCGACTTCGCCCTCCGTCCGCCCCAGGGATATGCCGTGGAGCAGCACGTCTCCGACAGCGAGGCCGACACCGCCTTCCAGTATGAGTGGGATGGGACGGCCCGGCCCGACGGCAGAAAGCCCGTGCTGCGGGTGGACATCACGCGCGCCAAGCCAAACGCCGTGAGCGTCGTCACCCTGGATGACCGGCTGACGGAGCTGCTGGGTCACATGGAGCAGAAGTCTCCGGGACTAATCCACAGCCCCTACCAGCACGGGCTAATCAACGGCATCTCGTTCGTGCGCACGTACTTCAAGGTGAACCCGGACGCCGGGCCCGACAAGCCGAGGTATCACGGGTTCATCTATAAGGCGACCAGCAACGACGGCAAATCCATGATCACGATCACCGCCTCGGATGTAGAGCCGAACAACGAGGACACCCTGCCGCTGCTGGAGGCCGCCGCCCTGACGTTCCGTAAGCCGTGATGCCAGTTTGCCGGCGCTTCAAGTTTTCTCCTTTTCTCCGTCCAACCCACGTGAAAAACAAGGTAAACAAGATGAAGAAACACTCATGGGTCCTGGTGGCGGCCGTCTTCACTGGAGCCATCCTCCTGGGGGGGCCGTCTTTGTGTTCGGCCTCGGATCCCCCGAACAAGCCCCCCGTCGAGTCCACGCCCTTCAGTGGGGCCACGCCATTCAGCGGGTCCTGGAGCAAGTCCAGCAGCGACTCTGAAGGCGGGACGTCGCGGAGCGAGTCCCTCTCGGTCTCGGAGAGCGCCGATGCCGGCCCCGGCTTTGTGGACATCACCGTGGAGGAAATGGCCAACGGCATCACGCATACCCGCCGCCAGAACGGAGTGCCATATAAGGACGGGAAGACCGTCCTGGCCCGCCTAATCGCTGAGGCCAAGAAGGGACTGCCCAGCGAGCCAGGCGCCGATGGGTCCTCCCAGACGCCTTCCTTGACAAAGGAGACCATCAACTGGTCCGAGTCGGACATGCATGAGACGGCCCTGACGGCCAACCGTGCCCTGGTCTTCAGCGGCGCGGCCCCCGGCGCGGTCCTGCGGCTAGGGCTGACCCAGGACGGGGGCGGCTCGCGCTCGGTGACATGGCCCGCCTCCGTGCGGTGGCCCGGCGGCGTTGCCCCCACGCTAACAGCCGCTGCGGGAAAGACCGACTGGTTTGAGTTCCTCTACAACGGCACGAATTACTTCGGCATCACGCTCGGCCAGGGATACTGACCCTACGGCAATCCACCGCAGCCAGTTCTCCACTGGGCGTGTTCTTGCTGAAAACAAGACCTCACAATGAATGGCAGGGCTATTTTAGCGTAAAGGCCCTCCGGGGCTGAGGAACAACGACCTTGTCGCGCATCGGCATTTTCTCCGACGTTCACGGAAATGGGATGGGTTGGACGCTGTTTTGAAGGATAGTGAAGACTGCGGCTGCGACCGGCTCATCTGCCTGGGCGATCTGGTAGACGGTGGTGAAGAGGACGGCATTGTTCGGTACATCCGTGACCACGCCATTCCGACCGTGCGCGGCAACCATGAGACGAAGGAGTAGAGCCATGACCATCACCATTGACCTCGCCCCGGAAGCCGAGGCCCGTTTACAGCAGGAAGCCATTCGGAATGGGCAGGACACCCAAGAGTTCGTGAAAGGTCTGCTGGAACAGCAGGTTTCTTTTTTGCTGTCGCGCCCGGCGGAGCCTCCCGCCTGGCTGGCCGAGTTGAAGCCGCGCGATCCGGCCTACGCCGACAGGAACGGGTTTGCTGACATTGTAGGGAAGTGGCCGGGCGACGAGTCCGATGCCGTCGTGCAGGCCGCGCTCGAGAAGATGAGCTAATGCCGTGGCGAACCGCTATCTGCTCGACACCAACTTCCTCGTCCATTATGTCCGCCTCAGCGCACTGGCGTCCTGGATTGAAGCCAGCTATGGCCTGATGGCAGGGGCTGAAGGACCAATCATCAGCATTGCCAGCGAGGGGGAGATCCGCTCACTCGCGTTGCAGTTCGGCTGAGGTCCGGCGAAGCAGCGTGTGCTGACCAATCTGCTGTCCCAGATTGTCATCGTGCCGATTGACAGGCCGGAAATTGTCGAAGCCTACGCTCAGATCGACTTTTACTGCGAGCGGAACGGACGCCCGATGGCAAAGAACGATATTTGGATTGCCGCGACCGCCTTTGTCACTAAAACCACACTGCTGACGACGGACAAGGATTTCGACCACTTGCATCCGGCATTGCTACAACGCGATTGGATTAACCCGGTCACGACCTAGAATCGACGATCAACGCTCCATAGGGAGGTGGAGAGGATGACGACAACGCAACCAACCAAAGACGGGGCGCGAACGGAGGCGTCTCCCGCCGAACTGCTGCAAAGGCACTTCGGCTTCTCGGAGTTCCGGCCGGGGCAGGAGGCGGTCATCCGGGCTTTGCAAACCGATGGCGCGGCCCTGGCGGTGTTCCCGACGGGCGGGGGGAAGTCGCTGTGCTACCAACTGCCGGCGCTGCTGTTTGAGGGGGTCACGCTGGTCGTCTCGCCGCTGATCGCCTTGATGAAGGACCAGATTGATTTCCTGCGCGGGCGGGGCATCGCGGCGGCGCGGCTGGACTCCACGCTGGCGGCGTCGGAGGCGCGCGAGATCTACGGGCAGATGGAGGCGGGGACGCTGAAGCTGCTGTATGTCGCGCCGGAGCGGTTCAACAATGAGCGGTTTCTGGCGCTACTCAAACGAACGCCCATCGCGCTGTTGGCGGTGGACGAGGCGCACTGCATCTCCGAGTGGGGGCACAACTTCCGGCCCGACTATCTGAAACTGGCGCAGACGGCGCGGGACCTGAAAGTGGCACGGGTGCTGGCGCAGTTACGGTACTGGGTCTGCTCGCGGTGCTTCCAGGTGTGGACTGTAGCAGCAGAGACGCCCAGCTGCTGGGCCAGTTCTCGGCAGGTCCTTTGGCTCTGTCGAATGAGCTAACACGGCTTTTTGTTGGTGATTGCGTTAGAATGGTAACGCATGCGTGTAGCCTCTCGGTATCCTGGTCGGTACCAGGGAGACTACCGTATGCACCTGCGTTTACGCTACCCACTGTTCATAATGACATGAGACTCCACACTTATGGGAAATTACTCAAAGGTTGACCGTCATCCTATCCCACGGGATTCAGTGATTGATAAGGGCTGAATGGCTGCTTTTCCCGAATCCCGGACAGGGACGAAAATCCGAGTGTATGCGCGCTGGGTGTCCCCACTTGGCACGATTCTTGCAGTAGATTTCAAATGCCGGCATTCTTCTCAGGATTTCTGACGGGCAGGGAAGAACGCTTATTGAGTTTCGTGTGTTAGGCGACGCATATTTCCACGTGAAAGTACCTACTCAGAACAGTCCCTCAGATGGTAGATTATTCTAAGGTTGACCGTCATCCTATCCCACGGGATTCAGTAGGAACACCATGCAATGAAGGCAGCACGCAATCAGTCCAGGATGCCTATCCTTTACCTGGATCACACCGCGAAGATGGGAGGGGGGGAGGTCGCGCTGCTGAACCTAGCATCTGCGCTGGATCGGGCACGCTTCAAGCCGGTGGTCGTGCTGGGGTCGGATGGGCCTCTGGTCAGCAAGTTGCGGACTGCGGGCGTCGAGGCGCACGTGATGCCGCTCGATACGTCGGTGGTGGACACGCGCAAGGATAACCTCGGCTGGCGCTCGCTGCTGAAGGCCCGGCAGATAGCGCACTGCCTGGGCTATGCAGTCCGCCTCGCCCGCTGGGCACGGCATCGCGGCGTCGCCATCATCCATACGAATTCGCTCAAGGCCGACCTGTACGGCGGCCTGGCAGGCC
>JAFAZD010000115.1 GCA_019239955.1 Armatimonadota bacterium | reverse complement strand
GGCGGCGACACGCTGCTCGAGGCGTTCCGGCATCTGCCGAACTCGGCCCGCGCCCACCTGCATCTCGTGACGAAGACCGAGGGGGTGGGGGACGGCCTGCCGAACGTCACCGTCCACCGGGGCGTCGCGCCCAACTCCGCCCCGCTGCTGCGCCTGTTTGCCGACGCCGACCTGTTCGTATTCCCCACGCGGGGCGACTGCCTGCCGCTGGCCGTCATGGAGGCCCTGGCCGCCGGCCTGCCCGTCGTCACCACCCGGGTGGCCGCGCTGCCCGAAGCGGTCGCGCACGGCGAGACCGGCTGGGTCGTCCCCCCTGACGACCCGCAGGCACTGGCCGACGCACTGGCCCTGCTCATCGCTGACCCTGCCCTGCGCGCCCGCCTCGGCGAACAGGCCCGCGCCGCCGCCCTCGCCCGCTTCGACCCCGCCATCCACTACCGCCGCCTGGTGGACACGGTCAAGGCCGTCCCGCACTCCTGATCGCTATTTCTTCACCGCCGCGTTCGCCCCGGCGAGCCGCTTCTGCAGCCAAGCCCGGAAGCCTCCGGTATCGCCGGACATGCCGGAGGCCGAGAAGCACACCGTCGTCGGCACGGTCCTTGAGCGGATTCGCTGCCGGGGGTGAGCGGCCCCTACCCGGGCGGCGTGGATGTCGTATTCGTGCCGGGGCTATTTGCGCGCCCAGGTGAGGGGCCGATCCCCGGCGGCGGCGGCTCTTCGGAGGGCGGTACTCTCATCGACCAGCCGACGACCATGGAGCGGAAGGTGTCCCAGCCGTCGGCGGCCACGAGGACGACGTGGGGGATGACGAAGGCGACGAAGACCCACAGCAGCCAGAAGTGCCACACGCGGGCGTAGTCGTAACCCCCGAACAGGGCCGCCAGCCACCACAACTGCGCCGGCTTGTGGATCGCCCAGCCCGTCAGGACGGACAGCAGCCCGGCGATGGGCATGGAGCCGTAGGCCATTTTTTGCAGGGCGTTGTACTTGCCGCGCACATCCGGGTGGGGCCAGGGCCGGCGCAGAATCTTGGCGAGCGGCAGGCCGACATAGTAGACCTGCATCCGCCAGGCCCCCTGGAGGTCGGCGCGGCGCGGCCGGAGCGAGCGCCAGCCGCCGCCCACGGCCAGCCCGACCAGGTACAGCAGGCCGTTGAGCATGAACAGGTAGGCGAAAAACCAGTGCCAGCGCAGGGCCGTCGCCAGCATCCCCGGCCCCAGGCTGAAGTGGTTGTAGAGCCAGGCGTCAGGCGCATCGTAGTCGTGCAGGCCGGGGACGTGCCTGACGACCCAGCGGCCGATGTCAACGAAATAGTCCGTGTTCCCCTGGGCGTCCGCCGCGTGGTGGTAGACGGGCGAGATGGCGTAGATGGACAGCCCGGAGAGGCCCAGGGCCAGCAGGAATGGGATGTTCAGCCAGTGCGTCACCCGCACCAACCAGTGGTGCTTGCGGACGATCGGGACGGACTCGTCCGCCGGTCGGGCGTCCAGAGTGGTCGTTGTCATGCGGCGCTCTCCTTCCGCAGGTTCTCAATCAAAGCCCCCACCGTCTTGTATTCGCCGCTGCCCTGCCAATTCAGCTCGCCACCGAATAGGTAGCGGATTTGGCCGCGCTTGTCGATCAGGACTTCCGACGGCCAGTATTCCACCCCATAGGCGTCCCAGGTCCTCTGGGCGTTGTCGGTGACGACCGGGAACAGCAGCCCCCACTCCCGGGCGAAGCGGCGGACGCTGTCCACGCTCCGCTCGGCCTCCGTCTCCGGCGTGTGGACGGACAGCACGGTGACATCGCTGTGACGGTACTGCCGCGCCCAGTCATTCCAGTAGCCCAGGTTGTGCTTACAATTGATGCAACCACGAGTCCAGAATAGCAGCACGGTGACTTTGCCCCGCTGGGCGGCGATGGTGGTGGGCGCACCGTTGACCCAGACCCCCGGCGCGAGCGCCGGGGCGGGGCGCAGAGTAACGGGCATGGGGTCGGAACGGCCCGCCGGCATCGGGAATAGCAGCAGGCCCGCCGCCAACACCAGCATCGCTGTATATGTTTTCATGGGACTTCTCCTCCGGTACGCCTCTTTCGGGAGACGCCCTGCCCGTCCCCACAAATGAGAGCCGGCGAAAGTTCCCCCGCTTCCGACAGGGAACTTTCGTCGGCCTTTGGCTGTTGTGCCGGTTGCGATGGGAACAATGCCGCAGGCAGATGCGGAGCGGCGGCGGGCGGCCTTCGCCGCCCTGGCGCTCCAGCATGAGGGCGATCTGCTGCGCGCCGCCCGCCGCCTGTGCCGGGGGGACGCCGACCGGGCCGCCGATCTGGCGCAGGACGCCCTCGTCCGCGCCTACGAGGCCTACCGCGATGGGCGCTTCACCGAGGGGAGCAACCCGCGCCCCTGGTTGCTGCGCATCCTGACCAACCTCTTCATCAACGATTACCACCGCCGGCGCCGCTGGGAATCCGGCCTGGACGTGGACACGCTGACGTCCGGCGGCGAGGCCGGACCCGCCCAGACGCACGCGCCGCCGTCCGAGATTCCCGGCGTCGCGCTGCTGGAGGGCGTGCTGGACGAGGAATTGGAGGCCGCGCTGGCGATGCTGCCCGCGCCGCTGCGCGCCTGCGTCGTGCTGGTGGATGTGGAGGGATTGGAGTACGCCGAGGCCGCCGCCGCGCTGGGCGTTCCCATCGGCACCGTCCGCTCCCGCCTGGCCCGCGCCCGGATGCGCCTGGAAGACCTGCTGGCCGACTGGGCACGCCACAAGCGCATTCGCCCGTGATTCTCCCGCGTGGGGAGAGAGCAAAGTCAATGTTCAAGCAAGACCCGGACGACCTGAAGCCCTGCCCGCACATGGAGACCTGGGTGTCGGCGTGGCTGGACGGCGCGCTGACCGGCCTGATGCGCTGGTATACCGAATGGCACGTCGCCCACTGCCCGCGCTGCACCGACGCCGTGCCCGTGCTGCGCGCCCTCCGCGCCCGCCTGCGCCGCCTGTCCGAGACCCCCGGCGGGGAGGCCCTGACCCCGGAGCGCCGCGCCGCCGTCGTGTCCGGCTGGGAGAGGGCCGATCAGGCGTCCGGCGGCGCTGCCCCCTCCGAATCGTGATGCTCCGCCGCTTCCTCATTCCCTGGCTGCGGGTGGTCTGACACGTTGCGGCGGCGGGGGAGGCGCAGGTGAATGCGGCGCGTGCCGTACTGCATCAGGCGGGACGCGGGCTGCTCCTCGTCCACGTTCAGCAGGCCCGTCTCCACCCGCTCCACCTGTTTCAGCGCCGTCAGCCGTTCCACCAGCTGCGAGACTTCTTGGGGCTGGAGCGCCGCGTTCAGTTCCACCCGCAGCACGGCGCTGGCGCCGGCCCCCGGAACGATGGTGGTGCGCTTGACCGGCAGGCGCTGCTTGCCCAGCGCCACCAGCGCCTTGCCCAGGCCCTCCTCGTTGCTCAGGTGGATCGCCAGGGAGTGCGTCGCCGGGCCGAGGGGGAGGCGCGACTCCCACTTCTGCAAGGGAACTAAAGTGAACAGGATCAGCAGCGCGGTCACGGTCGCCAGACCTCCGAGGCCCGCGCCGACCGCGATTCCCACCCCCGCCACGCTCCACAGGCTGGCCGCCGTGGTCAGCCCGCGCACCGTGGTCCCGTGCCGCAGGATCGCCCCCGCTCCCAGAAAGCCGATGCCGGAGACGACATACGTGGCGAGCACCAGCGGGTTGCGGTCCGGCCACATCCCGGCGAAGCCGTAGGCCCCCGCCAGCGTGATCAGGCAGGCCCCCAGGCCGACCAGGATGTGCGTGCGGAAGCCGCTCGCCCGCTCGTGCGTGGAGCGCTCCAGGCCGATGGCCCCGCACAGCAGCAACGTCAGCAGCAGCTTCCCGGCCATGACCTCGTCCAGGGGGCCCCAGACGGGATGCAGCCAGGTCGGGAGATGAAGTGTCAGGCGATGCATCATTCCTGTGGGGCGGGGCGCGCCTGCGTGTCCTTGAGGTACCAGGGGACGTTGATGACGACGACGCGCTGGAGGCCGGACAGCAGCAGGGCGGCCTTGAGCGCCGTCGCCAGATGGTTGTGCAGCAGCATCTCCCACCAGCGCGTCTCCACCAGCTCCGGCACCACCACCGCGATGATGCGGCCCGGATACTGATCCGAGAGCGTCTTGATGAAGGCCACCAGCGGGCGGATCACCCGCCGGTAGGGCGAGGGGACGATCTCCAGGCGCGGCGGCGGCAGGCCGGCGGCCTTAACCGGCCCCTCCACATCGCGTGCCCAGAGCCGCTTCACGTCCTCCTGCTCCCGCGTCTGCTTCTGGTCATCACTCTTGTCGTCTTTCTCGCCCGGCGGGGCGTCCCCGGTCACGCTGACGTGGACGCCGAGCACGTCGGGCGACAGGCGCAGGGCGTAGCGCAGCGCCCGCTCCGTGGTCAGGTCCCAGCCCCCGAACGGCACCACCACCACCACCGGCCGGCTGTCGCTCAGGTCCAGCGGGTGGGGACACCGGGTCTGCGCCGCCACCCAGTCGTAATGCCGCCGGATGGCCAGGAACAGGGAGAACAGGGCGGGGATGATCAGCACCGTGATCCAGGCCCCCTCCTTGAACTTGGCGATCAGGATGACGCACAGGGCGATGGATGTCGCCACGGCCCCGACGGCGTTGATCCCCAGCGCCGCGCCGGCCCTGCCCTTCCCGCTGCCCTTGTCTGCGGCGTTCCGGCGCCAGTGCTGGACCATGCCGGCCTGCGAGAGCGTGAAGGCCAGGAACGCGCCGACCGCGAACAGCGGGATCAGCTTGTCGGTGATGCCCCGGAACGCGATCAGCAGCAGGCCGGCCAGGCCCGTCAGGAACACGATG
>JAFAZD010000390.1 GCA_019239955.1 Armatimonadota bacterium | reverse complement strand
ACCTGGACAACCTGCGCGCCGCCGTCGTCGCCCGCGAGGTCGCGCCGCAGGTCCCCGTCGTGCTGCGCGCCTTTGACCCCGCCCTCGCCGACCAGCTGGAGCAGGGGCTGAACATCCGGCGCGCCTACAGCGTGTCCGCCCTGGCCGCGCCCGCCTTCGTCGCCGCGGCCTGCGGCGACCAGGTCCTGGAGACCCTGCGCCTGGGCGACGGCGAGGTGCCCGTCTGCCGCCTCACCGTGCGCCCCGGCTCGCCGCTCGCGGGCAGGACGACGGGCGAGGTCAAGGCGCGCCACGGCTGCGCCACGCTCGCCCGCAGCCGCGACGGCGCGGACTGGCGGCCCGTCTGCGGCGCGGGGGACGCGGAGCCGCTGGCCGAGGGGGAACATATCCTGGTCGGCGGGCCGCTCACGCACGTCCTGCGCCTGATCTGCCTGAACGTCGGCTGGCTGCGTGAGGGCAAGCGCCGCCCCCGGACATCGAAGACCGCCGGTGGGCCGGAACGGAATGTCCGGCCCATGCGACCTCGCCATGCGACCCTGCTGCCGTACATCGCCGCCGCCCTCGCCTCGCTCCTGATTCTGAGCGTCGGCGTGTTCGCCTGGGCGCTGCACCTGCGCTGGGTGGATGCCGTCTACTTCGTCGTCACGACGGCGACCACGACCGGCTACGGCGACATCAGCCTCAAGGACGGCCCGGACTGGATCAAGCTGTTCGGCTGCCTGGTGATGCTCTCCGGCGGCGCGCTGCTGGGCATCCTGTTCTCCTACCTAGCCGCGCTGGCGACGGCGGAGCGGCTGGACGCGGTGATGGGCCGCCGGGCGGCGCGCATGAGCGGCCATGTGGTGCTGGCGGGGCTGGGCAACCTCGGCTATCGGGTCGCCCGCCTGCTGACGGACCTGGGGCTGGACGTGGTCGTGCTGGAGCTCGCGGTCAACGCCCGCTTCGTGGAGGCCGTCCGCGCCCGCGCGCCCGTGTTCACCGGGGACGCCCGCCTGCCGGAGAACCAGGAGCGCGCCGCCGTGCGCCGCGCCGCCGCCTTCCTCAGCTGCACGGATGACGACCTCGCCAACATCCAGGCCTGCCTGCACGCCCGACGTCTCAATCCCCGCCTCACCACCGTCGCCCGCATCTTTGATGACGCCCTGGCCGAGCGGCTCACCGACGCCTTCGCCATCAATCGGGCCTTGAGCGCCTCCCAGTGCGCCGTCGGCGCGTTCGTCGGGGCGGCGACGGATGAGCGCGCCCTGCGCCCCCTGCGCGTCGGCGCGCTGGACCTGATCGCCTGCCGTTACACTGCTCAGGCCCCGATCCCGGCGGCGGCCGTCGCCGGGTGGCGCGCCGCCGGCGTCCGCGTCCTGGCCTGGCGCGCCCCGTCCGGCGCCGTGCAGCCGCCATCGGGCCTCGCCCCGCCCCTCACGCCCGGCGACGAGATCATCCTCTGCGGCCCCGCGGACACCATGCGTGAGATCATGGCCCCCGCCTAGCGCAGCCATCTCATCCCGGTGGTGTTCATCGGGATCGTTCGGGCTCAAGGCCCGGCTCTCAGGTCCTGGCGGGGACAGAGATGGAGAGGCAATCGCCCCGGGTGCTGTATGCCGGTGATTGCACTTGGCATGAATTTTGCTAGGATGCCTCACAAGCCGGTTCGCACGGCCATCCTTACGCAAGGAGAGAGGTGGAAGATAAAAATAGCCGCTATGACGACGCCACCGCTCCCTGGGGATGAGGACGCGCGACTGCGCGCACTGGGACGTTATGGGACACTGGAGACCCTGCGTGGCCAGGCGTTCGACGACCTCACCCGTCTCGCCGCGTTCATCTGCCGGACTCCCATCGCGCTGGTCACACTGGTCGACAGCACCCGCCAGTGGTTTCTGTCCCAGTACGGCATCAACGCCTCCGACACCTCCCGCGAAGTCTCCTTCTGCGTCCACGCCCTCGTCAGCCCCGACATGCTGGTCGTGCCCGATGCATGTGCCGACGCCCGCTTCGCTGCCAACCCGCTTGTCACCGGCGACCCGTTCGTGCGCTTCTACGCCGGCATCCCCCTGGTCACCCCGGACGGCCACGTGCTGGGGACGCTCTGCGTGGTGGACCATGTCCCGCGGGTCCTCAGTCCCGCCGAGCGGGACGCCCTGGAAGCGCTCAGCCGGATGGCGGTGGCCCAGATGGAGCGACACAGGCTGAAGCGGGAACTGCATCGCCTGAAGTATGGCGGCTGAACGGCACCGCCTCACTTACCTCGAACTGCTCCCGCGTCGGCGTGTCCGCCGCCAGCCGCTGGATACGCGCCCGCTGCGCCTGCTGGTAGCCGGTCGCCTCGCCCCGGAGCATCGCCGCCTCGGTGTCCCAGAGACTGACGACGACCACCTTGCCCGTCGCGCGGTCCGTCAGCAACAGCCCGCCGGCAAACCCCGGCTGCTGCTGCGCCGTGGGTATGATCTGCTCGTGAAATTCACCGATGATCTCGTCCATCTTCCCCAGATGACTGATGAAAGTCACCACCCGCGCGTGCATGGCCTCTCCCGTCCTCGTCCGCCGCAGCGTCCGATGCTGATCTAATGCGTGCCGCCGGTGCTGCGGCAACAGGGGCCGTCACCCCTCCCTACGCATGGCGCATATTTGATTATGCACTAAATTCGCGGGGCTAGTTTCCCCAAGCCTGTGAAATTTGTCACACCGCCGCCGCCAGTGGCTGCCGATAGGCCACAACGTACTGGGCCGGGTCGTCCAGCGTCTCCGGCCCGATCTCGACTCGCTCCGCGGCCGGGTTCCCCGGCAGGTCGTAGCGCGCCCGGCTCGTCATCCCCTTCACCAAGGACCGCAGCGCCCGCACCCCGGTCTTCATGCTGACGGCCTTCTCCACCACCGCGTCCAGTGCGGCCTCCGTGAAGACCAGCTCGATCCCGTCCCGTCGGAACAGCTCGACCTGCTGCTTCACCACCGAATTCTTTGGCCCGGTCAGCGTCTGCCGCATCTGCTCCTTCGTCAAGGGTGCCAGCGGCACGATGATCGGCAGGCGGCCCGCCAGCTCCGGCACGAACCCGTACTCGATCAGGCTCTCCGTCAGCACCTCCATCGGCGCCTGGGACAAGATCTCGTAGTCGCGCTGCGGGTCGCCGGTGATGGCCGCCGGGTCCGAGCGCAATCCCATCTGCCGCTCGGTCGCCCGGTGCATCTTCTTCGCCACGATCTCCGGGAACCCCTCAAACGCCCCGCCGCCGATGAACAGAATCTTGGACGTGTCAATGTACTCCGGCGGCGCGTCCGGATGCTTCCGCCCCGACGCGCCCAGCGGCAGCTGCGCCATCGTCCCCTCGATCAGTTTCAGCAGCGCGTGCTGGACCGACTCGCCGGACACGTCGCGGGTGATGGACGGGTTCGCCTGACTCTTGCGCGCGATCTTGTCGATCTCGTCCAGAAAGATCACGGACTTCCCCGCCCACTCCAAATCCTCGCCGGCGTCAATGTAGGCCGCCACCAGAATGCTCTCGACGTCGTTGCCCGTGTACCCCGTCGGCGACAGGCTCGTCGCGTCGGCGGAGGCAAAGGGCACGCCGAGCGACCGCGCCAGCGTCCGCGCCATCAGCGTCTTGCCGCTGCCCGACGGGCCGATCAGCAGCATGTTGGTCTTCTCCAGCTCAACCTCCGGCGTCGTCCCCGCCTCCGCGTACTCGATGTCGCCCTGGTGCATCCGGTGGTGGTCGTAGACGCCGACCGCGACGACCTGCTTGGCCCGCTCCTGCCCGATCACGTACTCGTCCAGCGCCGCCACGATGTCGCGCGGCGTCTTATCAAACGCCGCCAGCGCCCGCCGCGCCTCCTCCCGCCGGCCCGCATTCGCCCGGTCCTGCGCCAGCCCCTGCGCCTCCATCATGCGCTTCTGCAGCTCCGCCCCCGCATTAAATCCGGGCCAGTCGCGCCGGCAGACGTAGTGCGCCGCCTCGTCAATCTCAATCACCTGCCCCTGGTCGCGCTCCACGTCATACGCTTCCCCGCAGACAATGCACGGTGCCTTCACTGCTTGTTCCTCTCCAAGAAAAACCGCTGGCGATGCTTCTCACGGCATCCCAGCGGTCCTTTGCTGATCGGGGTAGACAGACTTGAACTGTCGGTCTCTCGCCCCCAA
>JAFAZD010000166.1 GCA_019239955.1 Armatimonadota bacterium | reverse complement strand
AACCGGGACGCCGAGGAGCCGCCGCGCCAGCAGGTAGATGAAGGCGGCGGCGACCAGGGCGCTGAGGATGGCCCCGGCGCGCACGCCGACCGGGTTGGAGCCGAGGAGGGTGATGCAGGCGCGGATGACGAGGGCGACCAGGGGGGTGTTGTCGTAGTAGCCCCAGTCCAGATGCCGCGCCCACTGCCAGTAGTAGGCCTCGTCCTGCACCAGCTCATGCGTCCCGGCGTACCAGAACCGGGACGCCGTCAGCAGCAGCAGGAAGACGGCGACGGCCTGGGTCGCTGCTGAAGGGCGGGCCGCCCCCTGGCTGTCGGGGCCAGGGGGCGGTTCGCCCATCAGGGTGCGGGCGGAGGGCCGGATGCGGCCGGCGAGGCGGAAAAGAGGGTTCACACGTCAAACGTCGCCGGGCTGACGGGCGGGTTCACCCGGATGTTCTTGTACACCGTCACGCCGGCCAGTTTCATTTTCGGGGAGTATACCTCCACGCGCGTCGGGAAGTAAACGCCGGGGGCGACCAGGACCGGGTTCTTGTAGAGATACCAGGCCACCAGTTTGCCGTTTCGGTCGTAGTGGTATCGCTGGGCGGTGATGTGCGTCTTCGGGTCAATCCAGACCAAGTCTTTGAACGGCTCGCTGTGCATCCGGGACAGCAATTGGAAGCAGAGCAGGCCCTTCTCCTGGCGTAGATAGGTCGCGTTGTAGTCGGTCAGTTGCTCCGGCGGGACCACGCCGCTGTCCAGCAGGGTGGTCCGCTTGCCCGGCGAGCCGGCGATGCTCTCGACCTTATGGATGTGCAGGAACGGGATGTTGGTGACGCGCGTGTTGCCGCTGATGGCGTAGGTGATGTGCGCGTTCAGCACGTTGGCATCGAATCGCAGGTTACCCGGCTGCATGTAGATCAGTGACAGCGACTTGGCGCCGCGCTGCAGGCGATAGAAGTTGGCGAAGTCGCCGCCGATCTCTTCCAACTGGTCGCGGTTCTCGTAGGCGATCTGCGAGTCCAGGCGGAGGGTTCTGATCCTGTCCGAGGTGAACTGGCGGATGTCGGGCGGCGCGGCCTGCGCCCCCGCCGCCAATGTCGCCGTCAGCGCCAGCAGCAGGCCGGCGCGACGGGCAAATACATTCAGGCGAATGCCCATGGTGTCTGTCGCTCCTGGGAAACTCAGCGCCTCCGGACAGTGTTCTGTTGGAGGCTTTTCGTAAGTATAACTGAAATCACGCCGGGAATGTTCCCTACGGGTACACTGGAACCAACGATGGACACTCATGCCTTGCGCGTCCTGGAGTTTGACGCGATCCGACAACAATTGGCGGCCCTGACGGCCTGCTCGCTGGGGCGGGAGCGGGCGGCGGCGATGACGCCGTCAGACTACCTGCCCGACGCTCAGGCGCGGCTGGACGAGACGACCGAGTGCCGCGCCCTGATGGATGTCAAAGGCAACCTGCCGCTGGGTGGGGTAACGGATGTCCGCCCGCTCTTGCGCCAGGCGGAGATCGGGCAGACGCTGGACCCGCACGGGCTGCTGGACGTGCTCGGCGTCGCGCAGGCGTCGCGTGCGCTGAAAGCGTTTCTGCAGAAGCTCGCCCCGGAGTATCCGCTGATGGCCGACAAGGCCGGCGGCCTGGGCCAGTTCCCCTCGCTGGAGGCCGAGATCGGGATCAGCATCGGCCCGAACGCTCAGGTCTTGGACTCGGCCTCGCCGGAACTGGCGCGCATTCGTTCGCAGCGCAAGGTGACGAGCCAGCGGATGCTGGACAAGCTCAACGCCATCGTCGGCGGCTCCCTGCGGACGCTCCTGCAGGACCCGGTGATCGTGCAGCGCGGCGACCGTTACTGCGTCCCCGTCAAGGCCGAGCACCGGGGCGCGTTCGGCGGCATCGTCCACGACACCAGCGCGTCGGGCGCGACCCTGTTCATGGAGCCGCAGTCCGTGGTGGACCTGGGCAATGAGATGAAAGAACTGGCGATCAAGGAGGAGCAGGAGGTCGCCCGAATTCTGGCGCGCCTGACGGAAAGCGTCCGCCGCGTCGGCGTCCCCCTGCTGGTGGCGACCGAGACGCTGGGCGAGATTGACTTCATCGCCGCCCGCGCCAAGCTGGCCCAGCAGCACCGGGCCGTCGAGCCGGAGTTGAACCGCAATGGCCTGACCCGCCTGCTCTCGGCCCGCCACCCGCTGATTGATCCCAATCTGGTCGTGGCGATTGACGTGGAACTGGGCACGCCGCAGAACAAGGTGCTGCTGATCACGGGGCCGAACACGGGCGGCAAGACGGTCAGCCTGAAGACGACGGGCCTCTTGACCCTGATGGCCCAGTGCGGCCTGCACGTCCCGGCCTCGCGCGCGGAGATGAACGTCTTCGACCAGGTCTTCGCGGACATCGGCGACGAGCAGAGCCTGCAGCAGTCGCTCTCGACCTTCTCCGGCCACATCAGCAACATCGTCCGCATCCTGCAAAATCTCAACCATAACGCGCTGGTGCTGCTGGACGAGGTCGGCGCGGGGACCGACCCCGGCGAGGGGGCTGCGCTGGCCCGCGCCATCCTGGACCACCTGCGCGCCCGCGATGCCCGCGTCATTGCCACGACCCACTACGGGGAGCTGAAGACCTACGCCTTCACGACCGAGGGCGTGCAGAACGCCAGCGTGGAGTTTGACGAGGCGACGCTGGCCCCGACGTACCGGCTCCTGCAGGGCATCCCCGGCTCCTCCAACGCCTTCGCCATCGCCGGGCGGCTCGGCATCCCGGACTCGGTCATCGGCGACGCCCGCCGCGCCCTGACCGGCTCGGATGAGACCGCCGACCTGCTGCGCGAACTGGAGGAGAACCGCCGCAAGGCCGTCATGGACGCGCGCGAGGCCGAGCGCGCCCGCGTTGAGGCCCAGATGCTGCGCCGCCGCTACAATGACGAGCTGACCGCCCTGGAGACCCTGCGCCGGGAGGCCCGGCAGGCGGCGGAGGCGGAGGCGCGGGCGCTGATCAAGCGCGCCCAGGACAAGTTCGACAACGTCCTCGCCGAAGTCCGCCGCGCCAGCCACGAGGGCAAGCACACCGAGCGCGCCCGCCAGGCGATCAAGGATATCGGGCGGGACTTGCAGAGCGCCGTCCGCCGCCGCAACGAGGACGAGCAGGCCCAGCGGCTCATTGAGAGCGTCCCCGACCGTCCCCTGCGCCGGGGCGACCGCGTCCGCATCACGTCGCTGGGCACGGTCGGCGAACTCTTGGAAGATGCCCGTGACGACTCGCCCCTGCCCGTTCAGGTGGGCGCGATGCGCGTCAGCGTCCCCCCGTCCAGCCTGCGGCTGCTGGGGGAGGAAGGGAAAGCCCCCCCCGCCCCCAATTCTGGGGGAGCCAGAGAGGACAAGGCGGCGGGCTTTCCTGCTCCCCCAGAATTGGGGGCCGGGGGGCGATCCGAGGGGGACAGTCAGCCCGGCGTCTCCATCCGCAAGGCGATGAACATCACGCCACAGCTCACCCTGCTCGGCCAGCGCGCGGACGAGGCGGTGCAGAACGTGGAGAAGTATCTGGACGACGCCTACGCCGCCGGGCTGACCCGCGCCCGCCTGGTGCATGGCAAGGGCACGGGGGCCTTGCGCCGCGCCGTGCAGGAGTACTTGGACGGCCACCCGCTGGTCTCCGCCTACGCCACCGCCGACCCCGAAGAGGGCGGTGCGGGCGCGACCGTGGTGACGCTCAAGGAGACGTAGGCCGCAAAATGGGCCGAAAGTCCCAGGTCAACCGCACGTCGCCAGGATACACTGTCATTGGAGGGTCAGGCCGATGCTGGGGTGGCTGGCGGATGCGGTGGCCGTTGTTCACGGCCTGCTGGTGCTGGCGGTGTTGGCGGGCGCGCTGCTGGCGATGGCGGGACTGCTGCGGCGGCATCGGGTGTGGGAGCGGGCTTACTACGGGCTGCTCGCCGTCGTCATTGCGGCGAACGTGCTGACGGGCGACTGCCCGCTGACGCGCTGGGAGCAGGGTCTGCGGAATGCGTATCAGCCGGGTTCGGCCTACTGCAACTCATTCCTCGGACACTACCTGCCCTGGCTGCCCATCTGGGCGCTGGCGTGGATCGGCCCCGTGCTGATGGGCGGGGCGCTGCTGGCCGCACCCCTGTGGCGCTGGGCGGATCGGAGAAGCCACCCCCCGGCCCCCAATGCTGAGTGCGTCAGAGAGTCCCGCATCATGTCCCCTCCGGTTCCCCCAGAATTGGGGGCGAGGGGGCAAGGCAGCGGCGGGCGAAGGCGTGCAGGCGGGCGTTGACCTCGGCGTGGCATTCCAGCAGGTTCAGGTGGCCGCAGCCGGGGAGCAGGACCAACTCGGCGTCCGGGAGGAGGGCGGCCATGGCGCGCTGGGTCTCCGGGGGCATGTTGGGGTCACGGTCGCCGGTGAGCAGGAGGACGGGGACGGCGATCTCCGATAGGGCGGCGCGGACGTGGTAGTCCAGGCAGGACAGGCCGCCGAGGGCGGCGGCGCGCATGGAGAACTCGGCGCAGCGGCGGGCGACCAGGTCGTTCTGCCCGCGTGTGCCCCGGTCGTTGTGCCGGCCAAACATCAGGGCGAAATGGACGGCCCCGGTCTGCCAGGTCAGCCAGTCGTAAAGCCCGAACGGCAGGGGGCAGGCGGCCATCAGGCGGGCCAGCGGCTGCCAGAGAAGGCGGCGCAGGGGGACGAGCCATTCGCGCCCGCGCATGGACTCCAGCAAAGGGCGGTCGGTGCCGGCGAGCAGGGCGAGGCCGCGCACCCGCCTCATTCGGTCAGGGTACTGCCGGGCGAAGAGGGGCAGCAGCATCGCGCCGAGCGAGTGGCCGGCGAGCACGCAGCCGGCGGGGTGGCGTCCGGCGTCGGTCGCGTCGAATACGGCGGCGAGGTCGGCGACCAGGGCCTCCCAGGAGTAGTCCCGATTGGCGGGGGCGGATGAGCGGCCCGTGCCGCGCATGTCCCAGACGATGACGCGGTACTCATCCGACAGGGCGATCTTCTGGTAGTACCAGGTGTCGTGGGTGAGCGACCAGCCGTGGGAGAGCAGGAGCGCGGGGGCGTCGTCCGGACCGAACTGCTCCCACTCCAACCGGACGCCGCCGGGGCCGAGGGCGATGCCGCGACGGTCAGGGATCAGGGGCCGGGGGTCATCGGGCGCGGCGATCCGGAGCAGGCGCAGCCAATGGCGGCCCGTGAGGGGCAGGAGCACGGCGAGCAGGCCGCGCCGGTCGCCGCGCGCCAGCAGCCGCAGGCCGGTCAGCAGGGCGGCGACCGGCGGCAGCGAGTAGAAGAAGGCTAGGAGGGCGAGCCACATAGGAAGACCTACCTCTGGCCGCGAGCGGCCTGTCTCCTCCCTGTTCCTGTTCCCTCCCTGCTCGGGAAGGGATCGCCGTGTGGCGGCAGGGGTAGATACTGTCCTGATACAGATCGGGTAGAGGAGCGCATGACAAGGCGGAGCGAGGGGAGGCAAATTCTGCCCTCACCTACCGCGTGGCCGGCCTTTATCGCATGCCCGTCCTTACACCCAAAATCGCCCCTGGGCGACCAGGACGGCGTGGCCGCCGACCTGAACGCGTGTCACGTCCTCTCCGGTCACTTCCAGGCGGACCTGGGCATGGCCGGGACGACCCATCGCGTGGCCCTGCTCGGTCATAAACGAAAGCATGCCGTCAGCGTCGGGGCGGGCCAGACCGTGTCGCAGCAGGTATGCGCCCAGCGCGCCGCTGGCGCTGCCCGTCACCGGGTCCTCCGGCAGTCCCACGCCGGGGGCGAAGCAACGGGCATGGACCAGCGCCGCCGGGTCGGTCGTCTCCTGCGTCCAGACGTAAGCCCCGTTCACCCGGCCCGGCAGCACGTCCAGAAAGGCCGCTAGACGCGCACCATCCGGGCGCAGGGCGTCCAGAGCGGCCCGCGTTCGGATCGGGGCGAACAGGAACGGCGTACCGGTGGAGACGACCTGCGGCGGGCCGACGATCTCCTCCCGCGTCAGGCCCAGTGCGTCCGCGACATCGTCGGCGGACGCGCTGGCGCCGTGCTGGGGCCGCGCCTGCTCCATTATGGCCGTCCCCTCCTCCGTCATCTCCACGGACAGGTCGCCGACATCGGTGGCGAAGCGAACGGTTCCCGGCACGGACAGTCGCGTCGTGTGCGCCAGCAGGACCGCGGCGGCGACCGTGTCGTGGCCGCACAGCGGGATGCGCCGTGTGCCGGTGTAATAGGCCGCCCGATAATCGGCGTTATCGGCCTCGGTCCCCGCCAGCGGCATCAGAAACGCCGTCTCCAGGCCCAGTTCCCCCGCGATTAACTGCATCTGCGCTCCGGTCAGCGTCCCATCGTGCAGCACGACCCCCGCCGGATTTCCCGCGAAACGCCGGCGTGTAAAGGAGTCAAGCACGGCATATTCATAGGCGGACATCACATCCTCCCCCAGATTGGCATCCCCGGAAATTATAGCAAATATGGGCTTAAAAAATGGGCCAAGGGGTTTACAATTGGGAAGAGAAGAGAGTATAATATGACCGTAAAACCGGATTGGTCATTATTGTGAGGGATTGAGGATGGCACGCACGGCGGCGGGCGATATTCGTCAAAGGATATTGGAGGCGGCGGAAGAGCGGCTGTGGCGCTACGGCTTCAGGAAGACCACGATTGACGAGATCGCCGGCGATGCCGGGGTGGGCAAGGGCACGGTCTACCTCCACTTTGACAGCAAGGAAGACATCGGCCTCGCCATCATCGCCCAGTTCAAGGAAGCGAACCTGACGACTGTTCAGGAGATCGCTCGCGATTCCCGCCGAGAGACGGTGCAAAAACTCAAGGACATGCTGGCCTCGCCCATCTTGACGGCGCACCGCCGCTGTATTGCGTCGCCGGAGGCGCAGGAAATGGTGATCGCGGTTCGCCCACACATCCAGGCACGAATGCGCCCCTACCTGGAACACGAGATCGCGTTGATCGCTGAAGTGCTGGAGGAAGGAAACCAGCGCGGCATTTTCGCCGTTTCGGACACGATGCAGGCGGCCCGAACGCTCAAATCCATGACGCACGGCCTGCTGCCGCCTTTCCCCTTTGTGACGGACCTTGAAGAGATGCAGGCGGAGATCGGACGCATGGTGGATTTGGCGGTCCGCGGCCTGCGGCGCTGTGACTGATGGTTTGAACTCAACATCGCTTTGGTCATATGCTGCCAAAAGCAACGACAGGAATAGGGATGACATACGCGAACACGAAGAAGACCGGAGCCGCCCTCGTGGCCGCGCTGCTGTTGAGCATTGCCCCGGCCGCCCTCCACGCGCAGGCCGGTGCGGCCGGGGCCGGCGGCGCGGCCGGTGCGGCCAATGGGGGCACGGGCGCGCCGGGCAACGCCGGGACCACCGGCAACGGGACCGCCACCGGGACCACCGGCACGGCGGCCAGCGGCGCGACGGGCGGCACGGCGGCCGGGACGACCGGCAACAATGGCGCGGCGGCTCCCGGCGCGACTGGGGCCAACGGTACGAACGGGGCCGGCGGCACAACTGGGACGAGCGGCGTCAACGGCACAACAGGCACGGGGACGGGCGGCGCGCTCAGTAATGGGGCCGCGCCGGGCGGCAGCGTGCCGCAGACGGGCAACCCGGCCCCGGTGCGCTACAACGTCGCGCAGACCGTCGCCGACGCCCTCAAGAGCAGCGCCGACGTGCAGACGGCCACCCGGAACATTGAGATTGACCGGCGACGCGCCGATGAGGCCGCCGCCCAGGGCAGGCCGAATGTCAACGCGCGGGGGCAGGCGACCCGCTACGACCAAGCGACCAGGATCAGTATCGGGGGAAGCCCGCCCATTGAAGTCCTGCCGAGCCACACGGAGCTGCTGCAGCTGAATCTGGTGGATCAGTTGGACATCGCCGGGCAGATCCGGGCCGCCAGCGATCAGTACCGGCTGCAGAGCCTGGCGGACCAGTTCCTTTTACAGCAAGTCAGCAATGCCCGCATCCTGCGCGGCAGGACCATTTATTTCAACCTGCTGCGCGCCCAGCATCAGGTCCAGGTCGCCCGGGCAAGCCTGCAGAACGCGCAGCAGCAGCAGAAGGACGCGCTGAGCCTGTACCGGGCGGGCACCGGCCAGCGGATTGACCTGCTGCGGGCCAACACGCAGGTCGCCCAGGCCCAGCAGCAACTCATTCAGGCCCAGAACAATGCCGGCGTCGCCCAGAGCAGCTTCAACGACCTGGTCGGGCGTCCCCTGGCGACGCCGATCGTTGTGGAGGACGTGCCAGGCGTCACCGTCGGCCAGCCCGTCACCAACACCGGCGCGGTCGGCGCGCCCAGCCCGGAGGCCACGTTCACCCCATACACGGTCGCGCCCGGCGAGGTCGGCGGCATTGACCTGAACCGCAGTCTAGACACGGCGTTTGCCAGCCGCCCGGAGATACTCGCCGACCAGGTGAACGTGCGGGTCGCCGAGACCGGCATCACGCTGGCGCGGGCGGGCCTGGAGCCGACGCTGACGGTGGACGCCGCCGGCGACTATTTCCCGACCACGTCGTTCCAGAACCCGCGCCAGCGGACGGCGGAGGTGACGGGGACCCTGACCATCCCGCTCTACGACGCCGGGGCGACGCGCGACCGGGTGCAGGAGGCGCGGCTGCGCCGGGAGAACGCGCAGACGACGCTGGAGTCCCAGCGCTCGGACGTGGCGCTGGACGTGCGGCAGGCGTATTTGAACCTGGTGACGGCGGCCAACCAGATTGACGCGGCCAACACGGCCTTGGAGCAGGCCGTCGCCGCCCGGCAACTGGCCGAAATCCGCTACCGGGGCGGGGTCGGCCTGTTCCTGGAAGTGACGGACGCGCAGGCGGCCCTGGTGCAGGCGGAGAACAGCCAGGTCAACGCCGTTTATGACTATCTGGTGGCCCGCGCCCAGTTCCAGAACGCCATCGGCAGGCCGCAGACGCAGTGATGGCTCCCGCCCCAATCCTGGGGGAGACAGAAAGCAGAGAGCACATGGCAGACGATCAGACGACATCGCAATCGCCGGGGCCGGCCCCGGAGGCGGACAAGAAGGGCAATGGGCAGGCCAAGTTCGTCCCCGGCCAGCACGAGGGCACCAAACACGACGGCCACGACGCCAGCAAGTACAAGCCGCCCAGGAAGGAAGGCGACCCCGCCCACGACGACGGCGGGAAGAAGCAGGCCAGCCCGCAGCGCAAGCTGATCCTCGGCGTCATCGCCGCCGTGGCGGCCGTGTTCGCCCTGATCTGGGGCCTGCGCGCCTACAGCTACGGCCAGACGCACGTTTCCACGGACGACGCCTACATCACCGGCAACCTGGTCAACGTCAGCCCCATCATCGCCGGCACGCTGGAGACGCTGACGGTGGAGGAGGGCAACTTCGTGCGGAAGGGCCAGCTCATCGGGCGGCTGGACGACAGCGGGCCGCTCGCCAGTCTGCGCCAGGCGAAGGCGGCGTACCAGGCCGCCCAGAGCCAGCTGCCGCAGGCGCGCATCACCCTCGCCTACGAGAAGCTGGCCACGCAGGCCGCCATCCAGCGGGCGCGGGCCGGGGTGGCGGCCCAGCAGGCCAAGGTCGCCGGGGCGCAGCGGCAGGTCGCCTTGAGCCAGGCCACGGCGCAGAACACGGTGCGGCAGGCGGCCAGCCAGGTGCGGCAGGCCCAGGCCCAGTACGCGCAGGCGCTAGCCCAGGTCGGGACCGCGCAGGAGGGGGTGCGGACCCAGCAGCAGGCGGTGCAGACGTACCGGCGCGCCGCCGAGGCCGCCGCGTCTCAGGTCGCCGCCGTCCAGGCCAATGCCGTCAAGGCGGCCAAGGACGAGGCCCGCTACGCCGGCCTGCTTCAGCAGGAGGCGGTGACGCCGTCGCAGTACGACGCCGTCCTCGCCACCCGGGATAGTACGCAGGCGCAGCTCGCCGCCGCGCGGCAGCAGGCGCAGGAGGCGCAGAGCCAGGTGCAGCAGGCGCAGGCCAACGTCGCCCAGGCGCGGGCCCAGCTGCAGGCGGCCCGTGAGCAGGCAGACGCCGTGCTCCAGCAGGTGAGCGTCGCCCGCGCCGGGGAGAATCTGGCCCGTGCCAACTTCATCAACGTCCCGATTCAGCGCAGCAACGTCCTGAACAGTCTGCAACAGGGCGGGCAGGCGCAGGCGGACCTCGCCACGGCCGAGGCGGGCAACAGCCAGATATCCCTGCGCCGCAAGCAGATCGCCACCTACCAGGCCCAGGCCGCCCAGGCGCTGGCCGCCCTGCAGAACGCGCAGGTGTCCTATAGCGACACCTTCTTGTACGCGCCGACCGATGGCGAGGTGGTCAAGAAGGCGGTCAACCCCGGCTCCGCACTCTCGCCCGGCCAGACGGTGGTGACGATCTCGCAGAGCAACTACGTCTGGGTGGAGGCCAACTTCAAGGAGACCCAGCTCACCGATGTCAAGCCCGGCCAGGACGCCGAGGTGGAGGTGGATACCTTCCCCGGTCGGGTCTTCCACGGCTATGTGCAGGCCATCAACCAGGCGACGGGCGCGGCGACGGCCCTGCTGCCGCCGGACAACGCGACGGGCAACTTCACCAAGGTCGTCCAGCGCATCCCGGTCCGCATCGCAGTGTACGCGGCCAGGGACGACGAGGACAAGCAATACGGCCGCGCCGCCGACATCCAGAAACTGCGTCAGGGCATGTCTGTGACGGCGACCATTGACACCGGCGACGACTCCGGCAAGGTGGCCCGCGACCACGGCATCAACACCGGCGGGGGCGGCACCGGCGGGGGCGGCAACGGCGGTCAGTCCGCCGGCGGCAACGCTTCCGGCAGCGGCTCTGCCGGCGGCAGTTCTGCTGGCGCGCCGGGTGCGGCCACCGGCGGGGGCGTCATGGCCCCGCCGTCCGGCGGCAACGCCATTGGTGGGCAGGAGAACAACACCTCCGGCGGAGAGGGCGCGAATAACGGGACGGGCGCGATCAGTTCCGGCGGCATAAGCAGCCCGCAGAGCATGAACGGCCCGCAGGGAATGAACGGCGGCGTCAGTGGCGGCCCGTCCAATTCCCCCGGCGGCCCGTCCAACGGTCCGAGCGGGATATCCAACTCGCCCGTCGGTCCTGATGGCACGGCAGGCACGGCCGGTATGGGCGCAGGCGCCCCGGGACCCGGCGGCAACGCGGGCGCGCCCGGAGGCATGGGAGCCGGCGGCATGAGCGGCGGTAATGCAACCGGCGCGTCCAGCGTCGGTGGCACGACGAGCGGCGGCGGGACCGGCGCGGCGGCGGGCGGGCCAGGGGGCGCGGCGGGCGTCAGCGGCGGGACCGGCGCGGGTAGCTCCGGCGGGGGCACAGGGGCGTCCGGTGGGGGCGCAGGCGGCGGGATGTAACCCCTTTGTAGGGGCGGCCCGGCGGGTCGCCCCCACCGCCTTTTAGAAACGAGAGCAACGCATGGCGACACCGGCGAATCTGCATCGCGGCGGGCGCGACCCGGAGCACGGGCAGCCGCGTGTCTGGCCGCCCGCGCCCAAGGGCGAACACGGCCGGGGCGGTGACGGGGGTGGCGGAACGGCCGACGAGTCGAACCTGCACTTCCGCTGGATCATCCTGATCGGCCTGATCACGGCGGCCGTCATGGAGGTGCTGGACACCACCATCATCAACGTCGCCCTGCCGCAGATGGCCGGCAACCTCAACGCGACCACCGACGAGATCGCCTGGGTCTCCACTGGCTACATCCTCTCCAACGTGGTCGTGCTGCCGATGACGGCGTGGCTGTCAAATCGGTTCGGGCGCAAGAACTATCTGTCGTTCTCGATTCTGCTCTTCATCATCGCCTCGTTCTTCTGCGGCACGTCGCGGTCGCTGATCCAGTTGGTCGTCTGGCGCATCGTGCAGGGGGCGGGCGGGGCGGCGCTGCTGTCCACGGCGCAGGCGACGCTGCGCCAGGTCTTCCCCAAGGAAGAGCAGAGCATGGTGCAGACCATCTTCGTGCTGGGCATCGTCGTCGCCCCCACCGTCGGGCCGACCCTGGGGGGCTGGATCACCGACAACTACACCTGGCCCTGGTGCTTCTTCATCAACGTGCCCATCGGCATGGTCTCGGTCGCGCTGGTCTACTTCTTCTTGCACGACACCCAGGCGCAGAACCGCACCGGGGCGATTGACTACATCGGCATTCTGCTGCTGACGGCGGGCCTGGGGTCCTTGCAGTACGTGCTGGAGGAGGGCGAGCGCGACGACTGGTTCGACAGCGTGGCGATCCAGCGGCTGTCGGTGATCGCCGCCGTGTCCCTGATCGCCTTGGTCGCCTGGGAACTGTCCCCGCGCAACAAGCATCCGGTCATAGACTTCCGGGTGCTGAAGAACAGAAGTTTCACGGCGGGTCTGATGCTGTTTCTGGCGCTGGGCTTCGGCCTCTACGGGGCGATCTTCATCTTCCCGCTGTTCACGCAGAACGTGCTGGGCTTCTCGCCGACGGCGACCGGGCTGGTGCTGCTGCCGGGCGGCCTGGCTACCGCCGTGGGCGCGATGATCTGCGGGCGGCTGCTCATGGGCAAGCGGCGCCTGGCGGACCCGCGCGCGCTCATCGTGTTCGGGGTCGTGTTGTTCATCTGGTCCATGTGGGACCTGGGCCACCTGAGCATCGCCAGCGGCGAGCCGGACACGCGCCTGGCGTTGATCATCCGCGGCTTCGGGCTGGGTTTCTTGTTCACGCCGATCAACAACGTCATCTTCGCCGCCTTGCACGGGCCGGAGATCGCGCAAGGCTCCTCGTTCATCAACCTGGCACGCCAGCTCGGCGGCTCATTCGGCATCGCCGTGCTGAACACGTACATCGTGGACATGAGCCGCTACCACCGCTATAATCTGGTTGCCAACCTCACGTCGGGCAATCCGCTGCTGCTGGCCCGGCAACAGGCGGCGGCCAGCAACCTGATGGCCCACGGGAAAAGCCTGGCGGACGCTCAGGCAGGCGCGCTGGGGCTCATTGACCATACCGTGCAGGCGCAGGCCTCGGTGATGGCCTTCAACGACGGCTTCCTGCTGCTGGGCATCGCCTTCGTGTGCGCCGCGCCCGCCATCCTCCTGCTGCGTGTCGGCAAGGTCGGCGGCCCAGGGGCCGGTGCGGGGCACTAACCGGGCGCGATGCGGAACGTGTGGTAAATCTCCTGGCTCGTGGCGTCCCGCACGCGGACGATCACGTTTTCCTCGCTCCCGCCGTAGTTCGCCGGCACGGCCCAGACCAGCCGGCCCGTCGGGGAGAGCGTCATGCCCGGCGGGCCGCTGTCCAGAAAGTACTTCAAGTTGCCCCGCTTCGAGGCGACCTCCATCTGGTACACGTATTTCTGGCCTTTGTGGAACCTGCGGGGGGGGACGGAGCGGACGAACAGGTAGTCCACGCCGGTCTTCTGCAACTCTGCCGTCAGGTTCAGGCGGCGCAGGATCATCCGGTCGCGGGCGGTGGGGACGGTGACGAGCAGGTTGGCGGCGGGGACGTAGAAGACCTGTTTTTCCAGGTCCCACAGGTCGCCGCCCAGCTCGTCCATCTTGGGCAGGGTCAGCAGCAACCGCTTGTCGGTGGTGGTGTAGATGCTGACCGACGCGCCCTGGGCCGCCAGGAACAGGCTGCCGCCCTGCGCGGGCAGGCAGTGGGAGGCGTGGAACGTGGCGGGATCCACCGGATCCATTGTCAGCGTGGCGAGGCCGGCGGAGGTGTAGATCAGGCCGTCGTCCGCGCCCGGCGTGTAGTAGTAGCCGTTGTAGCCCTCCACGGACGCGGCGTGGAGGTCGGCATGGTCGCCGTGAAACAGGGCGGTGATGATCGTGCGCGGGGAGAGGCCCGTGACCCACCCCACCAGCACCGTGCCGTCGGGAGAGAGGCGGTAATCGAACGGGAACTGGTCGCTGCCGCCCCAGCCGTAGGGCGCGCTGTGGGTGTCCACCGTGAACTCGGCCAGCGTCGCCGCGTCCAGCCAGTGAATCGCGCCGTCGCCGGTCTCCACCACGACGGGCCCGGCGGAGGCCGACCCCATGCGCGCCCACCGCACCGCCTGCCAGTTGGGCTCCGGCACGGTCAGCCGGCGCGCGAACGTCGCCAGACTCCAGCGCTCGATGACCTTGCGGTCTTCCAGGACGACGATCAGCGCGTCCGCCCCGGCGGTGAAGCGGTAGTCGTCGGAGTCGACGGGCAGGTAGCGGACGATGGCGGCGGCGCTGACGTCGAACACGGCCAGCTTGTGCAGGCCCTTCAGCGACAGGATCAGGTAGCGCCCGCCCCCGCCGACCGCCACATCGTCCAGCGCGCCGGGCAGGGCGAGGGTGACCTGCGGCGTGGCTAGGCGCGTGTCGCGGATGGGCGGCGGCGTGGGCGCGGGCGGCACGATGGCCGGCAGCGTGACCCTGGGCGCGGCGGGAGCTAGCGCGGTAGGCGGGCCAGGCGCCTCCTCCACGAGCAGCGCCCCGCCTTGCCGCCCGATGACGCGGCCGGTCTCTTTAACGACGACCTCGTAGGGCACGGACGCGAGGCTGTCCGAGCCTGGCGCGGGCACGGCGGAGACGACGTAGGAGCCGCCGGGCGCTGGCCGGGCGGGGAGGGCGCGCCCGCCGTTCAGCGCAAGGGTGACGTCCAGGTCGGTGACGGGGGGGCCGTTCCAGAACCGCAGGGCAATGCGGAACTCCACGGGCGCGTGCAGCCGGGCGGCGGGGATGCGGGTCGGGGCCAGGGCGATCTGCGGCGAGGCGAGCAGGGCGTCGGCGGGGACGGCGAAGTTGAGGGACGCGCCGGGGATGCCGGCCTCGACGATCCCGATCACGCGGCCCTGGTCGTCCACGACGGGGCCGCCGGAGTTGCCGGGGTTGAGGGAGGCGTCGAGCTGAATGTCCTTGAGCGCGCCGCCATCGCGGCGCAGGGCTGTGACGTGGCCGGGGCTGACGGTGACAGCGGGGTAGTCGGCGGGGTTTTCGGATAACTCCTTGCCGAAGGGGTAGCCGAAGGCGGTGACGGACTGAGTCTCGAACAGGCTGGCGTCCGTCCCCAGCGGCAGCGCGGTCAGCGCCTCATCCGTCGTCACCTTGAGCAAGGCCAGGTCGTCCTTCTCGTCATCGCGCTCGACCGTCGCCTCCAGCACCTTCTGGCCCTTCTCGCCGGAGTGGAGGACGATCTTGACAAACGCCGCGCCGGCGACGACGTGGTGGTTGGTGACGAAGTCGCCGGCGGGGCTGATGCAGAAGGCTGTGCCGGAGCCGTCGGGGGTCTCCACCAGGACTGTGGCCTGCTTGCCGCGCTCCACCACCGCGCGGGGCACATCGGCGCTGGCGCAGGCGGCGAGCAGGCAGAGGCACGCGGGGACGGGCAGCAGGCGTCGCATGAAGGGCAGTTCGCCGCCGGGGGCAGGGAGTCCTTTCGGGACGCGGGGTAGAAACAGGATCAGTCTTTTTCTCTGATGGGAGTGGCCCGGTCAGTGGGTGCCCGGCGAATAAATTTGCGGACTTGTTTACCATGATGGAGACACGGTATGACGCCATCGTCATCGGGGCGGGGCATAATGGGCTGGTGTGCGCGTGCTATCTGGCGAAGGCGGGCCACAAAGTCCTGGTGCTGGAGCGGCGGGCGGTGGTCGGCGGGGCGGTCTGCACGGAGGAGGTCTGGCCTGGCTACCAGATAGACATCGGCTCGTCGGTACACCTGATGATCCACCGGACGCCCATCGTGGCCGAGCTGGAATTAGAAAAGTACGGGCTGGAATACATCGAGATGGACCCGTGGGCGGCGCTGCCGTTGCCGGGCGGGGAGGCCCTCTGCTTCTATCGGGACTTGGAGCGGACGGTGGAGAGCATCGCGCGGGTGTCGGCGCGGGACGCGGCGGCGTACCGGGAGTTCGTGACGCGCTGGGGGCCGGTGGTCAGGGGAGTCTTTCGGGCGTTTCAGGAGCCGCCGACGATGGCGAGCTTCGGGCGGCACGTCATCCTGGCCCCTTCGCCGGGGCGCAACTCGACCGACGCGCTGCGGATGATCCTGTCCGGGTACGGGCGGCTGATCCACGAGACGTTTGAGAGCGTGCCAATGCGGGCGGCGCTGGGGTGGCTGGCGGCGCAGTCCGGGCCGCCGCCGACGGAGCCGGGGACGGGGCCGTTCGCGGGCTGGTACGCCGCCGTCCATGAGAGCGGGGCGAGGCGGGCGCGGGGCGGGTCGGGGATGCTGACGGTCGCCCTGCGGCGGGCGCTGGAGGCGCTGGGCGGGACGGTGCTGACCGGGGCGCGGGTGGAGCGGATACTGGTGGAGGGCGGGAAGGCGGTCGGGGTGGCGGCAGGAGGGCAGTCATACCGGGCGCGGGCGGTCGTGGCGGCATGCCATGTGCTGACGACGTTTCAGGACCTGCTGGCGGAGTCGGAGGTGTCGGAGGACTTGGCGAGCCGGCTGCGGTCAGTGAATGTCGGAAACGGGTTCGGGATGACGGTGCGCTGCGCGGCGTCGGAACTGCCCGATTACGGCGGGGGGTGGCCGATGGAGATACATCGGGGGATGCAGTTGCTCTGTCCCACCCCGGAGTTTTTGGGAGAGGCGTATGCGGATTACGTCGGCGGGCGTCCGTCGCGGCGGCCCGCCGTGCTGGCAATGACGTTCTCGGCCCTGGACGACACGCTGGCCCCGCCCGGCAAGCAGGTGGTGCAGCTGTGGTCCCAATATTTCCCGTATGAGCGGCGTGACGGGCGAACCTGGGATGAGGACGCGGCGCGGGACGAGGCCGCCGACGCCATCTGCGAGACGCTCTTCTCGTATGCGCCCAATATGCGGGGGGCGATTGAGAAACGGTTCATCCAGACGCCGCTGGACCTGGAGCGGACGCTGGGGCTGCGGCGGGGGAACGTGATGCACCTGGAGATGTCGCTGGACCAGATGTTCGCGTTCCGCCCGCTGCCGGAGCTGGCACAGTACCGGACGCCGATTGACGGGCTGTTCCTGACGGGGGCGAGCACGCATCCGGGCGGGGGCGTGTTCGGGGCGTCGGGGGTCAGCGCAGCGCGGGTGGTCGGCAGGGCGCTGCGGCGGCGATAGGCCCCGGTCTCTACCCATGTTCCTACAGTTTCCTGTCGGCGCGATCCTCGCCGCTCTCATCGCCCTCGCCGCCTGCCGCGCCCGCGCGCTGACGGTCGGCGGCGCGCTGTCCGCCTGGGCGGTCGGCACGGTCGTATTCGGCGTCGGCGGGTGGACGTGGGGGGCGGCGCTGGTGACGTTCTTCGTCACATCCAGCGCCCTCAGCCGGTGGCGTCGTCGTACCAAAGAAAAGATGGGTTTTGAGAAGGGCGGGCGGCGCGACGCCGGGCAGGTCTGGGCCAACGGCGGGGCGGCGGCCCTCTGCGCCCTGCTGGCCCTGCACGGCCCGCCCGCCGGGGCGCACCTGCTGTTCCTGGCGGCGCTGGCGGCGGCGAACGCCGACACCTGGGCGACGGAGATCGGGGCGGCCTGCGGCGGGACGCCGCGCGACCTGAAGACGGGGCGGCGCGTGCCGCCGGGCACGTCCGGCGCGGTCAGCGGGGCGGGGACGGCGGCGGCCTGTGCCGGGGCGCTGCTGCTGGGATGCTTCGCCGCGCCGCAGGGCGCGGGGGCCATGGCGGTCGTGACGCTGGCGGGTCTGGTCGGGGCGCTCTTTGACAGCCTGCTCGGCGCGACCCTCCAGGCGCAGTGGCGCGACCCGGCCGACCCGGACCACTGGACGGAGAAGCCCCCCCATTATCGGGGGCCGGCGGGCCGAATACCGCCGGCGCGCGGCTGGGCGTGGGTCGGCAACGACCTCGTGAACGCCGCCTGCACCGTGCTGGCCGTCGGCGTGGCGGCGCTCTGGGCGCTTCTCGGCCACTCTCTTGAAAGCCCGCCCGGCTTCCGATAATGAGGCCGTGTTTTCCTCCGATTCTGAGGCCGTCATGCCGGAAATACTTGTTTCTCCCGCCGACGCGCTGCCCTCGCAGGGCGGCGCGCATCGCGCCATCCTGGAATCCGTCTTTGCCAGCATCGCCGACTCCCTGCTGGTGCTGGACACCGAGCTGCGCGTGGCGGACGCCAACGACCAGGTGCTGCGTCAGTTGGGCCGGGCCAAGGCGGACGTGGTCGGCGTGCCCTGGGCGCAGCTGTTTCCGCACCTGGCCGAGACCGGGCGAGTGGCGGACCTGCGGGCGGTGCTGGCCGGGGGGCGGCCGCACCGGGGGCGCATCCCCGTCGTCCATGCCGCGGACGGCGCCTCACACCTGTTCGACGTGTCCACCTACCCGGTGCGCGATCCGGGGACCGGCCGGGTGACTCATCTGGTCGAATACGCGCGGGAGATTACGGAGGAAGTCAAACTACAGCTCCAGATCATGGACGCGCACGGCGACCTGCTCCGCATCAAGGAACAGTTGGAGGAGAAGACCACGCAGGTAGACGCCGCCAATAGTCTGCTGCAGGAGAAGTGCCTGTCGCTGGAGGAGGCCAACCGGCGCCTGGAGCGGCTGGCTGTGCTGGACGTGATGACGGACCTGCCCAACCACCGCGCCTTCCAGGAGCAGCTCGCCTATCAGGTCCGGCAGACGCAGAGGCACCGCCGTCCGTTCTCCCTGATTCTGTTCGACGTGGACGACTTCAAGACGTACAACGACCGCTACGGCCACCCCGAGGGCGACCAGCTGCTGTCCGGCATCGCCCGGCTGCTGAAGGCGTCCGTCCGCGCCGTGGACCTGCCGGCGCGCTACGGCGGCGAGGAGTTCGCCGTGATCCTGCCGGAGACGGACCGCTTCGGCGCGGCGGTGGTCGCCGAGCGTCTGCGCGCGGCGGTGGCGGCCTCCTCCTTCCCGCATAAGAGCGTCACGGTCAGCGTGGGCGTGGCCGAGTTCCCCGCCGACGCCGCCGACGGCGGGGGGCTGGTGTTCTGCGCGGACAAGGCGATGTACCACGCCAAGTCCAGCGGCAAGAACACGGTCAGCCTCTGGCGCGGGCCCGGCGGCAACGCGCCGCTGCCGATGCACCGGAGCCACGAGGCGCTCCAGGCCGCCATTCGCCGCTGCCAGGCCGTCCCCGGCCTGCCCGCGCACCTGCCCGGCGGCTCGGCCTCCGGCAGCCGCCTGCTGCTGGTGGACCAGGATGAGCTGTCACTGGGGACGCTGCGGGAGTCGCTGCAAGCTTGCGGCTACGCCGTCGCCTGCGCGAGCAGCGGGCATGAGGCGCTGGAGACGCTGGCCGGTGCGGGCGGGAGCTTCGACCTGATGCTGACCGACGTGGCCCTGCCCGATAAGAGCGGTTTCGACCTGCGCGCGGAGGCCCGCGTCCTCTGCCCCGACCTGCCCCTCGTGTTCACCAGTTCCTACGCCAACCCGGAAGTCGTCCAGCGCGTGCTCGACGGCGGCGACAGCGAATTCCTCATCAAGCCCTTCCACAGCGACGCGCTGGTGCGCCTGGTCGAGGCCGTCCTGACCCGCCGCGCCCAGTCCCGGCCCATGCCCGATGACGCCGCGCTGCGCGTGCTGTGACCATCCGTGACCATCCGGGACGTCAAGAGGGGGCGGCCGCACCAGCGGCCGCCCCCTCCCCTTTGGGGTAATTATTTCTTCTTGCCCAGCAGCCGTCCCAGGAGGCCGCCGGAGGACTTGTCGGCGCCGCCGCCGGACGGCTTCGCCGCACCGCCGGGCGGGATCGTCGGAGGGCGGGTTCCGCCGGGCGGATTGGTGCGCGTGCCGGCGCCGCCGGGCGGGTCGCCGCCCTCCAGGCGTTTCAGCTTGGCCTGCACCATCGGGCTGGGCGTGACCTGCAGCGACTGGCGGTAGGCGCGGATGGCCTCCTCGCGCTTGCCCTGAGTGGACAGCGCATCGCCCAGCAGGGCCCACGCCCGCGCGTTGCGCGAGTCGATCTTGAGGGCCGCCTCGCAGTGGGCCTGGGCCTGCGGCGCGTTGGCATTCATCATGGCGAAGTCGGCGTCGCTGAGGGATCGGCTGACGGCCTGGGTCTGCTGCGGGGTCAGCGGCCCGGACTGCGGGGGCGCGCCGCCCGTCGCCCCTGCGCCGTTGGGGCGGGCCCCGCCCGCCGTGCTGGCGGCGATCGGGCCCTCGGCCGCCTGCCCCCTGTCGGCCCGCAGCGAGGCGTCGTACTGGGCGCGGCGCTCCGGGTCCGCCAGGATGCGGTACGCCTGGTTGACCTGGGTGAAGATCTTCTGGCCCATCGCCTTGTCCTTGACGACGTCCGGGTGGAACTTGCGGGCCATTTCCCGGTATTTCTTTTTGATCTGATCCGTGGTCGCCGTCGCCGATACGCCCAGGACTTCGTAGTGAGTTCTCTGCGATGTCATGTCTGACGTTTTCCCTTACAAACGAACAATGAAAACATGCGAATGCAGTTCGTGATCTGTGGTTGATCTCCTCCTCTTCGGGGTCCGGAAGATGGATAAATAAGGCCGGCCCTTTAGTTTGTGTCGGTGTTCAGCAGATTGTTGAAGTATCCGGTGTAATAGTGGATGACGCCCAGGCCGACGCGGACGCCGACGAGGATCGTCACGATGACGCCGAGCGAGACGCAGAGTTGGTGCAGGCGCACCGCCGCCTCCTGCTCAAAATACTCCGCCACTTTGGTCATGGTCTGGTCCAGGTCCCCGCTCTGCTCGCCGACGCCCAGCATGGTCACGACCATCGGCGGGAACGCGCCCGTGCGCTCCAGGGATTGGGCGATGCCCTGGCCGGTCTCCAGCGCCGGGATCGCCCGCACCATCTTCCGGGCGAGGTAGGCGTTGCCGCAGGCCGCTGCCGCCGTCCGCAGCGCGTTCGGGATCGCCAGGCCCGCCGCGTACAGCAGAGACAGCGCGCGCGCGAAGCGCGCCAGCGCGATCAGCCGCACCGCCCCGCCGACCGCTGGCAGGTGGGACGCCACGGCGTCAAACACGGCCTTGAACTGCGACAGCAGCCGGACCAGCACGTAGACCAGCAGCAGCGCGCCCAGGGACCCCAGCAGCGACGGCGCGACCAGGCGCAGGTAGCCGCGCCCGCTCCCCTGCGCGACCAGGACGACCATCGCCTGCGGCTGGAGCAGGAACGAGGCCAGCAGCACCAGGCACGGGTAGAACGTCTCGCGCTTGATGATGCCGCGCAGCAGGTACTCCTGCTCCAGGGCGTCCGCGAGGCGCGCGAACATCAGGTCCAGCCGCCCCGTCATCTCCCCGGCGGCGACCATGGCCCGGTGGAAGTCCAGGAAGAGCCACGGGTACTCGCCCATGGCCGCGCTGATGGCCCCGCCCGCCTGCACGCGCCGGCCGATCGCCCCGATGCAGCGGCGCAGCGTCGGGTTCGCCGTCTGCACGGTCAGCGTCGTCAGGCACTGGTAGATCGGCACGCCGGCATGGATCATGGTGGCGAACTGCCGGTAGAACAGGGCCAGGTCGCGCAGTCCGACGCCGGACCAGACCGGGTAGACCAGCCGCGCCAGCAGCCATCGCCACCATGGCATCGCCGGGGCGGACGGCGTCCAGGCCGGTGCGGACGGCTCCCGAGTGGGCGCGGAGGGCGGGGGCGGCCAGACGGCCCCGTTCGCCCCCTGCGGGACTGCCGATGGGGCCAGCCGCATCAGGAAGTAGCCCATGTCGCGCACCTGACGGGCCGCCGTGCCCTCGTCCTGTGCGTCCAGGGAGCCGGTGACAGTGCGCCCGCCGCCGTCCTTTGCTTCATATGAATAAATCATCGCTCAAAGAAGCCGCTGAACTTCCGATAGGCATCCGGCGGCTCTGCGGCTGTCGGCAAGGCACGCGCAGGCGCGACACGCCTCGACAGGCTACTTAAACGGGTTTCACGCTGGTATTGTTCCCGCGTTCCGCCAGGAATTGCCACTTTTTTTGTACGGTCTCGCCGTCGGGAAGTTTCGCCTCCGGCGCGATCTCCGCCAGCGGACGGAGCACGAAGGCGCGCTCCGCCATGCGCGGGTGCGGGACGGTCAGCCCCGGCTCCGCCAGGGCCTCATCGCCGTACAGCAGGATGTCTATGTCAATAACGCGCGGCCCCCAGCGTTGGGTTCGCACCCGGCCCAGTTGCCGCTCCAACTGCAAAATCCGTGCCAGGAGTTCCCGGGGCGACAGCGTCGTCCGAAGCTCGGCGACCGCGTTCAGGAAATCGGGCTGGTCCGTGACTCCCACCGGGGCGGTCTCGTAGAGCGAGGAGCGGCGCACGACCATGACATCCGGCGGCCAGTGCAGCGCGCGCAGGGCGGCCTCAATGGCGGCCTCCCGGTCGCCTAAATTCGCCCCCAGCCCCACATACGCCGTCACAGGCTCCTCGGGCATTATGCCCGCTTGGTCACGTTGGCGCTGTGACATTTTTCACGTTCAGCCCCTGAGACGTACTGCCCGTCGCACTGAATAATCAAGAATAATCATATAGAAGTATAGGACATCTTCGTTGGGATGTCAAGCAGGGAAGCGTGCGCCCATTGTCGGGCGGCGGAAGGTGAAGAGCCAGCGCACGAATTCGCCGCTGGGGGCGAGGACGCCGACTGTCCGCCTGTGCGGACAAGGACTCGTCTCCGCGAAGGCGGAGACTCGGCCAAAGGCCGGAAGCGGCGAATTCACTCGCTGACTTCATGCCTCATGCCGGCCCCGTGCGTAACATCGGCTGATGACCGACAATGATGCTATTATCAACAACAGTGTTGACAACAACAAAACAACAGGGTATAATGACGGTGAAATCGCGCCGCTGTGGTGTACAATGGAGGCATGGACACTCCTTCCCCCGCGCCGCCCCAGGCGGCCTTCGTGCGCGCCTACCCACCGATGGATCCGCCCACCGGCCCGGCGCTCTGGCTGCTGCTGCGGGACGGCGAAGTGCTGGTGCGCGGGGGGGCGCTGATTGAGAGCGAGGGCGACCCGCGCGGCGACGGCGTGAATCGGACGCCGTTGTACCTGGGTACGCTCGGCGGCAGGCCCTGCCTGGCCGATGACCTCGGCCCCCAGGAGGCGCTGCCGGAGGGCTGCCGCCTCGTCCCGCTGCGCGCCCTGTTCGGGCAGATCGGCGAGGCGGAATTCGCGCTGGCGGGCTATGCATCCCAGATGCTCTACTGGCGGCGCACCAGCGGGTTCTGCCCCGTCTGCGGCCACGAGGCCGAGATGCGGCCCGGCGACTGGGGCCGGCGCTGCCCGCGCTGCGGCCACGTCGCCTACCCGCACGTCACCCCCGCCGTGCTGATCCTGGTGCATGACGGCGGCGCGCGCATCCTGCTCGGCCACAAGCCGGGGTGGGGGCCGCGCTACAGCATCCTGGCGGGATTCGTCGAGCCGGGCGAGTCGCTGGAGGAGTGCGTGCGGCGCGAGGTGCAGGAGGAGGCGGGCCTGGAGGTCGCCGACCTGGTCTACGCCGGCAGCCAGCCCTGGCCGTACCCGCACCAGCTCATGATCGGCTTCACGGCCCGCCACGCCGCCGGGGAGCCGCGCGTGGACGCGGAGGAACTGGACGACGCCCGCTGGTTCACGGCGGAGACCCTGCCGGACCTGCCGCCCCCCGTCAGCCTCTCGCGTCAGATGATTGACGCCTGGACCGCGGCCCAGACAAAGTGATTTTTCGCCGAAACGTGGTATAGTAGACTGCTTTATGAACCGGACGCGAAAACTCATGGCGAGCGTGACGGCGGCGTCGGCACTGCTGCTGGCGGCGGGGTGCTCCAACCGCCAGAACAACTGCGACCCGCGCACCGACCCGAACTGCACCAGCAGCGGCGGGGGCGGCTACGTCAGCGGCGGGGGCGGTGGACACTATTATGGCGGCGGCCACTCCTTCTGGGGCGGGGGCGGTCGGTCGGGCGGCTTCGGCGGGGCGCATGGCAGCGCGGGGAGCTGACCTGGCGGCCTATCGCCGGGCGCGCCGCGAGTTCTACGCGCGCTTCCCGCGATTCTGGCCGGACACGCCGGCGGGCGAGGAGTACGCGCTGTACGGCGTCCATCCGTTGGCCGCGTCCGAGCAGCGGGAGATACGGGCGGCGGCGGCGGCCCTGTGGCACCTGTACGCGCGGGTCGCGCCGCTGCTGCGGGCGCTGCCGGACGAGGCCCTGCTCTCGATGGGGCTGCCGCCGGCCGCGCTGGCCGTGGCCCGCGTGAGCGTCCCGGACATGGCGGAGACCGTGATCGGCCGTTTCGACCTGGCCCCCACGCCGGACGGCTACAAGATGCTGGAACTGAACGCCGACACGCCGACCTTTCTGGTGGAGTGCTTTCATCTGAACGGGGCGGCCTGCGCGGCGTTCGACGCGCCGGACCCCAACGCGGGCCAGGAGGCGCGCCTGGCGGCGGCGCTGACGCGGGCGTGCAGGGCGGCGCTCCGGCAGGTGGGGCGCGAGGGTGGGCCGGCGTATGTCGCCTGGGCCTCATTCGGCGAACATCACGAGGACCGGGAGACGACGCGCTATCTGATGCGCCTGGCGCGCCTGCCGGAACGGGTGCGGCGGCGCTACGTCGCCATCGAGTCATTGCAGATTGACGGCGGCGGCCTGTACGACGGCGCGGGCCGCCGCATCCATGTCCTGTTCCGGCTGTATCCGCTGGAGTTCTTCGCGGACGACAAAGACCCGGCCACGGGAACGCCCATCGGGGAGATGCTGTTCCGTCTCGTGGAACAAAATCAATTGGCCCTGATCAACCCGCCATCGGCGTTCCTGCTGCAGAGCAAGGCGGTGCAGGCCGTCCTCTGGGGGCTGGCCGAGGGGGGCGGGTATTTTGACGCGGCGGAGCGGGCGCTGATCCGAAGGCACCTGCTGCCGACGTATCTGGACCCCGTCTTTGACGGGCCGCACGTCATCAAGCCCGTTTTCGGGCGCGAGGGCGACACCGTCGCCATTGTCGGGAGGGAACAGGTCCACGCGAGCGAGGCGCAATCGTTCACGGACCAACCAATGGTTTACCAACAGTACGTACCGATGCCGGAGGCCGAACTCATGACGGCCCAGGGGATGCAAAGACTTTCGCTGCTGACCACGTGCTTCGTGATTGGCGGCGAGCCGAGCGCCGTCGGCCTGCGCGCCGGGGGCCTGATCACCGATGACCGCTGCCGGTTCGTCCCCGTCGGCGGATTCACCTGACGACACGAATTCAAGTTCTATTGCAAGGAGCGTAACCAACAAAGAGATGACAGATACGTATGGACTGCACCTCACGCTGCGGATCGCCGGCATTGAGCGCCGGTCCGCTCTGAATGGGGCACATTCCGTGGCAGA
Source organism: Armatimonadota bacterium (assembly GCA_019239955.1). Classification (GTDB taxonomy): domain Bacteria; phylum Armatimonadota; class Armatimonadia; order Armatimonadales; family Capsulimonadaceae; genus JAFAZD01. The sequence continues at coordinate 12,886 of JAFAZD010000166.1, read as the reverse complement.
CTTACTGACCACGCTGGTGGATCGGATCGGCATGCGCGTTTTGGCCGGTCCGCTGACTGGTGAGGAGACCGGCGACCCGGAGCGGCGCGGCTGGTCGGGGGTCGTGATTCTTTACGAATCCCACGCGGCGATCCATACGTATCCCGAACTGGGCGAGGCGTTCCTGGACGTGTTCTCCTGCAAGGACTTCAGCGTGGCGACCGTGCGCGAGACTCTGGGCGACTTCCTGGGCGACTTCTGCGTGGTCGAGGAGCACGTCCTGGACCGGGGCCACCACTGGGACGCCGACGTGCGGCGCGAGATGTCCGGCTGGCTGGCCCGGCGCTGACCGTTCGGCATGGGAGGGGCATGGCATGCCATGCCCCTCCGCGCCGTCTCGGAGACCTGAACCTTATGGCCACTTACGGCAAGCCGCTCGCGCCTAGTCCCCTGACGTCCGACGTGGGGCTGACGCAGTTCGTGGACGACTACCTGCTCGCCTACAACGGCGGGCGGCTGCGGGAGGCGTGCCAGCTGTTCGCCCGCCGCATTGCGCAGCCGGACGTCACCATCGGCGTCACCCTCTCCGGCGCGCTCACGCCGACTGGCCTGGGCGTCGCCGCCGTCGTCCCGCTCATCCAGGCGGGCTTTATAGATTGGATCGTCAGTACCGGCGCGAATCTGTATCACGACATGCACCGCGCCCTGGGCTTTGAACTCGTCGGCTCCACGCCCTTCGTGGACGACGTCGCCCTGCGCGACCAGAAACTCATTCGCATCTATGACATCCTCTTTGACGCGGACGTGCTCTACCGCACCGACGACTTCCTGGCCGAGACCATCCGCGCGCCGGAGTTCCAGCGGCGCATGGGCACGGCGGAGATGCACCACCACCTGGGCCGCTACCTGCGCGCGCGCGAGCGGGCGCTGGGCATCACGCACCCCTCGGTGCTGGGCGCGGCCTACGAGGCCGGTGTTCCCGTCTACACGTCCAGCCCCGGCGACAGCAGCATCGGCATGAACATCGCCGCCCAGCGCCTGCGCGGCAACCAACTCCAAATTGACCCGGAGCGGGATGTCAATGAGACGGCGGCCATCGTCTACGAGGCCAAGAAGGCCGGGGGCAAGAGCGCCGTGGTGATCTTCGGCGGCGGCAGCCCCAAGAACTTTATTTTGCAGACCGAGCCGCAATTGCAGGAGATCATGGGCATCGCCGAGGCAGGGCACGACTTCTTCGTCCAGGTCACGGACGCCCGCCCGGACACCGGCGGCCTCTCGGGCGCGACCCCCTCCGAGGCCGTCACCTGGGGCAAGATTGACCCCGACCAGTTGCCGGACACGGTAGTCTGTTACGCCGATAGCACCATCGCCCTGCCGCTGCTCACGGCCTATGCGCTCCAGAACGCCGCCCCGCGCCCGCCCCGCCGTCTCTACGACCGCCGCGAGGAATTGATGGAGAACTTGACCCGCGCCTACCTGGAGGGCCAGCGTCCGGGGGATGAGGAGTGGGGGAACAAGGTGTAGGGGCGCAGCATGTCGTTCCGTCCCCCTCTCCCGGCTCGGCAAGCCTCGCCACCCTCTCCCTCGCGGGGGAGAGGGTTATTGCCCCGCAGGGCCTTGCTCTCTTACCCTCGCCCCTCCGAGGGAGATGGTCGGTCGCTTGCGACCGGGGAGAGGGGCGAGGGAGAGGGTGCTGACGAGCGGACCCTAAGACGGAAGATGACCGAATACCCGCAACATCCCCCGCGCAATTTCCTCGGCCTGCCGCCGGAGCACAGCGATTTCGCGGCGAGCCGCGCCCTTATCCTGCCCGTGCCTTACGACGCCACCACCAGTTATAAAGGCGGCGCGAAGGCCGGGCCGCAGGCCGTCATTGACGCCTCGACGCAGGTGGAACTGTACGACCGCGAACTGGACGACGAGCCGGCCCTGCGCTGGGGCGTCTACACCCTGCCCGCCCTCGCCCCCGACCTGCGCTCCCCGGAGGCGACGATCATGGGGATTGCCGAGGCCGTCTCGGGCTTGGCGCGCACCGGAAAGCTGCTCTGCGTCCTGGGCGGCGAACACTCGGTCAGCGTCGGCGTCGCGCGGGGCCTGCATGACGTGTTCGGTGACTTCCTCACCGTCCAACTGGACGCCCATGCCGACCTTCGCGACGAGTACGACGGGACGCCCTACAGCCACGCCTGCGCCGCCCGCCGCATCGCCGAGATCGGCCCGGTCATTCAATTGGGCATCCGGTCTCTGGACGCCGCCGAGGCCACGTTCCTGCGCGAGAACCCGGCGCGCGTCACCGCCTTCTTCGCCGAGGACATGCACCGCGACCGTTCTTACTTGCAGGTACTGGCTGAGCGGGTGCGGGGCCAGCGCGTCTTCCTGACGATTGACCTGGACGTGCTGGACCCAGCCATCATGCCCGCGACGGGGACGCCCGAACCCGGCGGCCTGGGCTGGTACGACACGCTGGACATCCTGCGTATCGTCTGTGCCGAGGCCGAGGTCATCGCCTTCGACTGCGTGGAACTCTCCCCCCTCCCCGGCCTCCACGCCCCCGAATTTCTCGCCGCCAAACTGGTCTACAAGACCCTGAGCCTCATCCTGAGCCGCCAAGTGTGAGTGCCTTCCTCCGGTGCCTGTGGTATGATACAGGACGAGGGGTACGCCTTTGAGGAGAAAGTCATGCAATCGGCTTTGAAAACCACGGCGACAGTGCAACCCGGCGGCCGGGTTGAGATCACAGACGCCCAGCTGCCGGCCGGGGAGGCGGTGGACATCGTCATCCTGTTCTACCCGGCGGGTGCGGCACGGCGTTCCGTTCGAGATGTGCTCGCGGAAGCGCCGGGACAACTGGCCTTCCACACGGCTGCGGAGGTGGATACCTATCTGCGCGAGGAGCGCGACGCATGGGATCGCTGACGCTACCATCTTCCGGCTGCGTCTATGTGGACGCGAACGTGGTCATCTACGCGGTGGAGAAGATCGCTCCCTACGAGTCATTCATGGCCCCGCTCTGGACGGCGGCTGTGGCGGGGCAGGTCGAGATCGTCACCAGCGAATTGACCTGGCTGGAGACGCTCACGAAGCCCCTGCGCGACAACAATGCCGCTCTGGAAGCCCTGTTCCGGGCTTTCCTGACCGCCAGAGAGGTCCGCCTGATACCCGCCACCCTGCCGATCTGGGAGCAGGCCGCGCGCCTGCGCGCCCAGGGGCTGAAAACGCCCGATGCGCTCCACGCCGCCTCCGGTCTTGCGGTCGGGTGCGCGTTGTTTCTGACCAATGACCCCGCGTTTCTCCGCATTCCCGGCCTGCCTGTGACTGTCCTGAGCGCCGCCATCGCCTCTTGACCAGCCCCTCCGAACCCTCCCGTTGCGGGCGATCCCCGCGAAGCAGGGGGTGGGTCCCCGCACCCGCAGAGGAAACGGCGGCCCGCCTGCCGAATAGAGAGGCATCTTCCCACCCCTGAGCCGTCACACCCCATGAACCTGCTGCAAATCTACCTTTCGGAGCTCCACGCCGTCCGCGCCACCGGGGCGGGCGTCAAGGAGACTTCGTATTACCCGGCGGTCAGCAACGTCTTCAACGCGCTGGGGAAGACGCTCAAGCCGCCGGTGCGCTGCATCATCAACCTGAAGAACCAGGGGGCGGGGCTGCCGGATGGCGGCCTGTTCACGCCCGATCAGTTTGCGAAGGCGCAGGACGCTGGCCTGCTGCCGGCGCTGCTGCCGGCGCGCGGGGTGATGGAGGTCAAGGGGACGGGCGACGAGGTCGCCAAGATCGCGGCGGGCGCGCAGGTGCAGAAGTATTGGGACAAGTACGGGCAGGTGCTCGTGACCAACCTGCGCGACTTCGCGTTGGTCGGCAGAGACGCCGGGGGGCGGAAGGCGATTCTGGAAGGGTTCTCGCTCGCCTCCACCGAGGCCGCGTTCTGGACGCTGGCGGCCCAGCCCCAGGCGACGCCGGAGGGGCTGGCGGAGCGGTTCGCCGAATACTTGAAGCGCGTCCTGCTGCACGCCGCGCCGCTGGCGACGCCGCAGGACGTGGCCTGGTTCCTGGCGTCCTACGCGCGCGACGCCCGGAGCCGCGTTGAGAACGCCGGCCTGCCCGCGCTGTCGCCGGTGCGGACTGCCTTGGAGGAGGCGCTGGGGCTGACGTTCCAGGGCGAGAAGGGCGAGCACTTCTTCCGCTCGACGCTGGTGCAGACGCTGTTCTACGGCCTCTTCTCCGCCTGGGTCCTCTGGAGCCGCGAGCAGACCCCGCCACCTTCCCTCCCCCTGGCAGGGGGAGGTGGCGAGCCTCAGCGAGCGGGGGGGGGTTCTTCCTTCGACTGGCGCACGGCGGCCTACTACCTGCACGTGCCGATGATCCAGACGCTCTTTGAGGAGGTCTCCAAGCCGTCCAAGCTGGGCGCGCTGGGGCTGGTGGAGGTGCTGGACTGGACCGGCGCGGCGCTCAACCGGGTGGACCGCGCGGCGTTCTTCGCGGGCTTCGACCAGGGCCACGCCGTCCAGTATTTCTATGAGCCGTTCCTGCAAGCCTTTGACCCGGAGCTGCGCAAGGACCTGGGTGTCTGGTACACGCCGCCGGAGATCGTCCGCTACATGGTCGCGCGCGTGGACACGGCCTTGCGCGAGGAACTGGGCCTCGCCGACGGCCTGGCAGACCCGAATGTCTACGTGCTCGACCCCTGCTGCGGCACCGGGGCCTATCTGGTGGAGGTCCTGAACACGATCCAGAAGACGCTGGACGCGCAGGGCGGGGACGCCCTCGGCGGCAGCGATTTGAAGACAGCGGCGCGGGAGCGCGTCTTCGGCTTCGAGATTTTGCCCGCGCCCTATGTGGTCGCGCACCTGCAACTGGGGCTGCTGCTGCAAAACGCGGGCGCGCCGCTCGCCCCCGCGCAGGGCGGGCAGCCGGCGGAGCGCGCGGGCGTCTTCCTCACCAACGCCCTCACCGGCTGGGAGCCGCCGACGGAAAAGGTCAAGCAGCAGTTGGAGCAGCTCGCCCTGGCCTTCCCCGATCTGAAAAAGGAGTACGACGCCGCCGAGGAGGTCAAGCACAGCCGCAAGATTCTGGTGATTTTAGGCAACCCGCCGTACAACGCCTTCGCCGGGACCAGCCCCGCCGAGGAGCAGGGCCTGGTCGAGCCGTACAAGGCGGGGCTGATTTCCGAGTGGGGCATCAAGAAATTTAATCTGGACGACCTGTACGTGCGCTTCTTCCGCCTGGCCGAGCGGTGCATCACGGAGGGCGCGGGCCGGGGCGTCGTCTGCTACATCTCAAACTTCTCTTACCTGAGCGACCCGTCGTTCGTGACGATGCGGCGGCGGTTCCTGGGTGAGTTCGACGCGCTCTGGTTCGACAGCCTGAACGGGGACAGCCGGGAGACGGGCAAGACGACGCCGGAGGGCAAGCCGGACCCCAGCGTCTTTTCCACCGAATACAACCGCGAGGGCATCCGCGTGGGCACGGCCATCGGCCTGCTGGTGCGCCGCCCGCAGCGCGTCTCGGAGCCGAGCGTCCATTTCCGCCAGTTCTGGGGCGTCACCAAGCGCGCCGACCTGCTGGCGAGCCTGCACGCCCCGGAGTTGGACGCGCACTACCTGCCCGCCGCCCCCACCCAAGCCAACCGCTTCTCCTTCCGCCCGTCCGATGTCGGCGCGCATTACGAGGCGTGGCCGCGCCTGACGGATTTGTGCGCCGTCGCGCCCAGCAACGGCCTGATGGAGAAGCGGGGTGGGGCGCTGATGGACATTGACCGTGACGCACTGGAACAGCGGATGCAGGCGTACTACAACCCCGCCGTCAGTTGGGATGCGCTGAGGGCGATGGGCACGAGCCTGACCGAAGACGCCGCCCGTTTTGAGGCGAAAGCGGCCCGCACGAAAGTCATCGGCGCGGAGAAGTATCAGGAAGGCCGCCTGCGCCGTTACGCCTTGCGCCCGTTTGACACGCGCTGGTGCTACTACAGCACCGTCCGCCCCCTCTGGAACGAACCCCGTCCAACCCTCTGGGCGCAGTGCTGGCCGGGCAATGCCTTTCTGATGAGCCGTCCGGCGGGTGTCGCCCGTCCTGAAGGCGTTCCGCTCATGTACACGCGGTTGCTCGGCGACAACGACTTCCTGCGCGGCCATGCCTATTACTTTCCCCTGCAACTGCGGACGTCACTGCTCGGTGACGCGGACGCACCGACGGCGAACCTTTCCAAGAGCGCCTGCGAGTACCTCGCCGCCCTCGGCCTGCTCGACCCAGACGCCGACGCGGACACCGCCGCGCTGCTCTGGATGCACGCCCTCGCCATCGGCTACAGCCCCGCCTACCTGACGGAGAACGCCGACGGCATCCGCGCGGACTGGCCCCGCATTCCCCTGCCCGCTGACGCCGAGCGACTGCAAGCGTCCGCCGCCCTGGGCCGCCAGGTCGCCGCCCTGCTGGACACCGAAACCCCCGTCCCCGGTGTCACGCAGGGCGCACTCCGGCCCGAACTGAGGATGCTGGGCAACATCGCCCGCGTCGGCGGCGGGGCGCTCGACCCGGCGGCGGGCGACCTGCGCGTGACGGCGGGGTGGGGGCACGGCGGCAAGGAGGGCGTCACCATGCCCGGCAAGGGAAAAAGCGTCACGCGCGACTACGCGCCGGAGGAACGCGCGGCCCTGGACGCCGACGCGCCGGCCCTGCTGGGCGAGACCACCCGGGACGTGTATCTCAATGGCACGGCCTACTGGCGCAACATCCCCGCCCGCGTCTGGGACTACACCATCGGCGGCTACCAGGTGCTCAAGAAGTGGCTCTCATACCGGGAGTTTGGGGTGCTGGGCCGGGACCTGACGCCCGCCGAGGCGCGGGAGGTGACGCAGACGGTTCGCCGCCTGGCCGCCTTGCGCCTGCTGGAGTCGGCCCTGGACGCCAACTATCAGGCCGTCAAGGAGGCCGCGTTCGCGTGGGAAGCAGGGGGACTGTCCCTGGCTGATTGAGGGCAACTTGTGCCATAATTGATAGAACTGATGCTGTGACAGGCAGGTGCCGCCATGTATTTAATCAAAATAGACATTCAGGATATCCGCTCGATCTCCAAGATTGATTGGCAAATTCATCCGGAGCAAGCGCCAGGCTGGCACGTCATCATCGGCGACAATGGCTCCGGGAAGTCAACATTCATCAGGGCCGTGGCCCTGGCTCTGGTTGGCCCGTCCGAGGCGCTGGCTTTACGTCAGGACTGGAATGATTGGCTGCGAGAGGGGACGAGTTCAGGCGGCATCCGCATCACCATCGAAGACGACGCTCACTATGACCGATTCTCAGGTCAGGGTAATCGGCCTCAGTATTATTACCTTGGTGCGGAGTTGAGCTTTATTCGACAACAGGACGGGGTTAAGCTGAAGCCATCTCCTGCACACAAATCGCACAGGCACGTATGGGGAGGCAAGTCCGGCTGGTTCAGTGCTGCCTACGGCCCGTTCCGACGCTTCACGGGTGGCGACAAGGATCAGGAAAAGATTTTCTTCTCCAACCCGAAATTGGCGGCGCACCTGTCCGCATTCGGGGAGAGCGTTGCGCTGACGGAGACGCTGCGCTGGCTCCAGGACTTGCAGTTCAAGCGGCTAGAGAAAAATCCCGAAGGCGAGTTCTTGGAGCGGGTACAGGCGTTCATCAACCAAGAGGATTTTCTGCCGCACGGGGCGCGGCTGAAAGACGTCACGTCAACGGATGTCCGCTTTGTGGACGGCAACGGCTGCCTGATCGCCGTGGAAGAATTAAGTGACGGGTATCGCTCCATTCTGAGCATGACGCTGGAACTGATCCGGCAGATGGCGAACGTGTACGGGCGAGACCGAGTCTTCTCGTTGGACAATTCTCAGATCGAGGCGCCGGGGATCGTGCTGATTGATGAGATAGACGCCCATCTGCATCCTTCCTGGCAGCAGCGGGTCGGCCGGTGGTTCCGAGAGCACTTTCCTCGAATTCAGTTCATCGTCACGACGCATAGCCCGCTCGTCTGCCAGGCCGCAGCCGTGGGGACCGTTTGGAAACTGCCGCGCCCCGGCAGCCATGAACCGGGCGGCATGGTGACCGGCGTGGAGTTAGAGCGTCTGCTTTACGGCAACATCCTGGATGCCTATGGGACGGAGATGTTCGGCAGGAACGTCTCCCGCTCCGACGAGTCGAAAAGGCTGTTGAAGCGCCTGGCCGAATTGAACGTCATCGAGCTGGAGCGCGATCTTTCGGAGGGGGAGAAGCGCGAGCAGGAGGAACTCCGGGCGACGCTGCCGACGTCGGCGAATGAACTCGCCGCGACAAACGGCCGCCGATGATCCGTCTCCCCCACGTGTCACTGCCACCATCCGCCCAGGAGGGCCTCGCAGGATTCCAGCGCCAGATTGACGCCATCCCGGATTACGCCGCGCGGGTGGAGGAGGGAAAGCGGCTGTTCCAACTGAAGAACTTCCCGACAAACCCCACATTCCGCCAGGTGCGCCGGGCGTTGAGCGCGATGTGTTCCGGCGCCCAGCGGTGCTGCTACTGCGAAGACTCCGCCGGCACGGATGTCGAACACATCAAGCCAAAGGACCTATACCCGGAACTGGTCTTCGTCTGGGAAAACTATCTGTACGCCTGTAGCGGATGTAATAGCCCCAAGCAGAGCAGGTGCGTCATCTTTTCCCAGGTGACAGGTCAGGCCATGGAGGTGACGCGCCGGCGCAATGACCCCGTCGTGCCTCCCGAAGCCGGTGATCCCCTGCTAATCAATCCGAGGACGGAAAACCCGCTGGACTTCATGATACTGGACCTGCGCGGCAGTTTTTACTTTGTCCCGCTTGCGGCTCCCGGTTCCCGCGAATACCTGCGGGCGGAGCACACAATCCAGCTTCTTCGTCTCAACGACAGAGAATTCTTGCGCGAGGCCCGCCGGGAGGCGTTTACTGGTTATGTCGCCAGATTGAAAGTGTACATTCACGAGAAGCGGAACGGTCTGCCGCTGGAGAATCTACAGAATTTGATCAATTCCATTCAACGGCTGTCTCATGCCACAGTCTGGCAGGAGATGAAACGGCAGCAATCCAGATTGCCGCGACTTAGGGACTTGTTTGAAGCGGCCCCTGAAGCATTAGGATGGTAGGCACGTCCGGGACTACGCCATCGGCGGCTACCAGGTGGTGAAGAAGTGGCTCTCGTACCGCGAGTTTGGGGTGCTGGGGCGGGACCTGACGCCCGCCGAGGCGCGGGAGGTGACGCAGACTGTTCGCCGCCTGGCCGCCCTGCGCCTGCTCGAACCTGCCCTGGACGCCAACTACCAGGCCGTCAAGGCGGAGGCGTTCGCGTGGCCGGTGTTATCCACGGGCACTACGCCGGGAATGGCCGGGGCCTGATTTAGAGCGTCTTGGTCTGGCCGCCGTCCATATCAATCAGCGCCCCCTGAAGCCACCGTCCGGCAGGGCCGACGATGAAGGCCGCTAGGCCAGCGATGTCCGCCGGCTCGCCGATGCGCGTGATCTGGGCCACCCGCACGAATTGCGCTTCCGCCGCCACGTCCGTCCCCAGGGCGGCCAGCCGCCGGGTCAGACGATCCGTGCGGACCGGGCCGGGGTTGATGGCATTGACCTGTACGCCGTCTCGGATGCCCACGTCGGCAAGCGATTTGGTCAGGGCCAGCAGCGCCGCATTGACGGAGCCGCCGATGCTGAACTCTGCCCCCGGTGTCCGGCCCCCGACCCCCGCGATGTTCAGCACGGATCCGTGCGAGTCCGTCAGGGCGGGCCAGGCGGCGCGGGTGAGGCGAACGGCGCCGAAGAACTTGAGCGCGAACCCGTCCGCCCAGTCCTCGTCGGGCAGGGCTAAAAACTCCCCACGCTTTGTCGCCCCGGCGTTGTTGACGACGATGTCAATGGCCCCGAACCGCTCCTGGGCGAACTGGGCCAGCTCCCCGGCAGCCTCCGATTCGCGCAGGTCCAGGGCAATGGCGTCCGCCGCCCCGCCCGCCTGCGCGATCTCGCCGACGGCGGCGTGAAGTGCGTCTTGATCGCGGGCGCTGAGGACGACGCGGGCGCCCTCGGCGGCGAGCCGCAGGGCGATGGCGCGGCCAATGCCGCGGCTGGCCCCCGTCACCACCGCCACCTTTCCGTCAAGAGAAGGCATGAGAAAACTCCTTTAATTTTCGCCGAGACAGGGTATATCCGAGATGATGCAGACACTAACTCGTTTTCTCCCCGTCAACAATGACCTCTCCGCGCCCGCCGTGTCGCTGGAGCAAAAATACGACACCCTGCGCCGCCTGCTGCGCGAGATGGGGGCGGTCGTGGTCGGCTTCTCCGGCGGCGCGGACAGCGCGCTGCTGACGAAGGTGGCCCATGACGAGCTCGGGGAGAACGCCGTCGCCGTCATTGCCCTCTCCGAGTCTTACCCGAAGCGCGAGATGGAGGACGCCCTCGCGCTGGCCCGATCTCTCGGCGTCCCGGTGCTCACCGTGGACGCCCGCGAATTGGACGACGAGCGCTACGCCGCCAACCCGACCAACCGCTGCTACTACTGCAAGGCCGAGCTGTTCACGCACCTGTCGCGGGTCGCCCAGGAGCGCGGCATCCGCTGGATCGCCTACGGCGCGAACCATGACGACCTCGGCGACTACCGCCCGGGCCAGCAGGCCGCGCAGGAGTGGGGGGCGCGCGCGCCGCTGCTGGAGGCGGGCCTGACCAAAGCCGAGATACGGCATCTCTCCAAGGCGCTCGGCCTGCCGACCTGGGACAAGCCCGCGCTGGCCTGTCTCTCGTCGCGCTTCCCCTACGGCACCCGCATCACCGCCGAGCTGCTGGCCCGATTGGACGCCGCCGAGGATTTTCTGCGGCACGACCTGGGCTTCCGCCAGGTGCGCGTCCGCCACCACGACACCATCGCCCGCCTGGAAGTAGACCCGGCGGAGATGGACCGTCTGTTGAACCCCGACTTGCGTCGGCAGATCAGCGACCGGCTGAAAGAATTGGGCTACACGTATGTCGCCGTGGAACTGACCGGCTACAAGAGCGGCAGCCTGAACGCGGGGTTGGGGCGGACAGAATGAGGTCAGCGAATGAGGTCAGAATGAGGTCAGCGATTGAAATCGCCCCGAAGTTGACAGCGAATGAATTCGCCGCTGGGAGCCTTCGGCTGAATGTCCGCCTGCGCGGACATGAATTCGGGCATGAGGGCGTGTCCGCGCAGGCGGACACTCGGCGTCCTCGCCGGAAGCGGCGAATTCATTCGCTGACCCCTCTACGGAGAGATCAGCATGGACACTGAGCGCCTGGCCGCCCTGCTGCGCGACGTCCAGCGCGGCGAAGTCAGCATTGACGCCGCCCTGAGCGCCCTGCGGACGCTTCCCTACGACAGTGTCTCGGACAGCGTCGCCGAGTTCGCCCGCCTGGACACGCACCGGGCCGTGCGGACGGGCCAGCCGGAGGTCGTCTACTGCCCCGGCAAGTCCCCATCCCAGGTCGCCCGGATCATGCAGCGCCTCGCTGACCACGCGCCGCGCGTGCTGGCGACCCGCGCCGCGCCCGAACAGTACGCCGCCGTGCGCGACCTCTTGCCCCAGGCCGTTTACCACGACCTGCCCCGCCTCATCACCGTCGGCGCGCCGCCCGAACCGGCCCATCCCGACCGCTATGTGGCCGTGCTGACGGCGGGCACGGCGGACACGCCCGTCGGCGAGGAGGCCGCGCTGACCCTGGAGTGGCAGGGCAGCCGCGCCGAGCGCCTCTACGATGTCGGCGTCGCCGGCCTGCACCGCCTGCTGGACAAATTGCACCTCCTTCAAAACGCCCACGTCCTGATCGTCTGCGCCGGCATGGAGGGCGCGCTGGCGAGCGTGGTCGCGGGGTTGGTCGGGCGCCCAGTCGTCGCCGTCCCCACCAGCGTCGGCTACGGCGCGTCCTTCGGCGGCATCGCGGCCCTGCTCTCCATGCTCAACGCCTGCGCCGGCGGCGTCGCCGTCGTCAACATTGACAACGGCTTCGGCGCGGCCACCTACGCCCACCGCATCAACAGCGACTCAGGCTAACGGACATGACATCCGTTCTGGAACAACTCCAGGAACTTCAGCAAAGCATCTGCGATACTAATGCCCCGGATGCCTCGCCGGAGCACACGGAGAAGCTGTACTTCCTCCAAAGCCATGGGCTATTTCACATCGAGTTCTATGGTGTGCCGGGGGAAGCCGCCTACACCGAATGCCTCCACGTTCTCTGTGCCGCCGATGTCGCCGCTCAACTCTGTTCGATCACGCTCCGGGGTCCCGATGAAGGCGCGAACGGCACCCGTAACTGGGATCTAACGGCGATGGTGGAGGCGGGCACTGAATTCCCGCACCTGAAAGCGTTCTTCGTTGAGTCTATGTCCCCGGAACATCACAATCAGAGCATTATTGGGGCAGACTATGAGGAGGCGGGTCAGATTTCCCATCTACTCGTTAAGATGCCTGCGATTGAGTCCCTCACGGTTCCCTCTGCTCCCGACGCCGGCTTCTTCCAGAGGGGGACGCGCCCGCTCTCGTTTTTGCGGGTGGAAAGCGGGTATGACCACCAAAACTTCATACTGAACCTGGGCCATTCGGACTGCTTTCCGGGACTTCGAATGCTGGACTTCGGAGACTTCAGCCAGCGGTACATGGACGATTATCAGCAGCACTGCACCCCATTCAATCATTACGAGCAGTTGTTTCAGTCTCAAGCCTTCACGAGCGTCCGAGGATTCAACCTGCGGAACTCCGTGCTGTCAGCGGATCAGCTCGCCCGGCTGCGGCGGTTGCGGCCGAAAGTGCAGTTCTATGTCGTCCAAACCTACGGGGAATACATTCGATAAAGAACCGGATCAACAGCCAAACACAGAGAGAACCTGCTCCCTAAGATCACAGGTGACCATCGGGAGCGGGTTCTCTTTT
>JAFAZD010000122.1 GCA_019239955.1 Armatimonadota bacterium | reverse complement strand
CGGGCTCCACGTCGGCAGGAGGCTACTTGCGCAGTTGGCGGCGGGGAGCCGGCGCCCCCCGCAGCAGCCCGGCGGTACTCAGGTCCTCGTCCACGTCCGGCCAGTGCAGGCCGTACCCGCCCCCCGCGACCTGCCAGTTCTGGCGCTGCGCCTCCGTCGCGTCCTGAAGGCGCGGGTACCAGTACAGCGGCACCGTGATGGTCCGCCCATCCATCAGCGTCACGCTTAGGGCGTCCTCGGTGAACTCCACGTCCGCGACGCGCTCATCCGCCTTGAGCGAAGGATTCGGGTTATCCAATGCCAAAGTAGAAGTAGTCATTGCGAATGTCAGTGCGCCGGCGGCGCGGCGGGCGGTCGCTTGACGATCTCGTAGCCGGTCACGACGCTCCGGCCCTCACGGTGCGTCCAGTGCCAGATCACCTCTTCGTCTTCGTCCAAGAAGACGCTCAGCACCGAGGTCTCCGGGCCAGCGGTTTCGGGCGAAGGAGGGTGGACGATTCGCTTCTGCGGAGCGGGCTGATCTGCCGAATTCATTTCTTCATCCTTTTCACGTGCGTTATACCGCGCTCGCATGGCAGCGAGACCACAGCGGGTATCGGCTCACCACTCAGCGACGGAGCCGTCGGGGTGACGCCAGAGGGGGTTGCGCCAGCGATGGCCGATGGCGGCCATCTCGCGCACCTTGGCCTCGTCCACCTCAATCCCCAGGCCCGGGCCGGTTAGGCGGGGCACGTGGCCGTCGCGGTAGTGGAACACGGCGGGGTCCACCAGATAATCCAGCAGGTCCGATCCCTGGTTGTAGTGAATCCCCAGGCTCTGCTCCTGGATGAAGGCGTTGGGCGTGCAGAAGTCCAGTTGCAGGGAGGCGGCCAGGGCGATGGGGCCCAGGGGGCAGTGCGGGGCAACGGCGACATCGAACGCCTCCGCCATCGCCGCGATCTTGCGGGTCTCCCAAATACCCCCGGCGTGGCTCAGGTCCGGCTGGATGATGTCTATGAGGCCGCTGGACAGCAGCGGCTTGAAGTCCCAGCGCGTGTACATCCGCTCCCCGGTGGCGAGGGGCACGGACGTGTGCCGGGCGATCTCCGCCAGCGCCTCATTGTTCTCCGGCAGCACCGGCTCCTCAAAGAACAAGGGGTCAAACGGCTCCAGCGCCTTGACCAGCCGCTTGGCCATGGACTTGTGGACGCGCCCGTGGAAGTCAATCCCGATGCCGACACCCGCGCCGACGGCCTCCCGCACCGACGCCAGCCGCGCCGCCGCCTTCGCCACCTGGTCGGCGGTGTCAATCCATTCCAGCGCCCCCGTCGCGTTCATCTTCAGCGCCGTGTAGCCCTCCTCCAACCGCGTCTTGGCGGACGCGGCGGCCTCGGCGGGGGCGTCGCCGCCGATCCAGGCGTAGACGCGCATCATGTCCCGCACGGGGCCGCCGAGCAGGTCGTAGATGGGAACGCCCAGCCGGCGGCCTTTAATATCCCACAGCGCCTGCTCGATGCCGGAGAGGGCGCTGGTGAGCACGGGGCCGCCCCGGTAGAAGCCGCCCCGGTACACCGTCTGCCAGAGGTCCTCAATGTGGCCGGCGTCCTGGCCGATCAATGCATCCGCCATCTCCTCCACCGCCGTGCGGACGGTCGCCGCCTTGCCCTCGACAATCGGCTCCCCCCACCCGGCCAGGCCGTCCTCGGTCGTGACCTTGAGAAACAGCCACCGGGGCGGGACGGCGAACAGTTCCAGGCTGCGGATCGTGCTTTCCTTCATGCCCTTGTCCTGCTTTCTGCCAGCAGCTGCGCGTACTGGCGCGCCGTTTCGGTCAATCCTTCCCAATCCTGCGCCTGTAACCTCTGCTTGCTCACCAGGTTGCCGCCCAGCGCGACGCCAACACAGCCGGCTTTGATGAACGCGGGAAGGGTGTCCAATGAGACGCCGCCGGTGGGGATGATCTTCAGGAACGGGAGGGGCGCGAGCAGGGCGCGGACGTAGCCCGGCCCGAGGCCGTCGGCGGGGAACAGCTTGACAAAATCCGCGCCAGCCCGGTGCGCGGCCAGGCACTCGGTCGGCGTCATGCTCCCGCAGGCGATGGGGACGCCCCGCTCCCGGCAGAGGGCGACGGTGTCCGTCTGGAGCGTCGGGGTGACGATGAACTCCGCCCCGGCCTCAATGGCGTCCTGCGCGTCCTCCGGACCGAGGATCGTGCCCGCGCCGACGCGCAGCGTCCCCTCCATCTCCCGCCGGACGGCGGCGATGGCCGCCAGCGCGCCCGGCGTGTTCAGCGTGATCTCCATCGCCCGCACTCCGCCCTCCGCCAGCGCCTGGGCCACGCGCGTCATGTCCACCGCCGCGTCGGTGCGGACGATGGCGATCAGGCCGATCCGTTCCAACTCCGAGGCCATCAGCCGTTCGATCACGATTCTCCTCCCTTGCTTTGCATCTTCCATTTTCCGACGGATCGGCACAGCCCGGTTCCGACGGATCGGCACAGCCCGGCGAATGAATTCGCGGGCTTGATTATTACGAAGTCCCTCCGGGACTCAGCAGTCCCCGTAGGGGACTTTGTGTTATCCAAGCCCGCGAATTCATTCGCCAGGCATGAGTAACGAGAATGTCGCTACAGGGTGCGATCCTGTAGCAGCTGGGGTTTCGTCCATTCGTTGCACAGCGGATCGCGCCGGCACTCCATCCAGTCTACCAGACGGCGGCGCAGGCGGCGCAGATTGTCCCGGCAATCGGGCGAGGCGGCCAGGTTGACGATCTCGCCGGGGTCCTGCGCCAAGTCGTACAACTCGTCTTCCGCCGTCGTGTTCCAGATGTATTTCCAGCGCGCGTCCCGCACCATGCGTTGGCTGTAGAGGCCGAACTGGCCGCCGTGGTACATGGAAAAGCCGCAGTCGCGGCCCTCGCCTCCCGCCCCACGCAGCAGCGGCACGAGACTCTGCCCGACGAACGTGTCCGGCCCAGGGACGCCCGCGATGTCGCAGAAGGTCGCGGCCAGATCGAGGGCGCTGGACACGAAGGCGTCGCACACGCCCGTGATCGCCTGCCCCGGCCAGCGGACGAGGAGAGGCACGCGCACCACGTCGTCGTACATCACCAGATGCTTGTCCACCATGCCGTGCGACCCGCACATGTCGCCATGATCTGCCGTGTAGACGACGACGGTGCTTTCCGTCAGGCCCAGCGCCTGAAGATGGGCGAGCAGGCGGCCGATCTGCGCGTCCAGCAGCGTGATCTCGCCCAGATACCGCCCGACGACGGGCGCCCAGTCCCGCCACGTCCACCCGTCCACGCCCCAGGTGCGCCGCTGCTGCGCCTGCGCGTAGGGCTTGCCGCAGAGGGGATCGGGGAAGCCGGGCCAGGGCGGGATGTCCTCGGGCGGGTAGAAGGAGGCGTATGGCTCCGGCACGACATTCGGCAGGTGCGGCTCGCTGGGGTCCCAGCGCAGGAAGAACGGCGTGTCCATTCCGGCGTAGCGGGTCAGCAGCGCCATCATCCGGTCCGCGCCCCAGGCCAGGCGGGACTGGGCGGCGTCAATGGCGGCGTCCGTCTCGCCGAAGTAGCCGTTGGTGCGGGGGCGCGGGGGCAGGCCCTGTTCGGCGCGCCAGGAGGCGTACTCGCG
>JAFAZD010000384.1 GCA_019239955.1 Armatimonadota bacterium | reverse complement strand
CCGAACTCGCGCGCCAGCGCCAATCCCAGCCCGCGCGACCCGCCCGTGATCAGCACCACCTGCCCCGCCAAATCGGCTTCCGTGCGGCGCAGCCACAGTTCGCGGGCGACGAGGCCGAGGCCGGCGGCCAACAGCAGTGCGTTTCGGTTTCTCATGGTCGGTAAGGCCTTAAGAACCCCCTCCCGGCTCGCCGAGGCTCGCCACCCCGGCCCGAAGGCCCCCACCCCGGCGCTGCGCGCCACCCCTCCCCCATCGGAATGGGAGAGGGGCCAATCACGAGAGGGCTGTGCCCCCTGACAAGAGCCACCGGGGCTATAGTCAGGGGTGGCGCGCAGCGCCGGGGTGGGGGCCTCCTACGGCTTCAGCACGATCTTGATGCAGTCGTCCTTTTTGTTCTTGAAGATGTCGTAGCCCTTCGGGGCCTCGTCCAGCTTCAGGCGGTGGGTGATGACGAAGGATGGATCAATGTCGCCCTTCTGGATGTGATCCGTCAGGATCGGCAGGTACTTCTGCACGTGCGTCTGACCCATCTTGAAGGTCAGGCCCTTGGAGAAGGCCGCGCCGAAGGGAATCTTGTCCAGGAAGCCGCCGTAGACGCCGGGGATGGAGACCGTGCCGCCCTTGCGGCAGGCCTGGATCGCCTGGCGCAGCACGTTGGGACGATCCGTCGCCATCCGCATCCCCATCTTCGCCCAGTCGTACAGCTCGCCGGGCGACGTGCCGTGCGCCTCCAGGCCGACGGCGTCAATGCAATGGTCGGGGCCGCGCCCGCCGGTCATCTCCTCCAGGCGCGGCAGCACGGGCGTGTCCTGGAAGTTGATCGTGTCCGCCTTGCTCTGCGTCTCGGCCATCCGCAGCCGCTCCGGGATGTTGTCAATGGCGATCACCCGCTCCGCGCCCAGCAGGTAGGCGCTCTGCATGGCGAACTGGCCGACGGGGCCCGCGCCCCAGACGGCGACCGTGTCGCCCGGCTCGATGCCGCAGTTCTCCGCCGCCATGTAGCCCGTCGGGAAGATGTCGGTAAGGAAGACGACCTGCTCGTCCGTCAGACCTTCCGGGACCTTGTACGGCCCGACATCGGCGAAGGGGACGCGCACGTACTCGGCCTGCCCGCCCGCGTAGCCGCCGAACAGGTGGGAGTAGCCGAACAGGGCCGATGGCGACTGCCCGTACATCTCCTTCGCCTGCAGGTAGTTGGGGTTGGAGTTGTCGCACAGCGACCAGAGCTGCTTGTTGCAGAAGAAGCAGCCGCCGCAGGCGATGGTGAAGGGCACGACCACCCGGTCGCCGACCTTGAGGTTTTTGACCTGCGGGCCAAGTTCAATGACCTCGCCCATGAACTCGTGCCCCAGGATGTCGCCCTTCTCCATGCTGGGGATGACGCCGTCATAGAGGTGCAGGTCCGAGCCGCAGATGCATGTCGTCGTGATCTTCACGATGGCGTCGCGCGGGTTCAGTATCTTTGGGTCCGGCACGTTCTCCACGCGGACGTCGTGCTTGCCCTGCCAACAGAGTGCTTTCATAACCTTTTCTTTCTAAAAGAGGCCTGCTCAGAAGAACCCCTCCCGTCTCGCTGAGGCTCGCCACCCAAGCACTGGCGCGCCGGAGGCCCCCGAAGCGGAGAGGGCTGACAGACGTTGGGCGAGGCCTCTCGCCATTCACCCTCCTCCGCTTCGGGGGAGGTGGCGCGGCTTGCCGCGACGGAGGGGGTTCTTAATTTCTACGCCGCGTGCGCGGCCTGCGCCTTGTCCAGCGCCGCGCCCTTGGTGGAGCGCGCGCCGACGGGCTGGCCCTCGACGGTCGGCGTCTCGCCGGTCTCCATCAGGTTCTTGAAACGGCGCAGGTCCTCGGCGATCTGAATCTGCGGCTCCTCGCCCAGCAGCTTGGCGACCGTCGCGCCCACGACGCCCCCCGGCGGGTTGTAGTCCAGGTTGACGCGCACCGCCGTGCCGCGGCCGCCCGTCGCCGGCTCGAAGCGCACCGACCCGGCGCTCGCCACGTCCGCGCCCGGCAGGGACTGCCAGGCGATCAGCCGGTTCGGCTCCTCGTTGATGATCTCGGCGTCCCACTCCACCGTCCGGCCCAACGGCGCTTTGGCCACCCAGTGCGAACGCCCGTCCTCCTGGGTCGTCACCGACTCCAGATGCAGCATGAACTTCGGCAGGTTCTCGAAGTTGCGCCAGAACGAGTAGAGCTCCTCAGGCGACTTGTTAATCGTCACCACCTCCCGAACTTGAACGCCGTTCGCCCCCGGCTTTTGCGAATTCGCCTGCCCCGGCTGCTCGTCGCCCTCCGTGCTCGTGCCCAGCGCCTGATAGGCGGCGCAGTGGCCGGTCGCGCCGCGGTAGATCAGGCTGCCGCCGACCAGCGCCAGCAGCGCCCCGCCCCACGACCGGCGGCTCAGCCCGTACACCGCCAGCGCGCTCCCCGCCACCACCGAGGCCTTGCGCTCGGTATCCCCGACATTGATGTTGTTGCTCTCTGTGTCTGCCATTGTCTTGCTCCCTTATCACCCGGCACTTCAGTGCCGGGTCTGCCCCAATGCCGCCGTCAAGTCCGCCGCAGCGATGTTCTCCAAATCCGCCACCGCCGCAATCACCTGCCGCCGCTGCCTCTCCGACGTGTGCGGCGAGGCGATGCGCTCGAACTTGGCGACGCACTGCTCCCAGGAGAACGGGCGGCTGTTGAAGCCAGGGTAGTCGCGGACCTCGTGCGCCAGCACCCGCCCATCCGTCAGATGCACCGTGACACGCGCGGGCATCTTCTCCGGGTAACGCTTTGTCATCTCCTTGTCGGGCCGCACCGAGACCCGGCGCAGCAGCGCCTGCACGTCGCCGCGCCGGATGCGCTCCGGCGCGAACTGTTCCGGCTGCACGTCCCCGTCCAGGGCGGCGACGGCCAGGACGTAGGGCAGGCTGTGGTCGGCCTGTTCCTTCGTCTCCACATCATACTTCGGCCCGTACTCGCCGCCGCCCGTGATGTTGTAGGCCACTTCAAACGTCTCCAGTTCGATCCGCGCCACCTCACCCGCCGTGAACGGCTGCGCCTCGCGCAACTCCAGCAGGCACTGGATGGCGGGCTGCGTGTGGACCTCGCTGTTGTAGGATTTGAGCAGCGTCTGCGTGACGATCTCCAAATCTTCCTTGGTCCATTCCACGTCCACCGGCTCGCCGATGGCGTTCTGGAATCCCTTCGGCCCCTCGAAGACGCCGAGCGGCCCCGTCACGCCCCGCCGCGCCAGAAACGTCGCGTGGACACACCCCAGCGCCGTCTGCGACGACGCCAGGCCCTTCCACTGCGAGATCGGCACGGCGCGGATGACGGCGAGGGCATTGTGTTCCGCGCCGCAGAGGGCGATGGCGTTGGCCGTCTGCTCCGCGTCCATCCCCAGCGCCTTCGCCACGCCCGCCGCGAGGGAGAACGAGAGTTGCGTCGTGTGATCAAAACCGCGCTGCATGATCGGCGCGGCCCCGGTCATCCGGCACTGCACCTGATAGGCCACCGCCAGCGCTGTCATCAGGTCCTTGCCGCTGCCCCCGGCGTACTCGGTCGCGGCCAGCACCGAGGCGAGGTTGTCGCACGGGTGACAGGTCTCGCTTTCGCCGAGGTAGTTGTCCATGAAGTCCAGATACCGGGTCAGCGTCGTGTTGTAAAAGGCGGCGCAGGGCGGGGACGCCTTCCCGCCGCCGATCAGTGTGCAGGGGCCGTCGCCCCCGAACTCGTCTGCCTGCGCCCGCGTCGCCCGGAGCGGCCCCTCGCCGAGCACGGCGAGCGCGCAGCCGAGCGTATCCAGAATGTGCATCTTGAGGTGGTGTTTGGCCGCCTCGGAAATCTCATCAAATGACGCCCGCTGCACGAGCGCCGCCATTTGCTGTACCTGTGTCATGCGGGGTGCTCGTCCCGTCCATGCACCTGGGCCGGCGGGTAGGTCGCCTCCACGGCTGTGAACGGCTCCAGAATTTTGTACGTGTGCGATGCGCCCTGCGGCACGACCCACGAATTGCCCGACTCCAGCAGCACCGTCTGCCCTTCCAGGTGCAGCTCGGCCTTGCCGGAGATCACGTAGCCGACCGTCTCATAGTCGCGCCTCACCTCCGGCCTCGGCTCGCCGGGCGGCTGGGCCTCCCACAGCCGCATCGCCACGTTTTTGCCCGATGCGAGATACTTCTGTCCCAGCTCGCCGTGCGGCGAATGGCGGGAGTCGATCTTGGTCACGGTCGTGTCGCTCATGGGCATGTCTCCTCCTTCGTCTCAGGCTCGTCCTCCGGCTCCCCCGGCGAGATCCAGCGTCAACTGAATCACGGCGGAGCAGTCGGTGTCGCCGTCCTTTGCGGCCTGAATCGAAAACATCTGCTGGGCCGCCGCCGTGACGGGCATGGGCACGTTCAGCCGCGCCGCCTGGTCCAGAATCAGGCGAAAGTCCTTGTGTAGCAGGCGCACGGGGAACTGCGGCGGGTACTCGCCCTTGCGGACATTGTCCATCTTCGCCTTCTGTCCGGGTGAGACGTGCGCCGTCTGTGAGAGTACGTCCAGCAGTTGCCCGCGCTCCAACCCCGCCTTCTCGCCCAGGGCCAGGGCCTCGGCCAGCGATTGCAGCCCCAGGCCCAGCAGCGCATTGACAACCAGTTTCATGGCCGCACCCTGCCCGACCGCTCCCATCAAATACGCGCCTTTGCCGAGAACATTGAAGAGAGGCTTGGCGCGCTCGAAGTCCTTCTCATCGCCGCCGACCAGGAGGACAAGCTGCCCCGTCTCGGCCTGCAGTGTGCTGCCGGACACGGGGGCATCCAGAAACGCGGTGCCTTTCTCCTGGGCGGCCTGCCCGACCCGGCGCGCCGTCTGCGGCAGGATCGTGCTCATCTCTACCAGCAGTGCGTTCGGTCTGGCACCCGCCAGAACGCCCTCGGGGCCGAGGTATACCTGCTCCACGGCGGCGTCATCGGTCAGGGACGACAGCACGATGTCGCTCCCAGACGCCGCCTCGCGCGGCGACCCGGCAGCCCGCGCCCCGGACCGGGCGAACTCCTGCGCTTTTTTGGGCACCCGGGTGTAGACCGTCAGCGGGTAGCCGGCGTCCAGCAGCCGCTTCGCCATGCGGCTGCCCATCCCGCCCAGTCCGATCCAGCCGACTTGTGGTTTTTCGCCCATGGTTCTCTCTGGCCGATCAAGGCCCCCACCCCGGCTCGTTCCTCGCCACCCCTCCCCCATCACCCCAATAAAGCCTCGGAATGAGAGGTGCCAGTGACTTGCAGCCAGGTGCCTCTGGTCAGGAGGCGCAGCGCGGTAATGAGTGGCCCCTCTCCCGCTTGCGGGGAAGGGGTGGCGCGCGACGCCGGTTGGGGGCCTCCTACTTCAGCAGCACGGGCTTCCGGTTGATCCGCACCCGGTACAGCGTGTACGGCTTGACGCGCAGGTCCTTGCCGTAGTGGTACGTTCCCTGCTGTTCCAACTGGTTCGCCGTGACGTACAGATAGCCGTCCGTGGCGACGGACATGGTGTCCATCCAGTCGTAAGCGTGGGGGGTCGTTGTGATCGTGGCGTACTTCCCCGCCAGCGAGCGGCGCTTGATGCCGTGGTGTTCCTCATCGGTGACGTAAACGTTGCCCTGGGCGTCCGTCTCCAGCCCGTCGGACACCACCTTGCGCCCCAGGTCCTTCACCGTCGCCGCGACTTTGTCTTCGCTCATCGTGGGATTCGCTAGCGCGGCTGCGCTGACGCTGTACAGGTGGTGGCTGGCGACGGGGCAGTAGTAGATCGTCTTGCCGTCGCTGCTGATGGCGAGGCCGTCCGAGTAGAACTTCGGCACCTTGGGCTTGTTGCCGGGCCGGCGCTCCAGCAGCGGCTGCCCGTTGACGATGGCCGAGAAGCCGGGGTCGGGCCGGACGGTCGGGGAGGCGCTGAGGTGACGCCAACTCCGGCCCGATGCCAGGTCCACCATGATGAGGCCGCCCGCGCCGGAGTCCGTGATGTACGCCAGGCCCGCCCGGCCGCGCCGCAGGTCAAAGCGGATGTCGTTCAGGTAGGTGTATGGCAGGGCGACGTTGCGCGGGAAAAAGATCGTCTTGAAGACGGTGGTGGTCTTCAGGTCAATGCCGACCAGTTTCGCCCCGCCGGGGACGTTGCGCCCTAGCTTGATGCTGCCTGTGTCCAGCGCCCACAGCCGGTCGCGCGGGTCCACCACGACGCTCTGTACCGAGTAAAGGCACTGGGCGGGGTGCGCCTTGTTCAGCCGGTTGATCTGGGCGTTGGGATAGGGGACCTCCCGCCCGTTCTTGATCTCGCCGACCGTAAATTTCACGGGATCGCCCCAGTGCGGGTAGCAGACGAAGATGCGCCCCGTGTGCGAGACCGTCACACCCGTCGGCATCGGCCCATAAAAGTCGTGGACCGTCTCCAGCGGGGCCTGCGCCGCCGCCGCGCCCGCCAGCAGCCCCGTGAGGAGGCCAGTCAAAATTGCCCGCTGCTTCATCCGCCTTGCTTTCCAGAGAAAGTCGCCCGTTTCTGGGCGCGAGAAAAGAGCCGTCGCGTGAGAAGGCGCGGCGGCTGGGTGCCGTTCTACGGGCGCGGGCTCAGATCCCCTTCTTCGCCATGTCCTGGGCCATCATGAGATGGCCCTGGATCACCGGCAGGTACTTGCCGGCGAAGGTCTTCACCCGCTTGTCCTTGCCGTGATTGGACTCCCGCTGAAACTCCGCCAGGTCTTCCTCGTGGTCCATGACCATCGCCTTGACGTAGGCACGGTCGAACGCCGCCCCGTGCAGGCGGGACAATTTTCTCTTCAGCGCGTCATTCTTCGCGCCGAGGCCTTTGGGCAGGGCGACTCCCTCATTGACGGCGATCCGCCGCAAAGCGTGGTTGGCCTCGGAGTGGTCGATCACCATCTGCCGGCCGAACTGCTTGACGTTCGGGTTGGAGCCGTTCTGCATGGCAACCTTGCCCAGTGCCACCTCCGCCATGCCGCCCTGGGCCGCCCCCTTCATGAAGTGGAGGTCCGGCGATGTCGCCGCGGCCGCACCGGTCGCGGCCAGCGCGCAGGCGGCCAACAAGGCCAGGGCGGCAGGCAGTCTGTGTTCGTTCATGGCTGTTTCTCCTCTTGATGGGGGGTGTCTTCCCGGTCGGGAGGGGGAGCGTCTTTGTCCAGCGCGCCCTGGTCCTCGGCGTCATACTCCAGCGCCGCGCCTTTCTCCCGCGCCTGCTGCGCGCTCTCCTGGGCGGGCTGCCGCTTCTGGTCGTCCATCGTCCGCTCCTGTCCGGGTTCGTCCCCGCTGACTTTCGCAGGGTACCGCAATGATGCTGTCAGTCAAACATTCTTCTTGACATACATTCGCGGCTACCGGGCCGCCGGCTTCGGCCCCGTCAGCCCCGGCAGCACCCGGCGCATATGGTCGGCCCAGCCGCCCGCGAGCAGGGCGGGGGTGGTGTGGTTGAAGCGCGCCGTCGCCCAGTCCGCCGTGAACAGCAATTGGCCCTTGACGCGCACCACGGCCTCATTGCCCAGCGGCTGCACCTGCACGTCCTCCGGCCGGATCGGCCCCTGCGCCAGTATCTGGTTGAGCCGCAGCTGCACCTGCTGGGCGCGCTGCGCCGGCGAGTAGCCCGCCGCGCCGACGCGCACCCGCATGATCGGCGTGCCGCCGACGAACACCGCCGTATCGTTGGACGGCGCCTGCCCCCAGGCCGCCGTCCCCAGCGCCAGCAGCGCCCCCGCCACCGTCACTCCCTTGTTCATGGGAAACTCCTCCAGTGGTCTACTACCCGCTCCTTACCCAAGTCGCGGCCTCCCGCTAACCCTCGGCGGGGAGCGTGTCGCCGATTCGGCGCAGGCGGCTGGCGGCCTGGATCGTCACTTGGCATCCATCCAGGGCGATGATCTCGGCCTCCCGGAAGCCGCCCAGCGTCCACGAGACCACGTCGCGCACCGTGCCGATCTGGCCGACGATGGCGTCGTTGGTCTCCGTGAGCGGGAAGTTCGTCCCGTCGCCCGCCGCAGGTAGGTCGCCAGCCGCGCCCGGACGCAGTGCCGCGCCTGGGCCTCCACCATCCGCACCAGCCGGCGCATGCGGGCCGCCGTCGCCCGCAGCGCCTGCTCGGCGATCTCCGGGTACGCCGCCATCAACTGCTAAAACCGGTCGCGGGGGACGATAAAGTCATAGCCGGCCCGGCCCGCGCGGTATTGCCTTGCCGCAAACATCTCAATGACAGTATTGCCCAAAGCGGCCCGATCCCAACCGAATGTTGCGTAAGGAGCGCCCGCCCATGTCGGAGTGTGATCTGAGAGGGCTGGAAGAGTGCAGCCGCAAGAAGTTCGTCGTCAAGCCGGTCTATGATGGCGCGCGCAGTAAGGGCCGGCTGCTGCACCTGTTGCCGGAGCAGCGGGAGGTGGCCCTCTCTGCCGGCACGGTCTATTGCCCCGGCGTCGGGGCGACCTTCGGCCTGAAGAACACGGGCGGGGGGCGGTTCCAGATGCTGGTGCTGCTGGCGCCGGGGACCGGCGGGGCATCGTGAGCCGCCCGCCCCTGCCGCGCGAGCACGGGGCCTGGGTCGTCCTCTACGCGCCGCTGGTCATCACGCTTGTGGCCTATCCGCCCGCAGATCGGGAACAGGCCCTGCTGCTGACGCCGGCTGTCACGGGTCTGTTTCTTGGGCGCAACGCGCTAGGCCTGCTGCATCGAGCGCGGCTGGGTGGATCAAGAGTTAATTGACAACTACACCACCGGGTTTGAGGAAGTCAAGGAAACGGTTAAGAAGTACACGCCGGAGTACGCGGGGCAGCTCGCGGGCGTGGACCCGGCACTGGACCCCGTGTCCAAAATCCCGCAGTTCAAGGTCTGCGCCTGCCGCGTGCGCAAGGCGGACGCCCCGAAGAATGCCGCCACGCAGGCCAGAGAGCGAAGCAACACCATGAAAGTGCGTTGGACGCGGAGGAGCATCCGATTTCGGATCAGCCCCTCGGAGTTGGAGGCCCTGATGCACGGGCGGCCCGTCCGTGAGGAACTGGCGTGGCCGGGGGGCCGCTGGGTCGCCGCGATCCGTCCGGGCGGCGGCGAAACCCGGCTGGCGTCGGAGGACGACTCCCTGCTGGTCACGCTGGCCGAGGCGGATCGGCACCGCCTGGCCGCGCCGGAGGCCGAGGGCGTCTATTTCGAGACCAGCGCGGAGCCGTCCCTGCGCTTCTACATCGAGAAGGACTTCCCTTGCGTCCACCCCCGCGCCGCCGAGGCGCTGGAGCCGGCGGGCGAGACGTTCGCCCCGCCCGCCGATTTCGCGGCGCGCAAGGCCGAGGAGTGAGAAGCACAACCATCATGCCAATTCAAATCGGGGCCAAGCCGGAGAGCAGCTTCGCTGATCCGCTGGGGCTGCTCAGTGACTGCCACCGGCGCATTGAGAAGTTCCTGCGGCATCTGACCCTGGTGACGGAGAAGGCGCGGGGCGGGCCGCTCGACGCGGAGCAGCGCCAGGCGCTGGAAACCGCCCTGCGCTACTTCCGGGAGGCCGCGCCCCGGCACACGCGCGACGAGGAGGAGTCCCTCTTCCCCCGCCTGCGCGCCGCCGGCAGCGCCGACGCCCAAATGGCGCTGGCCGCCCTGGACGCACTGGAGGCCGACCACGACGCCGCCGACGCGCACCACGCCGCCGTAGATCAGCTGGGCCGCCAGTGGCTGGACACGGGGCATTTGTCGCCGGGGGAGACGGATCGGCTGGCCGGCCTGCTGGCGCGGCTCACGACTCTCTATGGGTGGCACATCGGGATCGAGGACACGCAGGTCTTCCCGCGCGCCGCGCGGGTGCTGGACGCGGCGGCGATTCGCCAGGTCGGACGCGAGATGGCGGAGCGCCGGGGCCTGGACCTGGACACGCTCCCGGACCTGAGACTGCGCTGCCCCACCACGCGGGACATGCCGCCCGCATAGTGAAGCCGAGCGGCTGAAGCCACTCGCTAGGGGCCTGCGGCCCGAACGTCCTGTGTCCAACTGCGTTAACGGACGGAACACCATCCTTTACTACTCTCTGAGCCGGTTCCTGGCGCGCGACCCGCTGGGGCCGGCGGACCGGGTCAACCTGTATGCCTGCTGCCGCAACGCCCTCGGCAAAAAGAAAACGTTGCGCCAAATGGAAGACGCGGGGCGGCGGCGAAAAGTTTACGTGCCCGCCAAGCGGCCCGACTCGCATCGCTATGCCCTGATGCGCGCCAGGCGGCAAGGTCACTCAGCAGCAGGAAGTCTCCGCAAAATTGCCTTGACACCTCACGCGGGGGGTGTTATAATCAGTGCATGGGCGGACCCACCCCCCTCCGCCACGCGGCTTTGTCCCGGTCGCCTGTTGTTTTGCGGACGATGCTGTATCATCCTTCTTGTCATGCCAAAGGAGCAAACGTTGCAAGGATACTGTGTGCGCTGCAAGGCCAAACAGGAGATGCTCTCCGCCACCCGCACCCTGATGCGTAATGGCCGCCGCGCCATGATGGGCCAGTGCGCCTGCTGCGGCACGAAGATGTCGGTCGCCGGCGTCTGGGACGGTGACGCGCCGGCATCACAGACCGCCGAGCGGCCACGCCCCGCGCGTTTGACACTTCCGGCCAAAACTGGGTAAAAACTGGGTAATATTCCGGTAAGAAACCGCGCAGCGAGGAAGGTCCACCCCCATGGCAGACGAGAAGGAGTTCAAGGAAGGTCTGGAGGATGTTGTCGCCGGCACGTCGCGCATCACCGACGTCAACGGCAGCGAAGGCAAGCTGATCTACGGCGGCTACGACATTCACGACCTGGCGCAGAACACGACCTTTGAGGAGGTCGTGTATTTGTTGTGGCACGGCGAACTGCCGACCCAACAGCAGTTGTCGCAGCTCAACGCCGAACTGGACGCGCACCGCGCCCTGCCGGCCCCGGCGTGGGACCTGATCCGCCAGTTCCCTCCCAAAGCGGCCCCCATGGACGCCCTGCGCACCGGCGTCTCCCTGCTCGGCCTCTACGACCCCGACACCGGCGACGACAGCCTGGAGGCCAACCGCCGCAAGGCCCTGCGCCTGGTCGCGCAGATGGGCACGCTCGTGGCCACTCTCAGCCGCCGCCGCGACGGCCAGGACCCGATTCCGGTCAAGGCCGGCCTCGGAACCGCCGGCAGCTTCCTGCACCAATTGACCGGCCGGGAACTCGACGAGACCGCCAGCCGCGCCCTGGACGTCGCCCTGATCCTGCACGCGGATCACGAGTTGAACGCCTCCACTTTCAGTGCCCGCGTCACCGTCGCCACGCTCACCGACATGTACAGCGCCATCACCAGCGCGGTCGGGACGCTGGCCGGCCCCCTGCACGGCGGCGCGAACGTCAACGTGATGCACCTGCTGGAGAAGATCGGCACCCCCGACCGGGCCGAGGAGGTCGTCACGCAGATGCTGGCCCAGGGCCAGAAGATCCCCGGCATCGG
The DNA here is from genome assembly GCA_019239955.1 of Armatimonadota bacterium. Taxonomy (GTDB): domain Bacteria; phylum Armatimonadota; class Armatimonadia; order Armatimonadales; family Capsulimonadaceae; genus JAFAZD01. Next base: position 25,826 of record JAFAZD010000384.1, on the reverse strand, counting down.
CCACCGGGTCTACCGCGCCCTCGATCCGCGCGCCGTCTCCCTGCGCCAGATGTCGCAGCAGCTGGCCGAGACCACGGGCGACTCGAAATGGTACGAGATCAGTGAGCGCGTCCAGCAGGCCGCCGACAAGGCGCTGGCGGCGAAGGGCAAGACCACGCTCAAGGCCAACGTGGACTTCTTCTCGGCCTCGGTCTACCACATGCTCGGCATTCCCACCGAGCAGTTCACGCCGGTCTTCGCCGTCTCCCGCGTCGCCGGCTGGACGGCGCACGTCCTGGAACAGCTCGAGAACAACCGCCTGATCCGCCCCCGCGCCATCTACACCGGCCCGCGCGACCTCAAGGTCACGCCACTGGCGCAGCGGGGATAAACGCGCGTAGGGGCGACCCGACGGGTCGCCCCTACCCTTGTCCCGCCTCACGCCGCCTTTGCCAGTCCCGCCTCACGCTCGTCCGCGTTCATCGCCGCGACCAGTTCCCGCAGTGTCCTCTGGGCGACCTCGTGCGCCACCTGGCACGTCCCCGCCGCCGCGTGGCCGCCGCCGCCGTAGCGGCGCATCAGCGCGCCGATGTCGGTCCGGGAGGTCCGGTTGAGGATGGAGTGCCCGCAGGCGAACACGCAGTTCTGGCCCCGGAAGCCGTCCACGATCCAGATGCTGGTGTTCTGCTCCGGGTACAGCGCGTAGATCAGGAACCGGTTGCCGCTGTAGATCGGATGTACGTCGCGCAGGTCGGTGATGACGACGTTGCCCTCCGTCCGGGTGTGCTCCGCCAGCATCTCGCGGAACAGCGCGTCCTGCTCGAAGTAGCGCGCCACCCGCTCCTGCACGTCCGGCAGCCGCAGAATCTCCTCGATGCTCATCGTCCGACAGGCGTCAATCAAATCGTACATCAGTTGGTAGTTGCTGATGCGGTAGTCCTTGAAACGCCCCAGACCCGTCCGGGCGTCCATGAGGAATGACAGCAGCGGCCACCCGGCCGGGTTCAGGATTTCCTCGCGCGCGAACTGCGCCGAGTCGGCCTTGTCCACCTCGGCCATCATTTCCTCGATGCCGGGGAAGCGCGCCGCCCCGCCGTAGTAGTCATAGACCACGCGCGCCGCGCTCGGCGCAAGCCGGCAGTCCCCCCGAAACTCGGTCTTCCCGACGACCCGCTCCATCTCGGTGCTGTGGTGGTCGAACCACAGCCCGCACCCCGGCAGGTAAGGCACGTTGGTCAGGACATCATCGGGCGTCACCGTGAACTTGCCGTCCTGGATGTCCTTGGGGTGGACGAACTGGATAGAGTCGATCTGCTCCACCTGCTTGAGCAGCACCGCACAGATCAGCCCGTCGAAATCGGATCGCGTCACCAACCGCATGAAATTTCCTCCTGGCGCTTTGCGTTTATATCGGCACATTCAGGTAGTTTCCACAGGAGCCGGCGAGAATGTCAGCGAATGAATTCGCCGCTGATGGCCTACGGCCGAGTCTCCGCCTGCGCGGAGACAGGACAGGCTCCTCCTCTGTCCGCGCAGGCGGACAATCGGCGTCCGCGCCAATCTGACCTTTTGGTTTAAGTTCCTCCTTCAATCGGGAATGATCTGTATATCTTAACCACGCTCAACTTTGAAGATGCCAAAAGCGAACTTTGCCTCCGAGGCCGTCGAGAATTACCTGAAGGCGATCTACCAGATATGCCAGGGCACGGAAGGCGCGCCCGTGCAGGACATCGCCGAGCAGCTCGGCGTGAGCGCCCCCGGCGTCAGCAAGATGCTGCGGCACCTCGCCGCGCACCAACTGGTCCGGTATACACCCTACCAGCCCGTCCATCTCACGGATCTGGGCGAGAAGATCGCGCTGGAGACGATCCGCCACCACCGGCTGCTGGAGCTGTACCTGATGGAAAGCCTGGGCTACGGCTGGGAGCAGGTCCACTCCGAGGCGGAGCGGCTGGAGCATCACATCAGCGAGGAGTTTGAGGCCAGCATCGAGCGGCTGCTGGGCTTCCCGTCGTTCGACCCCCATGGGGACCCGATTCCGACCCGCGACGGGCGGATGCCGCCGCCGGTCATGGTGACGCTGGGGGCGCAGGAGGACGGCGCGAGGCTGGTGGTCCGGCGGGTGACGGATGAGGACGGCGACCTGCTGCGCTACCTCGGCGAACGGGGGCTGCGGCCCGGAACGGCCGTGGTGATCCTGGACCGTGAGCCGTTCGGCGGCTCGCTGCGCCTCCAGGTCGCGGACCGGGAACAGCGCATCAGCCCGGAGGCGGCCCGCCACGTCTTCATCGAGCGCCTCGCGCCCGCCCCGGCCCCGCCGGAACGAACGACTGAGTGTTAGAACGGAACATCGTCCGCATGAGTACGTCTGAGGTCTTGCCCCCCACCCTTTCCCCCGAGCCGTCCGAACCGGAAGCGCCGCCGACCGCTGGCTGGCGCAACCCGGTGCGGATGCCGAGCCTGCCGGAAGTCTTCGGCTCGATCCCGGTCCCCAGGAACGCAACCGCGTGGCGTCGCTTCCTGGCCTTCTTCGGGCCGGGCTACCTGGTCGCCGTCGGCTACATGGACCCCGGCAACTGGGCCACAGACATCAGCGGCGGCGCGCTCTACAACTACCGGCTGCTGTCCGTCATCCTGCTCGCCAACTTCACGGCCATCTTTTTGCAGGCGCTTGCCGCCAAGCTCGGCATCGTCACCGGGCGCGATCTGGCGCAGGCCTGCCGTGACGCCTACAAAAAGCCCGTTGCTATCGCCCTCTGGCTCTCCGCCGAGGTGGGCATCGTCGCCTGCGACATCGCCGAGGTGATCGGCGCGGGCATCGCGCTGAACCTGCTCTTTCACATCCCGCTGATCATCGGCTGCGGGCTGACGGCGCTGGACGTGCTGCTCGTGCTGGCGCTGCAGGGCAAGGGCTTCCGCTACGTCGAGGCCCTGGTGATGACGCTGATCGGGACGATGATGGTGATCTTCGCCGTCGAGATGGTCTACGCCCGCCCCGACTGGTCCGCCGCGCTGTCCGGGTTCCTGCCGCGCCCGGAGATCGTGAAAGACCCCGCCATGCTCTACATCGCGCTGGGGATTCTGGGGGCGACCGTGATGCCGCACAACCTGTACCTGCATTCCAGCATCATCCAGACCCGCCGCTTCGGGCACGAGCTGCGGGAACTCAAAGGGGCGATCAAGGCCGCCTACACGGACTCCACGGTCGCCCTGACGCTGGCCCTGTTCGTCAACGCCGCGATCTTAGTCCTGGCCGCCGCCGTCTTCTACCGCAGCGGCCACCACGAGATCGGGGACATCCAGAGCGCGTACAGGCTGCTGACGCCGCTGATGGGCGTCGGCCTGGCGACGCCGCTGTTCGCCATCGCCCTGCTGGCCTCCGGCCAGAACTCCACGCTGACGGGCACGATGGCCGGTCAGGTCATTCTGGAGGGCTTCACCGACTTCCAAATTCCCTCCTGGCTGCGCCGGATGATCTCGCGCCTGCTGGCGGTCATCCCCACCCTCGTCGTGGTCGGCCTGTACGGCATGAGCGGCACGGGCAAGCTGCTGATTCTGAGTCAGGTGATCCTGTCCATGCAGCTGTCCTGCGCGGTGATCCCGCTGGTGCAGTTCACCGGCGACCGGCTGAAGATGGGCGCGTTCGTGAACGGCTGGGCGACGAAGGCCACTGGATGGCTGCTGGCCGCCGTCATCTTCGGCCTCAACGCCTACCTGGTCTACACGACCTTCTTCCCCGGACGGGGGCGCTAAAGTGATGCAAGTCAGGATCACACATGACGCCGTGCCGGGGCGGGCGCGCTTCCGTGTCGCCGCCCTGAGTCCGGCCCAGGCCCAGGCGCTGGAAGAGAGCCTGCGCCGCGCGCCGGGTGTGGTCGCGGCCTCGGCCAGCGCGCTGACGGGCGGCGTCTTGGTCCAGTATGATCCCGCTGTCACGAATCCGGCAACGCTGCGCGGCCTGATGGCAGAGGCCCCCCCCGCCCCCAATCCTGGGGGGGAAGATCGCCCCCCCGCCCCCAATTCTGGGGGAGCCGGAGAAGACGCGACGGCCGCCAGAGGTAGGCGCTTGACGGCGGACGGTAGGGGCCTGGCGCACCAAGCCCCTACATCTCCGGCTCCCCCAGAATTGGGGGCGGGGGGGGCTGCCTGGCACACCCGGACGGCGGCGGAGGTCACGGCCCGCTTCGGCGTCCGCCCGGATCAGGGCCTGACGCGCGAGCAGGCCGCGCGGCAGTTCCGCCGCTGCGGCTCCAACGATGTGCCGGACATCCCCCGCCGGCCCCGCCGCGCGATCCTGCGCGAGCAGGTCGTCTCCGTGCCGCTGCTGATGCTCTCGGCGGCCGCCGTCCTCTCCTTCGCCACAGGGGCGGCGGTGGATGCGCTCTTTATCGGCGGCGCGGTCGTCGCCAACGCCGCGCTGGGCTACTTCACGGAAGACAGGGCGGAGCAGACCGTCCAGTCCCTGCGGCAGACGCGCGCCCCAGAGGCGCAGGTGCGCCGTGACGGGAGCCGCGCCCTCGTCCCGCTGGAGCAGGTCGTGCCGGGAGATGTCCTGCTGCTGGAGCCGGGGCAGCTCGTCCCCGCCGACGGGCGCGTCGTCCTCTCCGAGAGCCTGCTGACCGACGAGTCGCTGCTCACCGGGGAGAGCGCCGCTCGTCAGAAGGGAACGGACCCGCTGCCCTTCGGGGCATGGCCGCTGGCGGAGCGCGCCAACATGGTCCACGCCGGCTCCGCCGTGGCCGGCGGGAGGGGTCTGGCGGTCGTCACGGCGACCGGCCCCCACAGCGAGCTGGGCCGCATCCGCGCCCTGATCGGGCAGGCCCCGGATGTCCCGCCGCCGATGACCCGCGAGCTGCAGCGGCTCGGCGGCACACTTGCCGTGGCCGCCACGGGCGTGAGCGCCGTCTTCGGACTGATCGGCCTGGGGATCGGCCTGCCGCCGGCGGCGGTGCTGGCGCTGACCGCCTCGCTGGCCGTGTCCGCCATCCCGGAGGGTCTGCCCACCGTCTCCACCACGGCGCTGGCGCTGGGGATGAGCCGGATGCGCGCCCGCAACGTCGTCATCCGCCGCCTGCCCGCCGTCGCCGCCCTGGGCAGCGCCACGATGCTCTGCGTGGACAAGACCGGCACGCTGACCGAGAACCGCATGAGCGCCCGCGCCTTCGTGCTCGGTGACGCCGAGACGGACGTAGCGGAAGCGCCGTCGGGCGGCGGCCTGCGCTGCCTGCGGCACGGCCAACTGATGACGCCGCAGGACGACCCACGGCTGCTGCGGGCGCTCCAGATCGGCGCACTCTGCACCGAGGCCGAGGCAAAGCGCAGCCCGGACGGCACGTGGGAGGTCCACGGCAGCGGCACCGAGGCGGCCCTGCTACGCGCGGCCCTGACGGCCGGGCTGGACGTGGCGCGCTGGCACGCGACGCTTCCGCCGCTGCACCGCCAGGGGCGTGCGCCGGGCCGCAACCACATGGTCTCCGTCCATCGGCATCCCGGCGGCACGGAGGTGTTCGTCAAAGGCGCGCCCGAAGAGGTGCTGGCGCTGTGCGCCCTCGGCAGGTCGGAGAGGAAAACCGCAGTCGCCTGGAACGAGCGCCTGGCGGCGCGCGGGATGCGCGTGCTGGGGCTGGCCCACGCCGTCCTGCCGCCGGGACAGGACTGGGAAGGGGCCGCCCTGGACTGGGTGGGGCTGGTCGGGCTGGAGGACCCGCTGCGGGACGAGGCGCATGAGGCTGTGGCGCAGCTGGCCGGCGCGGGCATCCGCACCCTGATGCTCACCGGGGACCAGTCGCGCACGGCGGAGGCGGTCGGGCGCGCCATCGGCCTCAATCGGCATGGCCCGCTGCGGGTGGCGGACGCCGCCGGCATCGCGGAGTCGCTGACGGGCGGGCGTCCCCTGCCCGACGTGCTGGCGCGCGTCTCCCCCGCCGACAAGTACGAGATCGTGCGCCTGCTACAGGAGCGGGGGCATGTGGTGATGATGACAGGCGACGGCATCAACGACACGCCCGCCCTCAAGGCCGCCGACATCGGCGTGGCGATGGGCGCGCGCAGCACTCAGACCGCCCGCGACCTCGCCGACGTGATCCTGCTGGACGACAACCTGGCCAACCTGCCCACGGCGGTCGGCCAGGGCCGCACGATCTTCACCAACATCCGCAAGGCGGTCCGGTTCCTGCTGGCGTCCAACCTGGCCGACATCGGACTGATCGGGGCCTGCCTGGTCCTCGGCCTGTCCTTCCCCCTGACCGCGCTGCAGCTGCTGTGGATGAACCTGGTCAGCGACGTGTTCCCGGCCATCGCGCTGGCGATGGAGCCGCCGGAGGCCCGGACGATGTCCCGGCCGCCGCGCCCCCCGCAGGAGCCGCTGCTGCCCCGCTCGCTCTGGAAAATCATCACCCGCGAGGCGGCGACCATCGCCGCCCTCACCCTGGGCAGCTATCTGTGGGGCCTGGGCCGCTACGGACAGGGCGCGCGAGCAAGGACCCTCGCCTTCACCACGGTCTGCCTTTCCGAAATTCTTTACGCGCTGGCCTGCCGCACTGAGGGCCCCCAACCGAAGGGAGTGCCGCGCCCGCCGAACCGATCCCTGACCACGTTCCTGGGCGTCTCCGCCGCCGCGCAGGTGGGGACCGTGGCGCTCCCGCCGCTGCGGCGGCTGCTGGGGACGACGCCGCTCTCCGCCGCCGACTGGCTGGTCGTGGCGGCCTCGTCGGGCGCGGCGCTGGGCGTCACGAGCGCGCTCAAGCGGCTGCCGGCCCCCCGCATCCCCACGACGCGACTCCCGGCGGCCCCGGCGCTCAGGAAGGCGACCCCATGATGGCCTGGATGCTGATTCTGGGCATCGCACTGGCGAACAACCTGGACAATACGAGCGTTGGCATCGCCTACGGCGTCGCGCGAATCCGCCTTCCCCTGCGGATGAACCTCTGGGTCGCCGTGCTGACGTTCCTGATCACCGGCTCCGCCGCCGCGCTCGGCAGCCGCCTGGCGCATCTCCTGCCGGTCCAATGGGCACACATTCTGAGCGCGGCCATACTCTGCGTCATTGGGGCTACGGTGCTGCTGCCCGCGCTCCGGCGGGGCGACGGCGCAGCGCCGCCTGTCCGGCGAGTCCGCTCGGACCGGATCGGATTTTCCGAGGCCACCTTCCTGGGAATCGCCCTCTCCATCAACAACATCGGCGGCGGGGTCAGCGCCGGCCTGCTGCGTCTGAGCACCCCGGTGACGGCGCTGTGCTCGGCCCTCCTGAGCTTTCTCGTGCTCTGGCTGGGCAACCGAGCGGGCCACCGCCTGGGGCGCGGACGGCTGGGCGAACACGCGCAACTGGCGGCGGGAATGCTGCTGATCCTGATCGGCCTTTGCCAGTTCCATTAGCGCGCGCCGAGGCCGTTCCCGCTTCCGACCTCAACCAACGTCACGCGGAATCCTCCCTGGGGGCACATCGGCAGAACAGGGGCTTGACAGACACCTACGACTGTAAGTATAATGTGCTGACAATCGTAGGTGTACGGCTCGGAAGGGAAGGAACCATGAAAGACACACCGGAGAAGCAGCCCACCATTGGCATCAAGGAAATGAGGCAGACGGCCAGATTGCTGACTGCCCCCGTTGACTTCGCCGATCTGATTCGGGCGGGGGTCATCGAGAGGCGTGGCCCCTGGTACAAGGTCCTTCGGTGGGACGACCTGCCCGATCACGCCCGCGCCCAGATCAGCGGCTGGAAGTCCGGCGACGAATTGCTGGTCCGCTTCCATTCGCCGGCGCGGGGGCCGAAGAGGGGAGCCGGCCCGGCAGAGGGGAAGATATCGGAGCAGGAGTCATGAGCGGCGTTCTGTCTCTCAGTCGGGCATCCGGTCCCGGCGAGGCACGGAGAGGCCGGCGAGGAAGTCGTCCATGCGGTCGTGGTCGCAGGAATGGGGGACGGCGAGAAACTGCCGGCAGGCGAGAATCTGGCCCGATAGGTAGGCGGCGCGCAGGCCGGCGCGGCGCATGGCCTGGGGGGAGGCCAGCCGTGCCAGGCGCTGCTCGGCCAGGCACTGCAGGCAGCCGTCCCAGGCGGCGGACTGTTCGTAGGCGCGAAACTCGCGCACCAGGGCGTCGTGCCCTTGCTGCTGAAGAGGGGTCAGAGCCATGTGCGTTCCTCCTGACAACGATGCTTGCTCGGATTATCGGACGCCATCGGCCGCTTCTGGATGGTCTCATTATAACACGGAAAAACGCTCCGGCGAGCGGCCGGAGCGTTTTTTATGTGCGGCTGCCACGGAAGAGGGCTACCGGGCGGCGGCCCTGCCGGCGGCGGCCCCGACGTAGCGGACGCGCCAGATGCTGTTGGTGCCATCATCGGCGACGAACAGGGAGCCGTCGCCGCCGACCGCCACGCCCACGGGCCGCCCCCACACGTCGCCGTCGGGGGTGACGAACCCTGTCAGGAAGTCGTCATACTCGCCCGTCGCCTTGCCGTCCCGGACGGGCGCCATGATGACCTTGTAGCCCGTGCGGCTGTCGCGGTTCCAGGAGCCGTGCTCGGCGGCGAAAATCTGGCCGCGGTACTGGGCCGGGAACTGGCGGCCCGTGTAGAACGTCAGCGCGAGCGACGCCGAGTGGGCCTGGATCAGCACGTCCGGCACGGTGATGCGGCCGGCCAGCTCCGGGTGCTCTCCCTTGTGGCGCGGGTCCGGGTGGTCGCCCAGGTAGTACCAGGGCCAGCCGTAGAAGCCGCCCTCGGTGACGTGCGTGATGTAGTCCGGCGGCAGGTCGTCCCCCAGCCCGTCGCGCTCATTCACCGAGGTCCAGAGCACCCCGGTCTGCGGGTCCACGGCCAGCCCGACGGGGTTGCGGATGCCGGTCGCGTACAGCCGGAAGCCGGTCCCATCGGGATTATACTGGAGGATGTCGGCGCGGTGGTACTCCAGGGCGTGCTCCCACGGACTCTCGTCCACGTTGGAGTGGGAGCCGACGGAGACGAACATCTTCTTGTTGTCATTGGAGAAGACGACGTCGCGGGTCCAGTGGCCGCCGCCGCGCAGGCGGCCGCCGCCGGGGATGTCCGGCACGATGGTCTCGGCGGGGCCGCGCGCCTTGGTGTCGCCGCTGCGATAGGGGAAGCGCAGCACCGCGTCGGTGTCGCCGACGTAGACCCACTGCGGGTGGGGGCCGCCGGGGTAGAAGGCGATGCCGAACGGCTGGTGCAGGCCCGAAGCGAACACGGTATTTTGGGCGGGATGGCCGTCAGCCGTCACGCCCCTGAGCACCCGGATGCGCCCCGGCCCGCTCTCGGCGACGAACAGGTCGCCGTTGGGGGCGGTGACGATTTTGCGGGGGTTGTCGAGGTCGGTCGCGTACTGCTGGACTTGGAAGCCGGCCGGGGCCTTGGGCCAGGCGTAGTCAGGTCGGGCCACCATCTGCGGCCCGTGGTCCACCGAGGCCGTGGCATAGGGCGCGGGCAGGTCGGTCAGCGTGATTCGCCGGCGCACGCCGGGGGCGTCCGTGGTCCAGCCGCCGAACGCGGCCTGCCCCGTCCGCAGCACGCCCGGCGGCGGCAGGGCGGCGTTCGTCGCCTGGGTGTGGGCGCACTGGCGGGAGACGACGAGGAGACCGCCGGCGAACGCGACGAACGCGCCTGCGGCGAGTATTTTTCGGGAGGGACGAGGGCGTTTTTCCGCCCATCGGGGAGGTGTCATGGGGAGAGCCTTTCTTTCGACGCGGCTGCGTCCCCCTTATTATGACACATAGGACACATAGGCGAGGCCGCGGAACAATCACCCACAACTTACGTTGACAAACGCCCGCCGCTTGGAGTACCATACCGGCTGAGACGCCAAAGGAGACAGGAACATGGTCATCGGCGGGATGGATCAGGACGGGCGGCCCATGGTCCCGGTGGTCGTCCAGGGCGCGGGCGGCCAGGAGCGGAAGTTCCTATGCCTGCTGTGGACCGGCTTCGCGGGCGACCTGCTGCTTCCAGAGGCGGACGTGGCCGCGCTGGGGCTGCCGCAGACGGGGTCGCGGACGGTGCGGTTCGCCGACGGCAGCCGGATCGAGGCGGCGATCCACCCGGCCAAAGTGCTCTTGGCGGGCGAGGCGCGCGACGTGGAGGCGCTGGCCTGGCACGGCGAGCCGCGCCTGGGGATGGCTCTCATGGAAGGCTATCGGCTCTCCATGCGTTTCGTCAAGGGCGGGACAATCAACGTCGAGCGGCTTTGAATTCAGTAGAAGAAGGATAATTTTTGATGCCGAAAGTGCTGGTCAGTGACCCGATTGCGCCGGAGGGGGTTGACATCCTCAAGCGGGTCGCGGACGTGGACGTGAGGACGGGACTGCCGAAGGAGGAGCTGGCGGCGATCATCGGGGAGTATGACGCGCTGGCCGTGCGGTCGGAGACCAAGGTGACGGCGGACATCATTGCCCGCGCGGAGCGGCTCAAGATCATCGGGCGGGCCGGGGTCGGGGTGGACAACATTGACGTGGACGCGGCGACCAAGCGCGGCATCCTGGTGGTCAACAGCCCGGAGGGCAACACCATCGCCGCCGCCGAGCTGACCATCGCCATGCTGCTGGCGCTGGCGCGCAACATCCCGCAGGCCGATTCCTCGCTGCGACAGGGCGAGTGGAAGCGCTCCAAGTACATGGGGTCCGAGGTCTACCACAAGACCCTGGGCGTGATCGGGCTGGGCAAGATCGGGCGCGAAGTGGCGAAGCGGGCGCAGTCGTTCGAGATGCGGGTCATCGGCAACGACCCCTATCTCAAGCCGGAGCAGGCGGAGGCGCTGGGCATCACGCTGGTAGACCTGGACACGCTGTACCAAGACTCGGACTACATCACGGTCCACGTGCCCAAGACCAAAGAGACGTTGGGGATGATTAACGCTGAGAAATTGGCGCGGATGAAGCCGACGGTGCGGCTGATCAACTGCGCGCGGGGCGGCATCATCGACGAGGCGGCCTTGGCCGAGGCGGCGAGGTCCGGCAGGATCGGCGGGGCGGCGGTGGACGTGTTCTCCACCGAGCCGGCCCCCAAAGACAATCCCCTGCTCGGCGTCCCCAACATCATCACGACGCCGCACCTGGGCGCGAGCACGGAGGAGGCGCAGGTTAACGTCGCCATTGACATTGCCGAGCAGATTGCGGACGTGCTGCAGGGCCGGCCGGCGCGGGCGGCGGTGAACATGCCGTCGGTGGCCGCCGACGTGCTGGCGCGCATCCAGCCGTACCTGACGCTGGCCGAGAAGATCGGCAGCCTGCACGCGCAGCTCACCTCCAGCACCATTGAGGAGGTGGAGGTGATCTACGCCGGGGAGGAGTTCGAAAGCCTGCCGACGGTCCACCTGACCCGCGCGGTGCTGAAGGGCCTGCTGGAGCCGATCGTGCCGGAGAGCGTCAACTACGTCAACGCGCCGGGCCTGGCCGCGAGCCGGGGCATCAAGGTGACGGAGAGTCGGACGCCCGCCAACGAGGCGCATTCCTGCCTGCTGACGGTACGCAAGCGCGGGCCGGGCAGCGCGCGGGAGATCTGCGGCACGGTGTTCAGCCCGGACAACATCCGCATCGTCCACATTGACGGCTTCCGGGTGGACATCCGCCCGTCCGGGCCGATGCTGCTGACCCAGCACACGGACAAGCCCGGCATCATCGGCAAGGTCGGCACGGCCCTGGGCGACGCCGGCATCAACATCGCGGGGATGCACGTCGGCCGCGAGAGCGGCGAGGGCAGCCCGGCGATGATGGTGCTGAAGCTGGACACGCTGATCCCCGACCCCGTGATGGCCCAGCTGCGGCAGATTCCGGGCATGGAGTCGGCCCGACAGGTGGCGCTGTAACACACTGTAGGGGTGACCCGCCGGGTCACCCCTAGGTCCATTCCGCAAAGGAGAACATGCATTGAAGATCGGTTGGTTGGCAGGTTTGTGCGCCGTCGGCGCGCTGGCGGTGGGGGGCGCTGCGAAGGCGGCGCCCGGACCGGTGATTCCCCTGGTGGGCAGCCCCAGCGGGCTGTCGCTGGGCGTCTTCGTGCCGTCGGGCAGCGACGCCAAGGACAAGGGCGGCTCGACGCAGTTCGCGGCGAACTTCCAGTACGGGCTGCCGATCATCGGCTCGCTGGGGCCGCTGTCGCACACGGTTATCGGGCTGGGCGTGGAGACCGGCTCGAAGGGCGGGGCGCACTCGACGGTGATCCCGCTGACGGTCTCGCAGCTCTTCGGGGCCAACAACGCCTCGCCGACGGCGGCGGGCAACGCCTACTACGGCGTGGGGGCCGGCCTGTATTTCGTGAACCAGAGCAACATCTCGGTGGCGACGCGGATCGGGGCGCAGGCGCAGGCGGGATACAACTTCACCAGTGTCCTCTTCGCCGACGCCAAGTATCAGTTCGTGGACCACGCCAACGGGTTCGTGGTGAGCGTCGGCGGCCGGTTCTAACCCCCGGCCTTAACGAGAAACGGCCCGCCTCCGTCAGAGAGGCGGGCCGTTGCCGTTTCTGTCATCCCAGGTGCATTAGCGGGCGACTTCCTGGCCGATCTCGACACTCTCGCCGTCCAGCCAGAAGTGGCGGAAGGGGCTGTGATCCAGGGTGGTGGCGAACAGGTCCACGTGCTCCTGCAGGCCCAACTCCGTGCGGAATTGCAAGGCCGTGTCGCCGTCAGAGAAGCAGGCGAGGTAGTCGTGGCCGTCTTGCAGCAGGCAGATGAACTCACCGCTCTCAATGTGCTGCAAGGCATAAATGTGCTGATTGACGTCTATTTCCGAGGCCGATTTCATGGATTGTATCCTTCCCTTCCCCGCCGGTACGCGCGTGGTAGGGCTTTATTGTATTTGACGAACAAAGTTATCGGGCGAGGCATCGGAACGCCTCTATCTTGTTCTTCCCCGCCGGGGGCGGGGATAAACCCAGCGCCGGTGACGGCCCGGTGAATTGACAACCCGCCGCGCCGTGTGCTACACTGCGGCCTATGCTGGTACAAGGGCAAGAGATCACGACGTATGTGTTCGACCTGGACGGGGTCATGTACCTGGGCGAGACGGCCATCCCCCATGCGGCGGAGGCCGTCCGGCGGCTCACGCGGACGGGCCGCCGGGTCTTTTTTTTGACCAACAATTCGGGCCGGACGCGCCGCGACTACCAGGAAAAACTGGTGCGGGTCAACGGCCTGGACATCGCCGAAGAGCAAATCTACACGTCGGCCTACGCGACGGCGCTGTATCTCAAGGCGCGGGGCGCGGCGGGGCGCTCGGTGTTCGTCATCGGCGAGATTGGCCTGGCGCGGGAGCTGGCCGACTCCGGCGGCCTGGTCCCCGTCACGGTCGCCGACTCCGTGCCCTTTGAGGCCATTGACTACGTGGTCGTCGGCATTGACAAGCAGTTCACCTACGACAAACTGCGCTTCGCCCACGCCGCGATCACGCGGGGCCACGCTCAGTTCATCGCCACCAACCGCGACTCGACCTTCCCGATGGAGGACGGTGAGATTCCCGGCGGCGGCTCGCTGGTGGCGGCCCTGGCGACGGCGGCGGGCCGGGAGCCATTGACCGTCGGCAAGCCGGAGCCACACGCCTACGAGGCGATCCTGCAGGCGGCCGGAGTTCCCGCCGGTCAGAGCGTGATGGTGGGCGACCGCCTGGACACCGACATTGCGGTGGGCAACCGGGCGGGCGCGCATACCGTGCTGGTGCTGACCGGCGTGACGGATTCGGACGCGGCGGCCAACGCCCCCTCCGCCTGGCGTCCTGAGCGTATTATCGGCGACCTGCGCGCCTTGGATTAGGCCACCGTCCCGATTGTTCCACTGTTAGGCGAACCTTTCACCGGAAATGTTCCGGTCACTGCCTTGACATGACGAACGATGCAGACCGGGCGTTCAGTCGTGCGCCTTGTCCATAAAGGCCAGACGCCGCTTGATGTCCGTCCGTCCGGTACGTGGTTTGTTCATGCTGTCTCCCACTCCTATGTGCAGCACCACTAGCGTCTTCTGAGCCAGATCTGCCACGCCTGGGTGGCCCCTACCCCAGTGACCAATGCCACGATTCCGGCCATAGAAGCATCTTGAGGACGGTGAGCAGCCAAATCAAATATAGTCCCCGTAAAGAGAAAGAGAGATACAAGCGTAAGAGGCCAGCGAAAGAGAAGCGAACGTTGCTCAATCTCGGTGATTTGCGCCGGCAAAGCACCTGGATCGGATGGCTTCCTCCGCATATTGTAGAAGGATAGCCCAAAGAAGAGGAGCGCGACTACGCCACAGGCGACTGCTTTAAGCGGCCTTTGAGGCTCATGGAGGTGGACAGTGTAGGAGCCGAAGGCCAAAAAGCACCCCATGACGAAGGAGCCACCGACAAGCTCCCGCCGTTTCTCTTCCTCATTCTTTTTCAGCAGGCTCATTCGCGCCGCCTCATGATCTCGTTATTGTACCAAACCCTTGGTGACTTTCATGAAGATGTCTTCCAGGTCAGTCTCCTGCTCGGAGAAGGTCAGGACGCGCAGGCCGTTGTCCACCAGGAGTTTGTTGAGGTCGGCCTGATCTTGCTCATCGCCGGTGAAGTCAATGTGCAGGTGGGCGTTGAGGGGGCGGACGGAGCGGACGTGGGGGGAGGCTTGCAGGAGCTCGGCGGCGCGATCATAGCCGTCCAGCAGCCTGATCTCCAATGTCTTGCCGCCGATCACCTGGGCCATGATGTCCTGCACGTCGCCCTCAATCAGCATCTGGCCGCGCTCGATGATGCCGACCTTGTTGCAGAAGTCCGCCAGCTCGGGCAGGATGTGGGAGGAGATGATGATGGTCTTGCCCATCGCCTTCAGCTCCTTGAAGAGCTCCTTGATCTCGATGCGGGCGCGGGGGTCTAGGCCGGAGGCGGGTTCGTCCAGCAGCAGCACCTTGGGGTCGTGGATCAGGGTCTTGGCGAGGCACAGGCGCTGCTTCATGCCGGTGGAGAGCTCCTCGACGTAGTTGTCCTTCTTCACGGTCAGGTCGGTCAGGGCGAGCACGTCGTCAATCAGGCGGGGGCGCTGCGCCCTGGGGAGCCGGTACGCCCCGGCGAAGAAATCTAAATACTCCCAGACGCGCATGTCGTCGTAGATGCCGAAGAAGGCCGGCATGTAGCCGATGCGCTCGCGCACGGCTTCCGGGTGCTCGACCACGTCAATGTCGTCAATGCGGGCCGTGCCGGACGTCGGGCGCAGCAGGGTGGCGAGCATCTTGATGGTGGTGGTCTTGCCCGCCCCGTTGGGGCCGATGAAGCCGAAGATGTCCCCCGCGTCCAGGTGCAGGCTCAGGTCGTTGACGGCGACCAGATTTTTATACTCTTTGTGCAGGTGAAGGATGTCGATCACTTGAGCGGTTCTCCTAATGGGCGTCCGCCGCGCACGGCGCGGCGATAGCGCGTGAGCATATAGTAGAAACAGATGACGATGGCGAGCAGCAGCATCCCGGAGTACGTTCCGACGACCGTTGATGCCTGCGGCGGAACCGGCGAACCCGTCGGATCAAGCCATTGCAGCAAGATGGCCAGAACATAGAAAGGGTTGCCCCAGACCAACAGGTCGCCGTCATTGTACCATGGGTCTCCAATCATCCCACCAATGAGCAGGTCCATGATATAGGTGCCGAGGCACAGCAGCATGGCGACGGTGACGGAGAGCGTGATGGCCGTCATGGTCTTGCGGGCGAGGAACGAGCAGGTCAGGCCGACCAGGCTGAAGAAGGCGGCGGTCGCCAGGAGGAACGCCAGGACGGCCAGCGCCTCCAGCCAGGAGATGCCGCCGATGAAGCCGCACCCCAGCAGCGGCGGCAGGGCGAGCAGGATGAACAGGCCGACCGGCACCAGGCGGGCCAGCCATTTGCCCGCCAGGACCTGCCCGGCGGTCAGGCGCGTGGCCGCCAGCGTCTCCCAGGTCTGCTGCTCGCGTTCCTGGCTGATGGCATTGGCCGAGAGCGTCGGCGCGAGCAGCACAATGACGCCCAGCACGACAAAGAGGCTGACGATCCAACCCGTCCGCGCGTCGTTCACATCCGCCCCATGGAAGAAGGCCATCAGGCCGCGCCAGTAGAAGCAGGCCAGGCAGAGCAGCATGACGCCGACGGGCCAGGCCAGCGCCTTGTTTTTCCGCAGCCGCCGCAGCCGCAGCCACCAGCGGGCCTCGCGCCGGAAGACGGGGTTGTCGGCGAGGAGGCTCATTGGTCGCGGGCGGCGTGGCGGAAGCGGGCGGCCATGAAGGACAGCCCGGCGGCGATGGCCAGCAGGCTGGTGATGAGGTAGAAGGCAACGACCGATCCGGGGGGCTGCGGGCCCAGAGCGCCGGGGCCGCCGATCATGCCGACGCCATGCGGCTCCAGCACGGACAGGAAGGCCGTCAGGGCGTAGAACGGGTTGATCCAGAGCACCACCGGGTCGCGGTACGAGTAGTCGGTTGAGGCGGCCCGGACGTATTCGGCGGTGAGGGCGGCGAGAATGGGGGTGCCGACGCACAGGAAGATGGCGATGGTGAGGGCGGCCACCGTCGCGGTGACGGTCCTGCGGGCGAGAAATGAGCAGAGCAGGCCCAGAACGCCGTAGAAGCCGGCGGTGAGGGCGAGGAAGAGCAGGGCGCTCAGGTTGGTGGAGATGCCCACGCCGCCCCTGACGGCGCAGCCGATCAGGAACGGGAGCAGGACGAGCAGGGGCAGGCCGGTCAGGGACAGGCGGGCCAGCCATTTGCCCAGCAGGACCTCGGCGGCGGTCAGGCGGGTGGTGGTCAGCGCCTCCCAGGTCTGCTGCTCGCGCTCCTGGGTGATGGCCGTGGAGAGCAGCGCGGGGGCGAGGATGACGACCAAGAGCAGCAGGGACAGGAGCAGATAGGCCCAGAGCTCGCGGGCGGTCTGGGTGTCACCGCGCCCAATGGCGATCAGCCCCTTGATGTAGAAGTAGACAATGACCAGGGAGGTCAGGCCGACGATCCAGGCCAGGGGCTTGCTGGCGGTCAGCCGCCGAAGGCGCAGGCGGGCGCGCACTTCGCGCCGCAGGACTGGATTATCGGTCAGGATGCCCATGATGAAAGTGGCCCCCCAGCCCCCAATTCTGAGGGAGCGGGAAGGGGAAATGGTCAGCGCAGCGGGATGTGGACGACAACAAAGGTGACGTTGTTCTGGGTGACGGGGTGGCCGTCCACGCGCAGGGGCGGGCCGGCGAGGGAATCGTCGGTGCTCCAGCCGGTCAGGATCGCCTCATCGGCGCGGGGCAGAAACACAGGGGGCGGGTCGTTGTTGGGGCCGAAATACTGGCCGTTGTTCGGGTTGCCGCCCGCGTCGCGGACGAAGTCGGCGAGGGCGGCGCGCATCCGCTGGCCGACGGTGCTGTTCGGGTCGTTCTTATCGGGGTGGCTGGCGAGGGGCGGCATCTGCGCCCACTGCTGGGTGCTGATAAGGTAGAGGGCATTGCTGGGGCCGACCGGGAACGTGGCGGCGACGGACGCGGTCGCGCCGGGGGGCAGGTCGGCGACGGGCTGCCACTGGCCGTTGAGGAAGAGGCGGCATTCGGTCAGCGCGTGGGGCGTATGGTTGGCGAGCGTACCATTGACCGCGCCGGTCCCAGGGTTGTGGCTGAGTGAGGACGTGATTGCGCCGCCCAAATCCGTGACCGTCTGGAGGTCGAAGGCGCGCATGGCCCACATGTTCACCGCCGCGTCCTGCACTTTGGCGTCGCCGGAGGTCTGGACAAAGCGCGTCTGCCCATAAGCGCCGCCGGCGGGCTGGCCGCGCCGCCCGTAGGGGCCGAACTCCTCCGGGGGCGCGGGGATGGCGGCGAGGGCGTTGGGATCGGCGACCGTGAGGTCGTAGGCGGTGCGATGCGGCGAGAAGAGGCCGATCTCCGTGTAGAGGCCGGCCTGCCGCTGCCCGGCGGCGGTCTCGACCACGGCGGCGCGGTTGACGAAGACGCTGCTGCCCTTGGCGGCGTAGCCGACGCCGTAGGTGGCGACCGCGAACACGAGGACGAGGGCCGGGACCGTCACCCACGACCATTCTTTCTTGTCCAGGCGCTTGAGGACCAGATAGTTGACGGGGACCAGGATCAGGACGTAGGCGAGCAGGAACAGGCCGACGACGCCCGCGCCAGGGGCGTCCAGCGCCGGGGCGCGCATGACGGCGTCGGAGAGCTGCTCAAAGCCGCCATAGCCGTAGTAGAAGGGGGAGCGGCGGCCCTCCTCGCGGGCGGCGACGACTCCCAGGAAGGAAGACGGGTGGCTGGAGAGCGCGTTCTGCCAGAAGGCGGCCTCGGCGGGGCCGGTCGAGGCGCGGAAGGCTGGCGCGGTCGGATCGAAGGCGATCAGCGAGACCCGGCCCGCGCCGTAGGGTCCGGCGACGACGACCGGGCGACTCCCGAGGGAGGAGAGGACACGGACATCGGGCAGCGGCTTGGGCGTCAAGGCCAGCGCGGGGACAGTCCCCCCCACCCCCAGTCCCGGCGGGGCCGGAACGGAGACGGCGGGGCCGATGCCGGCCGGGAGCAGGCCGGAATAGAACGCGTTGGAGAAGGGCGTCGGGTCCGCGCCGCCGCAGACGACGAGATGTCCCCCGGCGGCCACCCAGGCCTTGAGGGCGTCCGTCTGGGCCTCCGAGAGCGAATCCAGCGGCGCGTCGGCGCGCAGCAGGACGGCGTCCACGCCGCTGTAGCCGGCGGGCTTGTCGGGCAGGTCGGCGGGCGAGGCCGTGGCGGCCTGGACGCTGGCCTGGCTGCCCGACGCGATAAAGGTCTGTGTCGCGTTCGGCCCCCCGCCAATGCGTGCGCCGACGGTGATGGTCGCCTCCGGCGCGACGCTGGCGGCGGTGTGCATCAGGCCCCACTTCTGGCCGTTGAGGTAGGTGAAGGCGGCGGGGTCGGCGGAGAAGCCGACCAGGAACAGGTCTTTGTCGCCGACCGCGAGGCCGGAGAAGCTGCGCGGGTCTGCCGAGGACGAGATTTTTGCAAGCACCCGCCCGTCGCCGCGCTCGGCCCCGGAGATCAGTTGGGCGACGACGTCGAAGCGGGCCGGGTCGAGGCTGCGCGTGTAGAGCTGGAAAGCCTGCGGGGCCGGGCCGGAGACGGCGACATCCGCCGGCCGGGCGAACAGGGAGTCCGCGCCGCTGCCGGTCGGGTCGGCGGCGTAGAGCTGCACCTGCCCGTGAACGGGGTCCGTCCCGGTGTTGATGATGGTGACGGTGACGGGCAGCCACGTCCCAGCCCGGAAGTGCCCCCCGATCCCCATGGCGACGCTGATCTTGAAGTCGTCAGCGCGAGCCACGGCGGCGAGTGGGCCGGCGAGCAGGCAGGCCAGCGCTCCATAAGCCAGCAGGCGGCAGGGTTTTAAGTGGAGCGGCATGTTCCTCGTCGGGGGACTTCCCCCGGGCGGCGTCAGCGGCCCGCCTCGGCGGCTTCGAGCTCCGACTCCGGGATGTCGAAGTTGGCGTAGACGGTCTGCACGTCGTCGTGATCTTCCAGCATGTCCACCAGGCGCAGCACCTGGTTCGCCTCCTTGCCGGCCAGGGGCACGGTCGTGGTCGGAATCATGGTCTGCTCGGCGGAGGCGTATTTAATCTTGGCAGCCTCCAGCGCCTGCTGCACGACGGCCAGGTCGGCGGGGGCGGTGGTGATCTCGAAGCCCCCGTCCTCGGTCGGCTGGATGTCCTCCGCACCGCCTTCAATCGCGGCCTCGGTGACGGCCTCCTCGGTGGACACGCCGGGATCCACGATGATGACGCCCTTCGGGGTGAACAAGTAACTGACGCTGCCGGATTCGGCCAAGCGTCCGCCGTTCTTGTTGAAGAAGGCGCGGATGTCGGAGACGGTGCGCTGCTTGTTGTCGGTCAGGCAGTCCACCAGGATGGCGACGCCGCCGGGGCCGTAGCCCTCGTAGGTGAGGGTCTCGTAGTGGGCCCCGTCGCCCTCGCCCGTGCCGCGCGCGATGGCGCGCTTGATGTTGTCCTGGGGCATGGACGCCTCGCGGGCGCGGGTGATCGCCGCCCGCAGGGTGATGTTGGCGTCCGGGTTGCCGCCGCCGGACTTGGCGGCGATGATGATGTCGCGGGTGAGCCGGGTGAACAGCTTGCCGCGCTGGGCGTCCAGCTTGCCCTTGGTGTGCCGGATGCTATGCCATTTGCTGTGTCCTGACATGAAAACGTTCCTTGCAGTCTGAATAACGGGATTTCTCGCAGAAAGATGCGCCTGTATCGAAGTTATTATACAGAGGGAGAGGGGGCGGCGTCAAGGAGGGCCACCCCGCGTCCCACAGCGGCATAAGGGGATGAGTGGAAAACAGCGCCGCCCGGTGCGGGGATACACCGGGCGGCGCTTCTGCGTGTGCGCGAGGGTGCGCACGCTGATGGAAACTGGGCGTCTTCCGACGCTGACCCTATCTTATCACACCGCCGGGCATCTGTCAAGCAGTTTTGCCGGAGATTTTTCAAATCGCCTATGGGGCGGTGGAGACGTAGGCTGTGACGGGGACGCGCAGGCGCTGACCGTTGGCGAGGGCAACAACGATCTGTGACTGCACCGAGCCGGCGGGCGCGGCGGGGCTGAGAGTCACCTCCAGCGTCCGGCGGGCGGACCGGGATGGGACTAGGCGGGCCGTCAGCCAGGGGCTGTCGGCGGCGATTCTGGCGGTGTCCCAGAGGCCGGCGTCACGGGCCTCCAAATGGAGCGGGCGCACGGCGGCGCGACCTCGAGTCACGACCCCGAAGGCGAGGGCGGTCGGCTCCGCCGAGGCTGCACCGACCACCTGCCCCGTCACGGAAACGGCGGGGCCGTCGGCCAAGCTGAGGCCGGAGGCGTCACCGGCCGTTGGGGCAAAGCGCAGCAGGTCGCGGACGGGGCCGAGCGCCGCGTCACGCTCCAGAGTCACGTGATAGGTGAAGGCGCGCGAAGGGCCGGCGGCGCTGTCCGCCGAGGCGTCAATCCGAATGTCCGGGTCGGACGCGATTATCTTCGGCGGCGTCCCGCCGGACAGCAGGCGCGAATCGAGGTGCGCGGTCAGGGTGAGGGAGCGGGACTGACCGGCGGCGACCGTGCCGAAGTCCAGCGCCTCCGGCGCGAGAACGACGCTGGGGCGCAGGACGGCGTGTATCTCCAGCGTGGCGACCGGGTCGGCAATGCCCTTGGCGTAGACCGCGACGGACTTGAGCAGCGTCCCCGTCAGGTAGGGTTCGGCCACGATGGAGACGCGCACCGAGGCCGCCTGGCCGGGCGCGAGCGTCGGCAGCGCGCCGTCGGGTTCCACCAGCGCTGTGGTGCAGTGGCAGGACGGGACCAGGCTCTCCAGCGTCAGCGGCGTCGTGCCGTCGTTACGCAGTCGGAACGTATGGACGATCTGCGGCTCGTCCAGCAGGCTGGTCTCGCCGAAGTCGTAGCGGGCGGTGCTGCCGGGAGCGGACGCCCGCAGGGAAACCGGAGTCAGGCCGTCGGACTGCGCCATCGTCGCTCCGGCGACGGTCGCCATCAATGCCAGCACACAGGCGGCTGTCTTTCGGGCAAGGTTCTTGTCAGGCATGGTCATTCCACCAGGGCCAGTTCCGCCGGGGGGCGCTGACGGAGGGCGTCGGCGTAGCGGCGCAGGTCGGCGTCCAGGGCGCGTTCAAAGAGGCGGGCCAGCCCCAGCGACTCGGCAACGTCGGCGAGGAAGCCGGGCGGGTCGTAGGCGACGGTCAGCGTCAGGCACGTCCCGCCGGCCTGGGGCCGGAAGGTGACGCAGAGCACGTAAAGAAACTCCGTGCCCAGGCTCTGCCAGCAGAGTGTCTCGTCGGTGTTCATGGTCCGCTGGACGGCGAACTCCAGGTGGCTGGTGTCCAGGCAGATGACGAAGCGGGCCAGGTCGTCGGCGGGGCCGGGCGCGACGGCGCGGATGTGGGAGAGGCGTCCGGCGAGGGCGTCCGGCTCCGCCCAGTGCCCCCGCACGGCGCGCAACGGCCTATCCACAATCAGGGTCCGTTCGTGCGTGAATTGCATCAGCGTCCTCCCTCCTTATTCAACGCGGTGCGGCCCCCGACATAGGGCGACAGCGCCGGGGGGACGGCGACGGAGCCGTCGGCCTGCTGATACGTCTCCAGCAGGGTGGCGACCAGGCGCGGCAGGGCCGTGCCGCTGGCGTTCAGCAGATGGGGGAACTCCGGCTTGGCCCCCGGCTCGCGGCGGAAACGAATGTTTCCCCGGCGGCTCTGGAAGTCCTCGCAATTGGAGCAGGAGGAGACCTCCAGCCAGGCGTCCACGCCGGGCGCGTAGAGCTCAATGTCGTAGCACTTGGCGGCGGCGAACGAGATGTCCCCGGCGGCGAGCAGCTTGATGCGGTAACACAGGCCCAGAGCGTCCAGCACGTCCGTCGCGTTCGTGACCAGTGTTTCCAGCGCGTCGTAGGACGCTTCGGGGAGCGTGTACTTGACCATCTCCACCTTGTCGAACTGGTGGACGCGCAGCAGGCCGCGCGTGTCCTTGCCCGCCGCGCCCGCCTCGCGCCGCCAGCAGGGCGAGTAGGCGACGTAATTGAGCGGCAGATCGCGTCCGTCCAGAATCTCGTCGCGGTGGATGTTGATTAACGCCGGCTCCGCCGTGGGCAGGGCAAATAAGTCGGCCTCGGCGTCGTGGTACATCTCCGGCTGGAACTTGGGCAGGTGCGCGCTGGCCCGGACGCTGTCGCGGGAGAGGAAGAAGGGCGTGGAGAACTCGGTGTAGCCGTGCCGCGCGGTGTGCAGGTCCAGCATGAAGGCGATCAGCCCGCGCTCCAGCAGCGCCCCCAGTCCCTTGTAGAGCACGAACCCGCTGCCGGAGAGTTTGGCGCCGCGCGCAAAGTCAATCAGGCCCAGTTCCGTGGCGATGTCCCAGTGGGCCTTCGGGGCGAAGTCAAAGCGGGGCGACTCGCCGCTTGTTTTGACGATTTGGAAGTTTTCTTCAGGGCCGGGCGGCGTCGTCTCGTGGGGCAGGTTGGGGATGTAAAAGAGCAGATCGTCCAGTTCTTCTTTGCGCGCCCGCTCTTCCTCCCGTAGCGCAGCAATTTGGTCGCCCAATTCCCGATTGCGGGCTTTGACGGCCTCGGCCTCCTCGCGCCTGCCCTCGCGCATGAGCTGGCCGATGCCCTTACTGTCGCGGTTGAGCTGCGCCTGCAATTCCTCGGCCTCGGTGGTGACGGCCCGCCAGCGGGCGTCCACCTCCAGCACGGCGTCTACGGCAGCCGGATCGGCCAGGCGGGCGACGAGGCGCTCCTTCACGAACTCCGGGTTGGTGCGGATTAACTTGATGTCCAGCATAACGAAAACAGCCCATCCACCCGACGCCATCATCTGGCACGGTGGGTGTTAGCCCGGCGAATGAATTCGCGGGCTTGGTTAACACAAAGTCCCTGCGGGACTGAGGCCTCAGTCGGCGCAGCCGACTTTGTAATATGCAAGCCCGCGAATTCATTCGCCGGGCGCATCATGGCCTCTCATTCGCCGGGCCTCTGACACATCCTGAGCGCAGCAGTGTCGCTCATTGTATCCTAACTTGTCTCCGCTTGTCAAACGCCGCCTTGACAAAGGGCAGGAAAACCGACATCATAGGCGCATGAGGAGACGTTTCTTGTGGCTGGCGCTGCTGGTGATGGCCGCCCCTGCGTCGGCCATCCCAGTGACGGTGGCGGACGCGCGGGGGATGCGAGTGACGGAGCGGGCCGCGCCGCGCCGGATCGTGTCGCTGACGCCGGCGACCACGGAGATGCTGTTCGCGCTGGGGCTGGGGGGCCGGGTGGTCGGGGACACCGTGTATTGCGATTATCCCCCGGCGGCGCGTCGGGTGGCGAAGATCGGCGATGTCCGGGTCAACTATGAGCGCGTGGTGGCGCTGCGGCCGGATTTGATTGTCGGCGATGTGGTCGCCACGTCCGCGCCCGTCGCGCGGCTGACCCAGTTGCGGCTGCCGGTGTTCGCGGTCAGGCCGGACACGCTGGACGGGGTGGAGCGGAGCCTGCGGCTGCTGGGGCAGGTGACGGGGGCGACGCACCCGGCGAATGTGGTCGTCGCGCGCATGGAGGCCCAGCGGCGGCAGGCGCGGGCGCTGGCGGCGCGCGACCCGCGCCGCCCACGGGTGCTGCTCGTGATCGGAACGAACCCGCTGTTCGTGGCGGGGCGCGGGACGTTCCTGGACAGCCTCATCACGGAGGCGGGCGGCGTCAATGCGGCGACGATCACGGGCTACGGGGCGCTGTCGCGGGAGACGGTACTGGCGCACCCGCCGGACGTGATCCTGGCCGCGCCGGGCGATCAGGCGGCGCTGCGGGCCGACCCGGCGCTGCGGCGGCTGCCCGCCGTCCGCGCCGGGCGCTTCGTGTCCGTCACGGACCGGAACCTCCTGGAGCGCCCGGGGCCGCGCGTGACCGAGGGGCTGCTGCAGGTCGCCCGCGCCCTGCATCCGGGGGTGAAGTGAAGAAAGAAGCCCCCTCTCCGGCGCAGAGGCCCCCACCCCGGCGGCAAGCCGCCGACCCTCCCCCTCAAGCGGGAGAGGGTGGTAGGCATGAGCAAACCTCTCGTGACACATCCCTCTCCCGTTCCGATGGGGGAGGGGGAGGCGCTTGCGCCGGAGAGGGCGTTCCCCCGCGCCAGTGTCAGGCCCGCCCCGCCGTCGCCTTCCTCCTGCTCCTGGCCCTGCTGCTGGCCTCCGTGACCGTCGCCGCCGGGCTGGGGAGCGAGCACTATCCGCCCGCGACGGTGTGGAGGGCGCTGTGGCACGGGCCGAACGGGACGGCCCCGGAGGACATCATCCTCTGGAGCCTGCGGCTGCCGCGCCTGCTGCTGGCGGCGCTGGTGGGGGCGGCGCTGGCGGCGGCGGGGGTGGCGTTCCAGTCGCTGCTGCGAAATGACCTGGCCGACCCGTACATCGTCGGCGTCTCGGCGGGGGCGTCGGTGGGGGCGGAGGCGGCGCTGCTGCGGGCGGGCGGGGCGATGTGGCTGGGCGGGCTGGGCGTGCCGCTGGCGGCGTTCGTGTCGGCGCTGGCCGCCATGACGGTCGTGTACGCGCTGGCGCGGCGGGGCGGGCGGGTACTGGTGACGAGCCTGCTGCTGGCGGGCGTCGTGGTCAGCGCGTTTCTGGGCGGCGTCTCCACGCTGATGCTGCAACTGGGGCCGCCCCAGGACGCGATGCACGTCCTGGGACGGCTGCTGGGGTCCCTGCAGGACGCGACGCTGGCGCAGGGCGGGGTGTTGGCGGCGTTCCTGGCGGTCGGCCTGCTCGTGCTGCTGGTGGAGGCGCGTTCCATGAATTTATTCGCGCTGGGGGAGGAATCGGCGCAGCAGCTGGGGGTGGAGACGGAGCGGTTCAAGACTGTCCTGATTGTCACCGGGTCGCTGCTGACGGCGGCGACGGTGGCGTTCGCCGGCATCATCGGCTTCGTCGGGCTGATGGTGCCGCACATCGCGCGCCGGCTGGCGGGGACGCCGGACGCGCGGCGCGTCCTGCCGCTGGCGGCGCTGGGCGGGGCGCTGCTGATGGTCTGGGCGGACACGCTCGCCCGGAGCGTCATGCCGGACGGGCGCGAGTTGCCGGTCGGCATCATCACGGCGTTTCTGGGCGCGCCCTTCTTCTGCTACCTGCTGCGCCGCCAGAGCCGCATGGCGTAGGGGCATCCCACCGATGATTTTCGTCATTGCCCTTGACAAACCGGGGCATGGGGCCGTATGATACTGGGGAGGAGTGGGGAGTGGCACGCAACAACACAGACAATGTTTTGAAATTCCTGGCGCTGGGCGCGCTTACGGTCGGCTGCGGGGGGGCCATCGGCTACTTCGTGTTCGGTGGGACGCATCCGAGCCAGCCTTCGGCGGATGCGACGGGCATCCAGCAGCCCGCCGTGCCGTCCGGCCCCGCGCCTATGCCGCCCTCCAAGCCACGGA